>CAYMLL010000240.1:0-12222 GCA_964390645.1 uncultured Planctomycetia bacterium | reverse complement strand
ACGGACCTGTTCCGCGTCGGCGGCGCCTCCCCGCTCGACGCCGTGAACCTGAGCCGCACCGGCACCGACATCGCCCCCCCGTTCCTGACCACTGGAGAGCTGACGATTCACGACGTGAAGATCGCCCCGAACGATCTCGTCGTGTACTCCGCGAGCCGCTTCGGCGCAGGCTTGCCCGATGTGGGTGATCCCTGTGTGATGGGTTCCTCGTCCGCGACCGGCGCGATGCTGTTCGACGCCGACGGGCTGTCGAACGCCGGCGACTTCTTCCCGGTCGGCAGCGACCTCTACTTCACCGCCTCCTCCGAAACCCAGCAGCAGCAGCTGATGCGCGCGACGACGTCGACGCTCGAGACCGAGCTCACCTCCACCGCCACGACGCCCTCCTCCATCCGGGTGCTCGACCGCAGCGCGCAGGACGCCCTGGTCCACGAGCCGCAGACCGGCCTGGCCCTCCTGCGTCCGGGACAGGAGCCGCTCGCGGTGGCCGAGGGACCGACGGTGCCGCAGGCCGCCTGGGCGCCGAAGAGCCAGCGCAACCAGGTCGTCTTCGGGCGCCCGTCCGCAACAACGCCCACTCTCACCGACTTCTTCGTCAAGGACGTCCAGACCGGCACGGAGTCGGCCCTCGACAACGGCATCCCGGGCAGTCTCGTCGCGGTCAGCGGCTCCGTGCGTTAGCAGCGCACAAGTCTCTCGCAGGCGAGAGGGTGATAGCCAAACTGACCGGTGGGCGACTTCTGCCCGCGGAGCCCGTTACGAAGACACGTGGAGATCGCGCGCCGCAAAGAGAGTCACCGGGACTACCGTCGAGTTCCAGGTCCGTGGTCACAGGGAGACCGCCGGGAAACTCGAAGGCGCCGAGAACAGCAAGGACTCCGACGCGCTGCCGGTACCGAAGATGTCTCCGCAAGTCGAGCATCGGGGTATCTCCCGAGGAGCGCTCGGGAAGCTGGACGGATCGTCACTCAACCCCGCTCTCCGCAGACCGAGGTTAAGGTTCTTCCGCAAAGAAGCTCGGGTTTCTTACCGCGAGCCGATCATGCCCTGAAGCGAGGAAAACGAGGTCGACGACGTCCGCACGATCGCGAGAAGCGAACGCTCGAAGGCGGCGGTCACCCCGGAACCGGGGCCGAAGTCGAGAAGCACTGTCGCGACAACGGCGAGGCCACTCGAGTCTTCAAGGGGATCACCCCGACGGCCCTCGAGGTCGAGAACCGCGAGGGGGAGAATCATCCGGACAGCAAAAGAGTCGCCATCGGATCCAGACCCTCATTTCATGGTCACAGCTCTGCCGGAAGACACCTGCGCTCGCGAGTTCTACGAGAATCTGTAGCCCGCCCGTGGCCGATCTCCCGGTGTTCACGCGCTGCGCGACCTTCCACCCGACGAAGAAATGGACGGACGAGGCTCGCTCGTTGCATCCGCTGCGCCGACAACGGCAACCCGATCGATCGCGTGATTGCGGTTCGTGGCGTGAGCCGCCTCGACGCCGTACATGAGTCACACACGGTCAAGGCCGCCCGGAGCGATGCGTCCTGGCGAACCAACGAGGCCTGAGCACTCTTCATTCCAGGGGTGGAGTCAGACTCTCCGAAATCGTACCGGTCAGACAGTCCGAAACTCGCAACAGCGTCTGCTCCGTTCCTTCGCGGAAGGGCGTCCCGGCCGAAATCCCTTCCTCTCGCAAGTGCTGCGAGACGTACGGGACACCGCGGCGAACGCCTCTGGCAGGCCCGGGAGAACCACAATGGATCGCGGATACCTCGGCTCGTATCGTGCCCCGGGAATGCCACTGCCGATGAAGACGCTGAACAGGCCGAGCTCAACAAGGGCTTGCAGGACACCCGTGTCACACCGAGAACTCGACCGCAGATCACTCACCGTGGCTTCTCGACACGACCTCAAAACCACGGTGAGGCATTCGGAGCAGCGGCAAGACACTCGCCCCGGGATCCGTATCGAGTATCCCGGATGGCCCACGATCTACCTGCATCGAACGAGTACAAGCGTTGTCAGGACGGCGTCGCGACCGACTCTTGCGCCCCGAGGCGGCTATATCGATGATATGCCTGCCAGGGAGAACCCGTCGCCGGTAGGAGGTGGCTGCTGCCACATCCTACCGGCCTCGCGTATACTCGTTGTCACACCGGTGTCTCATGGAAACCACCCGATTTTCCCACCATCACTCCACCGTTACCACCACCACCTCAGGATCGGGATTTGCCAGCACGGCTCTTCCTGCGGCGGCCAACCACCGTAGCAGCAGCCAGCGCACCGACGCCGAGGAGCGCGAGCGAAGCGGGCTCCGGTACGGGAGCAAACCCGTCGCTCGAACCGTTGATCGTCGCAACCACCGAGTCGCTGCCAAGGTCCCAGGTGATCGACAGGTTCTGCCAGTAGTCCCCATTCACGACCGGATTCTCCGAGTTCTCAGCCTCGATGGGGCTCCAGTACCTCATCACGGCTGAGTGATCGGAGAGTCGCGAGATCTCACCGCCACTTTCATTGTCACGAATGGCGAAATCGACCAGGGAACCACCGCTGAACGTCGCCGATCCCCAAAAATTCCATTCGTTCGTGATCGCCACGAACGCGTCGCTCGAATCGTCCCAGTACCCGAAATCGTAATTGTTCACCGACATCACACCGACGCTGACAGTCGAATTGTCATCCCCGGTGCCGTCGATCATCTGGACCATCACTGAAGACGCGATATCGAGAGACATCACCTCTGCCTCGGCACGCGAGGCGAACAAAACCGACCCAACCAACGATCCAGTTACATACAACAATATCGTCCTCATCGAACCACCCCTCTCTGTATTAAGTACCGAATCTTTACACCACCGGCGCATAGTATAAACTTTATCGCTCTACGACGCAATCCCAAAAGCGTCCACCCCCTCCCGTGATTCCCCTCCCGAGTCAAGCTTCCACTCGACTGCTGCTCCGCAAGGACTTGACGGATCCGGCCCTGATGCTTCAGTTCAGGGGCTTTCCTGGCGGGTCACCCCCGGCCCGGCCCCCCGTTGAATGCAGAGCGCGTCGGAAAGCCCGAAGCGAACAAAGCCCCGCCTTGCAGTGGTCGCGCAGTGAAGCCACAGAAGCGACTTCGTCAACAAAAAAGAGAGCTCGTGCTCGAAGAGAGTCGGTTCGAGAGCACACCTGATACTGTATAGGTCCAAAATCGGCCCGGGGTTCGTGGCCTGTTGCTTCCTTCGTGAAGCTCTGGCGTGTGGTGTGTCGCGGAGCGCGCACCTTCTTCTCGGATCGCGTCGACCTTCGCCCTTCGTACGGGGTGATCCGTCGCTTCGAGGCCAGCGAAGCGCAAACCGCAGGCTCGCAACAGGGTCCCTCACGGGCAGTCCCGAAGGACGGACTCCGACAGGAAGCACGTGCCGGTTCAGACTCCAGCGCCATCCGAGGAGCTGTCTGCAAGAGATCTGCCCGGGAAACAAGAAGGGCCGGATCACGCTCCGACGCTTCCGTTCCCCGGTGTCAGGATCGTCTCTTCCCACAAGGGCCCCGCAGACGACGGGTGAAGACGACTCGGCGCACAGCGCAACACCGAGCCCGCTCGACCCCTTCCTCGTCGACCTTCAACCCTGACTCGGGGAGGAGCCGCCGGCCGGACGATCCGACATCCTCCCAGGATGACTCCGCAACCGGTTCAAGCCGCGTTCAACCGTCCGGAAACCACGGACTTCAGGGCTTGTGCTGGAAGGTCAAGAATCGCCCCCAGGAACCCGAAAAAGGGAGCAGGGAATAGCGAGGGAGTATCTGGCCACCCGGTGATGCCAGATCGCTTGGCCCACACCGAGGGTTACTCGAGCCCGGGGTGCCGCCGGCCCGCAGGAGACGGTACTCGGCACGGTCCTTTCGCGCAGGTCGAACCGGACTGGGACAATTCGTGACCACCGCCGCAGCGAGGCCCACACGGTGAAGGGGAGACGAACCAGGCGGGGAGCCCGCGCAATCCGGGGCCCGACGACCGTGCAAGTTCGACTCCCGGCCAGGTTCGCCGGCACCGGGGCCAGGGTGACTCCACCGCTGCTGCAGGTGGCCGAGGCCCCCCGTACCCGCCAAAGGAATCAACCATGAAGAGCCGCGCACGATCCATGGACTCGTTGAGGTCGGTCGCCATCCTCCTGGTGATACTGGCCCATACGGTGCTGTCCTACGGGGCTCCGGAACACCTTGCCCCGCTGCAACTGGGCGGTACGGGAGTCGACCTGTTCTTCGTGCTTTCCGGTTGGCTCCTGGGCGGACTTCTCTTCAGGGAAGCTGCCAAGAACGGCAGGATCGACATCAAGCGGTTCTGGATGCGGCGCTGGATGCGCACCCTTCCCGCCTATTATGCGGTGCTGTTCGTGTCCATCGGACAACGGTACTTGACCCGGGAAAACGTCGCGTTTCCCTGGGAGTTCCTGGTCTTCTTCCAGAACTACGATGCCCCGATCGAGTTCTTTTCCGTCAGCTGGTCGCTCTGCGTCGAGGAGCAGTTCTACTTGCTGATCGCACCTCTCCTCGGCCTCCTGACCCGGACCAGTCGACGTACGACCACCGTCTGTCTGCTGTCCTTGCTGCTCCTCCCGTTCGTTTTCCGGGAACTCCTCTGGTACAGGAGCTATTACGAGACTCACGTGCGCCTCGACTGCTGTGTGGCCGGCGTCTTCCTGGCTCACGTACATCATCAGTACAAACACCTGTGGGCGAGACTGACCGGGTTGGCACCACACATGGCCGTCGCCGCCTTGCTGGCTTACGGGCTGTTCTTCGTGGCGCGCTACAACCGAGCGTGGGGCATTCCCGATCCGGACAAGCTGCTGCTGGCAGTGATATTCGGCGCCTTCGTACTGGTTGCCAATGCGAGCGATCTGTGGAGAGATCGTCTCTATTTCCCGGGGGCATACTACATTGCGACGCGCTCCTACGCCCTGTACCTGTTGCACCCGGAGGTGCTGGCCCTGCTACGACGGTTCGGTACCGGCATACCGTTTGTCCCGTACTTCGCCATCGCCGTGGTCGGCAGCCTGACGATCTCAGAAGTGCTGTATCGATGCGTGGAGAAGCCGACCATGGACTCCAGAGAGCGCTTCGCGTTCTCGAGGAGCGGCAAGAAGGACACCCGGCAAGACACTCACGTCCGAACACCCGTCAAGACATTTCAGTAGCCAGAGTCCCTCATCCGGAAGAAGGAGCGAGGGACCCTGCCCCCGGGAGCTCCGCGATCCACCGGAAAGACCGCGTATTCACGGCTCCTGGAAGGCGTTCCGACACCGGATCCGATCCTCGAAGGGTGACTGACTCACTCTGTCACGGACGTTCCCCCCTTCCACCAGACAGTCGTCACACCTTGCCAGACCCTGACGTCGCCTCGTTCGCGCGACGGCATACCCGTCTCACTCCGGGCTCGAGTTCGTGTCCCCGAGACCCTGGTCCAGCGGAGAGGCCCCGAAGCTCGTCACCGGTCCCGCCGCTTGTCAATCGGCGTGTGGGCTCCCAGAATGCCGAGCCCTGAATCACGAGGAGAAGGACAGCATGAGCCTCGACGACAGCTCGAACGAGAAAGCCCCCTGGATCACCTACCGGCCCGAGCTGAAGGTGCTGGATTGCACGGTCCGCGACGGAGGGCCGATCAACGACCATCGGTTCGCCGACGAGTTCATCCCTGCGGTCTACGACACGTGCCTCTCGGCAGGCCTGGATGCGATGGAGATCGGCTACAAGAACTCGGAGCGGTTGTTCCCGAAGGACCGCTTCGGCGCCTGGCGTCACTGCGATGAAGAGGACATGCGACGGGTCGTCGGCGACCATGACGCAGAGAGTACCGGCTTGGTCCTCTCCGCCATGGCCGACGCCGGGAAGAGCGACTGAAAGACCGCCATCGGACCCGCGGACCAGATCGTGCTGGGCATGATCCGCGTCGCGTTCTGCGCCCACCAGGTCTCCGAGGCCGTGGACATGCTTCACCACGCCAGCGAGCAGGGCTACGAGACCATGGCCAACCTGATGGCCGGGTCGAACATCACCGAGGAAGAGATCGACACGGTCCTCGAAGCGATCGCCCCCACACCAGCCGGCACTATGGTCATCGTGGACAGCTTCGGTCATCTCTGCCGCGAGCAGATCGACCGGGTGTATCACAAGTATTCCGAGGCGCTGAAGGGTACCGGCAAGGAGATCGGCATTCACGCGCACAACCACATGCACCTGGCGTTCGCGAACACGTTCGAGGCGATCGTCCTGGGATCAAATCGCGCCGACGCGACCATGGCGGCGCCAGGGCGCGGTGCTGGTAACCGCCCGATGGAGCTCCTGCTGGGCTTCCTCCGCAACCCGAAGTTCCAGCTGCGGCCGGTGATCGAGCTGCTGCAGGAACATGTCCCGAAGATCCGGAACACCGTCGAATGGGGTCCGCTGGTCCCCTTCAACATCACCGGTCAGCTGAATCTCCACCCGCGCGCCGCCATCGAATTCCGGGCCAAGGAGAGGCGCGACGATTTCGTGGCCTTCTACGACGAGGTCGTGAACAAGAAGTAATCCCGGGGTGTAGTCGATACACCGTCGCCAGGACACGAGAACACCGGCCGCCAGGCGACTGGCGGAGAATCATCGACACACCGCGGTGTCACTTCGTCCGGAAGACGTCGCTTCGCACAACGAGCTTGATCAGGTCCCGCAGTCGGCTCCCCTTCCGCTCGACCTCGCCGACGATGCGATCAACCTCTCCTCGATCTCCCGGCTCGAGAAGCCGGCCGCTCGCGTAGGTCAGCAGCTTCTCGCAAAGGCAACGGGTGACGTCCGGCTGCCGGGCGAGCAGCATCTTCCTGAAGGCGACGATACCGTCGACCCGCTCTCCGGTAGCGAGCGTCGCGGACGGATCGATCTGCAAATTGCTCACCGGGTATCTCTCCCGCCAGCGACCGATGGGGTCGAAGTTCTCCATGGCGAAGCCCATGGGGTCGATCGTGCGGTGACAGCCGCTGCAGGCCTCCACTCTGCGGTGCTTCTCCAGCTGCTCGCGGATGGTCGTGGCACCTCGCAGATCGGGAGCGAGCGGCTCGACATCCGGAGGCGGCGGCGAAGGCGGTGTACCGAGCACGTTCTCCAGGACCCAGACGCCCCGAACAACCGGTGAGGTGTCCACACCGTTGGCCGTGGCGGTCATGACGCTGGGCTGGGTGAAGATGCCGCCACGCCTCGGGTCCTTGATCCGCACCTTGCGAAACCCGTCGCCCCAGACGTCATCGCGTCCGTAGAGAAGAAACGCGACCCTCTCGTTCAGAAAGGTGTAATCCGAGTCGATGAGCCGGCGAATCGGGCCGTTCGTCTTCACGAGGTCAGCGAAGAAGGCGTCCGTCTGAGCGACCATCTGCGACTCGAGCTGACGGTCCCAGTAGATGCGAAAGGGACCGCCCCGCTCCGGCGGCATGGCACCGAGCCTGTCGAGCCGCAGCCAGCGTTCGGTGAAGCGCCGGGTGAACGAAGCTGCCTTCGGGTCGTCGAGCAAGCGATCCACCTCCTCGTCCAGCACCACCGGGTCCGTCAACCGGTCGGCAATGGCGAGCTCGAACAGCCTGTCGTCGGGCATCGAGGACCAGAGAAAGTAGCTCAGACGCGAGGCGAGCTCGTAGCTGCCCAGCTTTCCCGACGACTCCTGGAGGTAGTAGAAGCGCGGCGATGCGAGGATGGCCGTGTAGCCCGCCCGCAAGGCCTCCGGCCGGCTGATGCCCTTCGCGAGCTGCGAACGGACCAGCTCGACGTAACGCGTGACCTCCTCGGGCTTCACCACGCAGCGGAACGCACGCTGCGCGAAGCGCAGGACAAGCTCCTCGACCGCGGTCGCGTCATCGACGCCGTAGAGAAACACGTGGCTCTCGGGCGGCCAGGACCCGATCAGCGGCTCGATGGTCAAGCTGTGAATCCGCAGCTGTGGCCCCCTGTAGCCGGCTCTGAGCAGCGCCCTGGCCATGTCCGGCTCGTACGACTGCCTCTCCTCGTTCGAAGCGTCGTTCTCCGGTCTCGGTCGCCATGCGTCCGGGAGGTACCGCTTCACCAGATGCGATGGCCGGAGCGAACGGTCGTAAGGTCCGTTCTCCCAACCCAGCCACGGCGTCCAGCGGGCGTCCAGCCAGGTCTCGAAGGTGACCGTCTGCCGGCTACCATCGCCCGGCAGAGCCCACTCGGTGAGCTTTCGCGACGTGGGATTCCCCTCGTGAAGGCCGCCTCTGCGAGAGTCGGCCATGTGCAGACCCAGCAACATCGGCTCGTCCTGCCGGGACTTGATCAACTCACCCCAGGGGTGCTTCTGGTTGTGAGCGGAAGCCTCGATCGTCAGGCGATATCGCGCGGGGGTGCTGACGCCGCGCGAGGCCAGCGAGCTGGGCGCCACCCGTCCCGCGCCTCCGGTGCTGGCGCCCGGCTCGCGATAACGCTGGAAGATCGTGTCGAACTCCGGGTGAATCTCACGTGACCAGACCTCCAGCCCTGGGTTCGGGCCCTTGGTGCGAACGTGGCCGCCGTAGCGCGTCGTCTCGACGTTCGGCTTCTCCTCGAAATGCGTCGCGAGAACGAGGCTCTCCTGGGCGGCGACGATCACCAGCCTGAGCAGAAAGTCCGACATCACCAGACGATCGCCGATATTGTCGAATCCACCCTGCTCCTCGTCAGCAGGGAACTCGCGAACCGGATCCGTGCCGGTACGCGATGTACGACCGTTGCCGTTGGTGTCCTCCAGCTTCGACACCGCCCCGCCACGAAACGCCGGACCTTCGAGGTGGAGCAAGTCCCGCAGCGTGTTGCGCAGCTCGAGGCGGTTCAGACGCCTCAGCACCGTCTGCCTGCCGGTACTGCGGCGCAGAGCGTAGGCATCTTTCAACAGAGCGGTCAGGGTCTCGACGATCGCGGCCAGCTCCTCCGGGTCGGGCCGGGGCTCCTTCTCCGGCGGCATCTGACCCAGGTTGAGCCGGTCCAGCACATCCTGCCAGACCTCCAGAGTCCGCCTGCCGGACAGATCCGTACCGAGCGTGTCGAGGCGAAGATCGTTCTTCTGCTTCTCGACACCGTGGCACCGATAGCAGTGCTTGCGCACAAACGGCCGCAGCCTCTCCAGGGGAGAGTCCGCCCGCAGGGGATCCGGAGCCGGCAGCACGATGAAGAGCGCGACGGAAACCAGCTGCCGCAATCTCATGCGCCGCTCCGCTCGAGTCCCGTGAGCGTGCCCGTGCTGGTGCCGAAGCGGTCCACCTCCAGGCCGAAGTTCTGCAGCATCGAGAGCAGGAGGTTCGCGGCCCTGACACGCCGGCCCTTCTGCGCCGGATACACCTTGTGCTCACCGTGCTTGAATCCGCCGCCGGCCAGAAGCAGGGGAAGGTCCTTCGTCGAATGGTGTCCGGTCGCCATGCCGCAACCGTAGAGGATCATCGTGTGGTCCAACAGCGTGCCGCCGTTGATCGGGTCCTCTCGAGCTTTCAGCAGGTCGAGTAGGTGGGCCATCTGCGCGATCTGATTCCTCTCGATGGCGATCTTGGCCTTGACCTCGTACTCGCGCTCGCCGTGGTGTGAGATGCCGTGATAGCCACCCCTGAACCCGAAATCGCCGTTCACGAAACCGCTGGTCAGAGTGACAACGCGCGTCGAGTCGGTCTGGACGGCCAGTGCGATCAGCTCGACCATCGCCTTCAGGTCGACCTCGGTGCCCTGGCCGGGCCTGGGCTCCGCCAGGTCGGTCCCGGGTTTCGGGGTCTCGACCCAGGGCTTCTGCTGGACGATCTTCCTCTCGAGCGTGCGCACCGCGTCAAAGTACTCGTCGAGCTTCCGACCGTCCCGCTTGCCGAGCCGTCGCTCCAGCGACTTGGCTTCGTCCAGCACCACATCGAGAATGCTGCCGTGAAGCTCGAACTGCCGCGACCTCCGGGATTTCGCCACGGACGTCTCCTCGAGAAACAGGGCCCGGTAGGCCTGTCGCAGGTCAAGCGCCGGAACCTGCACGCCGGTACGGGTAAAGCTCACGAGGTTGGCGTCGTTGACCGCGAGCGTCATCGATGGATAGCGGGTCTGCGCGCCGACGTGTTCGGCGGCCTTCTGATCCATGCTGATGTTGCCCTCGGGGAAATGAGACGCGAGGTATGGCCTCACCCCGCTGAGGAACGTCGGCACGCAGGCGTGACCACCCGAGATCCCGTGGTCGAGGTGTGAGAACACCGTGAATTCCTTGCGGTGTGCGGCCAGGGGCGCGAGCGTCTCGGGCAGCTCGTAGTCGGCACCCGCCTGCTCCGGAAAGAAGGCCCCGGGATAGACGCCGTAG
This sequence comes from uncultured Planctomycetia bacterium, assembly GCA_964390645.1. GTDB lineage: Bacteria > Planctomycetota > UBA8108 > UBA8108 > UBA8108 > CAYMLL01. The sequence goes on along the minus strand of CAYMLL010000240.1, from coordinate 1,910 downwards.
TTGTTGGAGAGGCAGACGACCCGCTTGACCGTCCTGGCGGTCTCGGCGGCCCGGACGCCCGGAGCCAGGGTCTCCAGCATGGGAAGCGCGATGGCCACTCCCGCCCTCGCGAGGAATCGTCGTCGGTCCACGGAACTCCCTCGATGTCTCTGAAAGGGGCAGTGCTCCTCACCCGGGATGAGGCACGATCCGCACAGGCCTCCCAGTCTACGGGCCGGATCGGCCCGCAACCAGGTTTCGAGTCGGCGTCGAACGCGGGAGCACCACCGCGCCGCAGGCCGCCGGAACCCGCTCTGGCCCCGGCGCGTGGCCTGCGATGCCGTTTCCGACGAGAGCCCGAGCGACACCGGACGAGGCCCGGGCCCCCGCGTCAGCAACGAGAGCAAGATGGCGAACGAGCGCCCGTGTCAGTCAGCCAGCGACCAGCGAGTCAGCATCCGGCTGTCCTTCACCAGAATCGCGCTCCGGAGCAGGACCGGAGGGGCAAAGGTGGGGCTCTGCGCCACGCGATAGGACGCGACCTTCTCGAAACGTTCGCCGTTCGCTGCGATGATCTGTAGCTCACCGTCGTTGACGAGCGCCACGATGTGCCCGGGTATCGACAGGAACATCACGTTCTCCCCGGTTCTCGCCGGCCCCTCCCACAGGACCTTGCCGGTCCCGGGGTCGAGACAGAAGAGCCGTCCCCGATCGTAGTGGGAGAACCCGTAGAGCAGGTCGCCGTTGATGACCGCCGAGCTCATGTCGAGCGCCACCTTCTTCTGGTGCCACCGCTCCTTCACCGTCCAGACGCCGTCGTCCAGCTGCGGCTCGAGTCCGTGAATGCCACGGTTCTCCCCACCCAGCAGCACACGTCCCTTGTGGAACGTCGGCGTCGGCATGTTCTGGTTGTGACCGACGTGCGGGAACGGAAACTCCCAGAGCGGACGGCCGGACTCGCTCTCCACGCCGACGAGAGCCCGGTGGTTCCATTCGACGATCTGACGGACTCCGTGTATCTCGACCAGTAGCGGCGAGGAGTAGGAGGGGCCGTCCTTGCCCTGGCTCCAGACCTCCTTTCCGCTCTCGACGTCGAGAGCGCCCCGGCCGCCCACGTCGTCGGTGCCGCAGTGGGCGCCGCCCCGCTCACCGTCGACCAGCGGTGACGTCGACGCGCCCCAGTAGGGGTGGCCCTTCTCGAACCGCGAGCCGTGGTCACGACGCCAGAGGAGCTTGCCCGAGGCCGCGTCCCAGGCGGTGAGGACTCCCGCGATGCTCAGGGTGAAGAGCCTGCCGTCGGCGAGCACCGGGCACGATTTCGGGCCCTTGCCATGACGCTCGCCGCCCCCCCCGATCTTGAAGGGAGCGGGATAGCTCTTGCGCCACTCGACGTCGCCGGTCTCCAGGTCGATACACCAGACGACCTCATCGCCTCCCTGGCGAGCGTGCTGGTAGACGCGGCCGCCGGCCACGAGCGGGGAGCCGTAGCCCGTCCCCACCTCGACCTGCCATCCACGCTTCAGCTTCTGCGGCCACCGGGCCGGCGGCCGGAAGCCGCTCACCCACCCATCCCGTTTCGGCCCCAGCCAACCCGGCCAGTGGACGACCGCGTCAGCGGCGGCCGACCAGTGACGCACCCACATTCCCGACTGCGGATTGGCTCCGTCGAGAGAGCCACCGGCAACGAAGAGCCGATCACCGATCAAGGCGACCACCGGTGACGACAGCCGCGTCGGCAGCTCGCCGAGCACCTTCCAGTGGCCGCTCGCCGAACGCGCCAGGATCGCCGAGTCGATCCGTCGCCTCCGCCCCTCACGCGTCACGCCCCCCATCACGAAGACCCGCCCCCCGTTGACGAACGTGCTGCCCTCCGCATGCGAATGAGGCGCCGGCAGATCGGGTCCACGGCTCCACGTGTCGGTCTCGGGATC
>CAYMLL010000239.1:10013-12250 GCA_964390645.1 uncultured Planctomycetia bacterium | reverse complement strand
GTCTCCGCCTGCTTGCCCCAGAAGGTGACGTCGACGAAGGTCGTCTCCTCGTGGCGCTCGCCGGTCTGCGGGTCGTTGCGCACTCGATTCGTCGCGATTCCGAGATCGGTGACCGCCGTCCCCTTCGGAGTGTACCGCAATTCGGGAGTGCGGGTCAGACGACCCATCAAGATGACTTGGTTGAAGTTGGACATCTCCAGGCCTCCTCTGTCGGGTACCCGCAGTCCGGAGAAATCTCCCGGACGGAGGGTCTCTCGTTACTCTTCACGCCACTTCAGTCCGTGGTGACCGCTTCGCTTTCGTGATCCGCGGCGTGAACTCGGTGGAAAAACAACGCCGAAGGTTCGTCCGTCTCGCGGCGACCGGCCGGCTGACTCTTCCCGATCCGAACGCCCCTCGACCGTCCGCGTCGCACCCCGGCACCCGGGCGAAACGCATGACCGACGTCAACAAGCGCCGAACTCCCATCAAAGGTTCCTTTTGTCGACAGAGAGAGCTTCTTGGGCGACCCTACGACGTCGCATCCTCCGGGACCTCCTCCGCAGTCCCGGCCTCCTCCGCGGTCCCACCCTCCACAGCGGGCACCGTCTCCACAGCGGGCACCGTCTCCGCAGCAGGCGCCGTCTCCGCAGCAGGCGCCGTCTCCGCAGCAGGCGCCGTCTCCGCAGCGGGCACCGTCTCCACAGCAGGCGCCGTCTCCGCAGCAGGCGCCGTCTCCGCAGCAGGCGCCGTCTCCGCAGCGGGCGCCGTCTCCGCAGCGGGCGCCGTCTCCGCAGCGGGCACCGTCTCCGCAGCGGGCGCCGTCTCCGCAGCGGGCGCCGTCTCCGCAGCGGCCGAAGCCTTCTCGGCGACCGCGGCCACAGCCGTAGCCACGGCAGGGCCCGTCGAAGCCGACGACGCGGCGCTCTCACTCTCGGACGACTCCGAGGCGACGGATTCCGCCTGCTTCCTGCGATGATCGAGAACCTCTTCGATGTACTCGTTCTGCAGGACGAGGACCCGGAGGATGCGTTCCGAGAGTCGCACATCCCTTTCGATCCCACTGATCGAGTTCGCCGGAGCGTTGAAGTAGGTCAGGTAGTAGACACCCTTCCTGCACCCCTTGACCTCGTAAGCCAGCTTGCGATCAGGCCAGCGCTCCGTATAAACGAGTTCCGCCGAGTTTTTCTTCATCACCTCCTCGACGTGCTTCTCGAGCCCCGGCCAGTCCCGACTGGCGAGGTTCGCGTCGAAGAGGAAAAGTCCTTCGTAGAGTCTCAAGTCTGCGTGCCTCCCTGGCTGGTTGAGTATCCGTGTCCCGGGATCATCGTGTCTATCCGAGCTCCGTCGCCGGAACATCGCCAGCGCTCGCCGATGTCAGCTCTCGCTCACTCATCGGGCCGATTGAAGCGGTTCATGGCAACCTCATCGCCCTCGGCGAGCCAGACGCCGAGACTCGCCGCCGCCAAGCGTGCCGCACGTCCGAGCGCCTCCCGCGTCTGCGGGTCGGCTTTCTCAAGCACATAGGCCGCTGGCTCGGAGCCCTCCCGACGTCCCACACCGATCTTCAAACGCGAGAAATCCCGGTGCCCGAGACACTCGATAACCGACTGCAAACCGCGATGGCCACCGGCCGAACCGCGGACACGATAACGCAGTCTGCCCTGCGGCAGGTCGAGGTCGTCGTGAACAACGAGAAGAGTCTCCGCGAGAGAGGACGTCGTGTCGACCCCAAAAAAACCGAGAAAGTCCCGCACCGCGTGACCGCTCGCGTTCATGTAAGTCTGGGGGCGTACGAGGTAGACCTTCTCAGCGCCTCCTTTCAGTGACAGCGTTCGCTCCTGGTAGAGCGCCTTGAACTTGCGGCGCTCAGGCTCGAAGAGCTCCTGCCCCGCAAAGCACTCGACCGTCTCAAAACCGATGTTGTGGCGCGATCCGGCATACCGTCTTCCGGGATTGCCGAGACCGACGATACATTTCAGTGGAAGCCTCCTGCGATCAATCGACGACAAAGCACCAGCGGTCACGGTCCGGGATCCGTGAGGAGATCAGGATCAGGCCTTGTCCTCGTCCTCATCCTTCGGCTTGCCGATAATCTCGGGCTCGCTCGGGGCATCCTCGGCCGACACATCCTCGGACGTCTCGACGCCCTTGGGCGCGTGCACCGCAAAGACGACGAGATCACGGTCGTCGAGAATCTGGCAGTCAGCCGGCTCCGGCACGTCCCTGACACGAATCGCATCGCCGATCTTCAGGTC
>CAYMLL010000239.1:0-10003 GCA_964390645.1 uncultured Planctomycetia bacterium | reverse complement strand
CGCTGACGCGAAGCTCGATGTGCTCGGGAAGGTTGCCCGGGAGGCCCAAGATCCTCACCTCTCTGTGGGCGAAGTCAACGACGCCTCCAGCCACGACCCCGACGATCTCGAACGGCACCTCGATCTCGATCTTCTCGTCCCTGGAGACACGGGTGAAGTCGACGTGGAGAATCTCGTTCCCCAGGCCGTCGTACTGCACCTCCTTGACGACACCGTGCTCCTGCTTGCCGTCGATCTCGAGCGTCGCCATGCGATGCCCGTCCTCGAAAAAACGGCGAAACTCGCGCGCGTCGAGACTGGCGTTGACGTTGGTCTCCTTGTGGCCGTAGATATTCACCGGCAGACGGCCTTCACGTCGCAGTCGTCGCGTCGCCTTCCTCCCGAATTCGGAGCGAGGCGATCCCGTGAGCACGAACTCATCCATGGCTTGAATCCTTCTGACACGATTCCTTGGGGCTCCCCGGTTGGTATTCGCTACCGCTTCACGGAACCAGGTGCCGGACTTGCAGTATCCTTCTCTCTCGCCGGCTCACCGAGAGCCCGCGCCGGGACACCGACGACGACGCCGTCATCACCGACGTCCCTTCCCCGCAACACGACGCTTCCAGCGCCGGTCTGAGCGCGCTCGCCGATCGTCACCGGCGCGACCAGCACCGTGCCGCTGCCGATAAAGGCGCGATCCTTGACCACCGTACGGTGCTTCTCCTTGCCATCGTAGTTGGCGAAGACGGTACCAGCTCCGATGTTGACCCGGGCGCCGACATCGCCGTCTCCGATGTAACTGAGGTGGTTCGTCTTGCTGCCTTCCCCCAGCACCGAGTTCTTGACCTCACAGAAGTTCCCGACCCGGGCTCCGCTGCGCAGGTCGCTCGCCGGTCGCAGGTGTACGAAGGGACCGACCTCGCAGCCGGGACCGATCCTCACGCCTCTGCGAATCACGCAGAAGGGATGAATGCGCGCGCCGGAAGCGATCTCGACGCCACTCTCGATGTAGGTGCTCGCCGGGTCATCGATCTGTACGCCTGACTCGAACAAGTCGTCGACGATCCGCTCGCGCAGGATCCCCGAGGCGACGGCGAGTTCCTTGCGGGAGTTGACCTGTGCGGTCTCGAGTTCATCGAGCACGGGGACGGTCTCGACACGAGCACCATCCCTCGCAGCCTCGACCACGACGTCGGTCAAGTAGAGCTCGTTCTGCTCGTTGTCGCTGTCGATGCGCTTGTAGTACTTGCGAAAGTCAGCCCCACGAAAAACGTAGGTTCCGACATTGACCTCTCGCAACGCTCGGGTCGCGTCGTCGCAATCCGCCTCCTCGACGATACCGCTGAGCTGGCCACTCGGGGCACGGACGATGCGCCCGTAACCGGTCGGAACGTCCTTCTCGCAGGTGAGAACGGAGACCGCAGCGCCTTCGTTGCGGTGCCGAGCGAGCAGACTTGCAAGCGTCTCATCACGCAGAAGCGGGAGGTCACCGTTGAGGACCAGGACATCGAGGTTCGAGTCCGACGAGAGCTCGGCGACGACGCCTTCGACCCCGACGTGGGCGGCGTGAGCCGTGCCGAGCTGCTCCTCCTGCACGACCCAGAGGACCTCGCGGTCCTCGAAATGCTGGCGGATCGCGTCCCGCCCCCAGCCGACCACGACAACCGCTCGGTCACCGCCGAGACGGTCGCGCTGCTCGAGAGCATACTCGAGAAGCGGTGCGCCGAGAAGCGGGTGAAGCACCTTCGGAACCTCGGACCGCATCCGGGTCCCCTTACCCGCGGCAAGTACCACGACGGCAAGCATTTGGAACAAACCTCCACGGGAATGGGCTACCCGGTGAGGACTTGAACCTCAACTAACAGGACCAAAACCTGTTGTGCTACCAATTACACCACCGGGTAAGGTGACAAACTGGCGGACTATAGCGACTTAGGCAACCTGTGTCAAAAGAATTAGGGTGACCCGGAAGGCCGTGGAGGGCCGACCGGGTGAGGAGCCCGCAGCCCCCTCGCCGCTGTCCTCATTGCCGGGACTGGGTGACGAAGAAGCTCAGCTGCTCGAGCTGTACGGCGAGATCGATCGACACATATCCAACGCCTTCCGCGAGAACGAGCACCGTCGGCGCGAAGTTGAAGATCCCACGGATTCCGGCCGTCACCAGACGCTCGGCAACCTCCTGCGCCGCGGCCGCGGGCACCGCGATGATTCCGAGCTCGATCTGCCGATCGCGAACGACGGTGTCGATCTGGTCGATATGATCCACCTCGAGGCCTCCGAATCGGCGCCCGAGGATCTCCTGGTGGTTGTCGAAGAGCGCGCAGATACGGAAGCCCTGGGCCCGGAAGCCGCGGTATTCCAGGAGAGCGGAGCCCAGATTTCCGATGCCGACCAGCGCGACGTTCCACGTGCGGTCAGTCCCCAGGATGTGGCGGATCTCGTCGATGAGGTTCTCGATGCGATAGCCGACACCGGGGAAGCCGAACTGCCCGAAGTAGCCCAGGTCCTTGCGCACCTGCGCCGCGGTCACACCGACCCCCTTCGCCAGCTGCTGCGATGACATCGTCGGGACACCGCGCAACTTCAGCGACTCGAGAAACCGGAGGTAGAGTGACAGCCGGGTTGCAGCAGCCTTCGGAACCACGGGCAACATGTCCTTGTCGCGTCGGGTCATCGCCGGGTCACTCCGGAGCCCCGAGAGCGAGAGAGACATGGCGGGACCACGACTCGAGGCGCTCCGAGTAAGCACTCAGCTCCTCGATCGGGACGAAACGCCCCTCGAGCTGGTCGGTCTCCCGTACACGGACTCTCGGGCTCTCGACATCGATACGGTAGACGATACCGAAGTGCACCTCGCCGACGGCGTTCGAGTCGTCGTTGATCACCCCGACGCACGAAACCGTATACGACGTGTCGACGTGCAGTTCCTCGGTGAGCTCTCGCTCGAGCGCCACCCGGACACGATCTCGGGCCCCGACCACCCCGATGGGGTCGGTATCATCGCCCGGATTGATGTGACCGCCGACGCCGATGGAGTAGAGGTCATGAAGCCGGCTCTCGTTGCCGCCACGAGTGCGCCGCATCAGAAACACCCGCCTTCCCCCGCACGGTTCGTCCAGACAGACCATGCCGTACGGGATAATCTGCTGAAGTGACGGATTCTCCTCGACCTGATCACGTGGAGCAAAGCGGCCACTTCGCGCGACGCGGTCGAGATACCCGGCGACACCCGCGCTCTGAAAGCCCGAGACGGCCCGATCCGCTGCGCGGAAGAGCACCGTTCTCGGAACCACCAAGACCTGCTCGGACATCAAGCTCTCGAATTCCACCGGACACGAGCGCCCCTCACACGACTATCGAGGCACTGAGCGGGGCTCAGCGGGCTCATGGTACAGCTTCACGCAAGGAAGAAAAAGAGGTCCGTCCTCGTGGACGTTCCGCAGACATTCCCGCGAACCACCGTCGAGCCCCGACCCGGTCGACGTCGTCAGGACAACATCCTACCCTTGAAACGTGATCAGGGGTCCGGACCCCCTCGGTCCGAGAGACCTGGGCGAGGAGGTACCGGCTGGACGGGCAACGCAACATAGCATCGCCACATCGCCGTGGACACGCACAACAAGTCGAAGCACCCGGCAGGAGCGTACGACGGCTCCAGAACCGCTCAGGACTTTCTCTCCATCGTCCAGCAGGAAGTCGAAGCTCGCCTCGAATCCAGGATCGACCAGATCCATGAGAAGATCGACGCGATCCGCGCTCGCTCCGAAGGTCGCGAGCCCGCCGCCGCCCCCTCGAACAACGTCGGTGAAAACGAACTGATCGAGCGCATCAAGGCAACGATGTCCGGGGTTTTCATCGACAGCGGCTTGCTCGAGTCGCTGGTCTGTCGAGTGGTCGACCGCGAGCTCGAATCCCGCGGCGATAACGAGAATGGCGAAGCCAACGATATGCGCAAGCAAGCGGGAGGCATCGTCAAGGAGTTCCTTTCGCAGAACCTCGACAAGATATTCCGCAAGGAGATCACCTCGGTGGTCGAGGACTCGATCGCGAAGTTTCTCTCCGGAGATCGCGTCAAGGAGCTCATCGACGACAAGTTCCGTGCTGTCACGCTCTACATGAAGACAGACGTGATCCCGAAAGAGGTCGAGAAGGTCCTCGCGGAGATGACCACCTGAGCCGAAGGAGCGGCGCACGGCGCCCTCGGCGGACACCAGACGACATGTCTCAGTCCCGCGAGGGTGGGGATTGCCCGAGATCGATGCTGAAGCCGAGAGAGGCGACGCTCTCCCCGGCGAGCGTCGGTGCGACTCTCCCCGTCGTGTACTTCACGAAGAGCTTCGTGCTCGCTGCCCTGTCGACGGGAAACGCCACGGTCATCTCGGCGAAGGTGGCGAAGCTCATGTCGGCGGCCCGGATTGCCGGCGGTGCATCAGGCTCGTAATAGACACGACCGGCGATCTTCACCTCGAGTCGTTCGAAGACCAACGTGCCCCACGCCACCTCGGCCTGGAGACGATGGAAGGTGTCGTCGGTCGTCAGAGCCCCACGCGTCTCCACGTCCGACGCCGGAATGAAGTCGTATCCGACGTAGAACCGCGGAGCCGACGACTTGTGATGGACCGACGCGTTGCGATCACGGAACAGCGCGAACGGCATGTCGAGAAGCCTCCCCAGCGCGGTCTCCTCGGAGCCGTCTCGACGAGCCCCGAGAATCGTCTCCACGTCGAAGGCCGCGCCGAAACCGATCGTGAGCTGGGATCCGGAGAAGTCCTGCTCGGCCTCGTTTCCCGCGTGGAGGTCGAACGAGAGGTACCTTCCCCGCTGATTCGCAAAGAACTCCTTCAGCTCCGGCACGATCCCGGCATCGTCCAGGGGGTCGAGAGCCGGATCGGCCAGGATCTCCCGTACCCGCGCCACCTGGGCAGGCGAGTACTCACGCCCCTGAACCTGGAAGATGTGTCCCCAGACCCGCGCCTTCGTCACGACACTGTTGTGGCTCGATACCTTGTTCGTCGCCACGTACCCGCGACTCTCGAGCGCGAACGACAGCCGCGTCCCGGCGATGCCCTCATCCGCACCGATTCGCCGCTCGAAGGCGAGGTCGAAGTCGAATCCCAGCGAGCTGTCCGTGTCGACCGTCTTCGCCTCGAGATCGAAGGTCAGGCCGTCCACGTCCGGAAGGAAGAAGAGCCCCGTGGCGCTCGCGACACCGGCCCCGCCGTTCGCCCGTCCGCCGGTCGTGACGCCGGCGACCGTTCGGCTCACCGTGTTCGCATCCTCCTCGCCACCCTGCGCCGGGCTGGCAAGACAGGAGGCGAGCGAGAGCAGCACGGGAAGAAGCTTCATGACGGCCTCCTCATGACTCGAAAAGCCCCAGGTCGCCCTGGTTCTCATCACAGAACTTGACCAGGTCGCGCATTCTACGCGACGTCTTCTTGAGGACAGAGAGCGGTGACTTCAGCGAGGCTCCGAGCGTGTTGAACGACTGCTGGAGCTGGACGGACAGCTTCTTCTTCTCGAAGTGCGGATCGCCCTCCAGTGGAGGGTCATCGAACTGCATGTCTCCCATGAGAACGTCTTGCCAGTTGCTGCTGTTCGTGCCAGGCGGGAATTTTCCGTGGAAAAGGAAGAAGCTCGCGACAACGTTTTTCACCTGCGTGGAGCTCAGCTTCATGGTCGTTGTCTCTCAAATCCGGACCGCGCGAAAACTCACTCTCCGTGCCGTCGGCGTGACCGGAGCAGCGCGGCCAGGATCGCCGCTCTGCCTCGCGCTCCGACCCGCGCACGCGTCAGGCCGTCCAGCGCACGGAAGCCGCGGTGTGATCCGCGCCTCGAGTGCTCGATCCAGTACGGATACCCTACGGCATCAGCACGTCGCACCTGTTCGACGAGAACCCGCCCCCGATGACGCAGAGCCGGCTGCAAAACCTGCACGGGCAGCTCCTCGTCAAGCCGTGCTCGTGACTCCTCCTCATCGACGAGCGGCTCGCAGAGCACCTCACGACCAGCATCCGTGAGCGAAAGGTCGACGGCCGCGTCGAAGCGCTTCACCGTCCCGTCAACGCCGTCTACCGCAACATCGAGCTCTTGCTTGCGACCCTCTGGTTCGAGCACGAGCCCGACGACGAAGTGATGCACCGGAAGGTGGACAAGCTCGAGGCCTACCGGTCGCGATCCCCTCGGCCACCAGCGGCGCCAGCGGCGCCAGCGGCAGAACTCCTCGACAGCCTGCTCGCGCGTGATGGTCGCGACAAGCGCTCGCACACCACCCTCAAAGTGTCGAGTAGACGAAGGCATGGACAACCACGAGGACGACGACCCAGAGTCGCAGATCCCGCCAGCGAGCACGGTCCGGAGCTCCCCGGAAAACGTAGTCCGCAGGCAAGCGAAAAACGCCGAGGAGGATCAGCAGGAAGAACGCGAGAAACAGCGCGCGCGCCCAGCCGAGCTCGGTCAAGAGTCTCCTCCTTCCTCCGGATCCTGCTCCAGCTGCTCCGCACGATCCGCGAGAGCTGCCTGCGCCTCGTCGTCGTGGAAGGTCGAGCGGTACACCAGGCCACGCAGCTCGTCCACATTCCTGGGCGCCGTGAGGAGACTGACGACGATCAGCGTCAGCAGACTCGCGGCGAAGGCCACCGCCGCGATGGCGAAAAAGGGCTCTGCCGCGTTGAAGGGCGCGGCGGACTCGAACGGGACGACGCGGTCCGTCGTGCGAAGCACCTGATCCTCCTTACGCGAGACCCGCCACTCGTCCACCTTCACTCGAACCGCGAAGATCCCCTCCACGTCGCCGGTGTCGGAGAGATTCGGGCCGAGCGACAGCGCTTCGTCACCCGCCGGAGCCCTGCCGACAGGACGGAGCAGGTCGATCGTGCCGAACGCCACATCTTCGCGGTCACGGGTGACCAGGACCGCGTCACGATATCGGAGGTGCCCACTCTGAACGCGACACAGCGCCACCTCGCCAATCGACGTCTCGCCCTCATCCCGGTACAGTGCGGTGATCGAAGCACTCCCGAGACGCTCCTCGACCTCGTTGACGGCCGCTTTCTGGTAGACATGCAACGAGATCGCGAGCGTGATGCCCACGAGCAGGCTCGCCACGGCGCCCTTCGACGTCGCACGCCGCCAGAACATCCCCCCGAGCAGGAGGGCGAGTGTCGGTCCCTGGATGATCGACAGCATCGACTGGATTGCCGCGTAGATGCCCTCGAACATCTCCGACAGACGCGCCGTCGCCGCGCCGAAAATCAGCAGCGCGAAGGTGAGCCAGCGGCCGATGCGCAACAGACCGCGATCATTCCCCGGGCGCCTCATCAGCCCGACCCAGAGGTCGCGCGTGATGATGGTGGCCGCCGACGTGACGATCGAGTCGAGGCTCGACATCAGCGCCGCGAGAAAACCGGCGATGACGAGCCCGCGGATTCCGGTGGGTAACAGCTCCTTGACGAGCATCGCGTAGCCCTTCTCACCGTCGCCCAGATCGGGGTACTTCGCCAGAGCGATGAGCCCCGGGACGATGACGAGAAACGGGATGCAGAACTTCAGGAGGCCGCCGAAGAGCGCTCCTGCCTTGGCGTTCCACTCATCTCTCGCACCGAGCGTTCGCTGCACGATCGCCTGATTGCCGATGAAGTACGCGGGCGCCAGAACCAGAGTCAGCCCGAGAAAGACGCCGGTCCACGGATAAGGCGTCTTCGAGTCGTGCGGCAAGAAGAGCGTGAAGTGATCGGCGTGGCCGCCCTCGACGATCGTCTCTCGCAGGCCCGAGATGCCTCCGACCTGAGGATCGGACAGCCCCAGCGAGACGACCAGAATTGCTCCGAGGAACATCAGAACCAGCTGCGCCACGTCCGTGTAGACGACCGCCGTCAACCCACCGGAGATCGTGTAGACCCCCGTGATCAGCGCCGTGATACCGACGTAGAGGAAGAGTCGCGCGTCAATCGACTCCGGCAGCCACTCGAGAGGCCCGATGAGCCCCTCGAACATCTTCGCAGCGGCCCAGAACACGGCGCCAAGATTGACGACGAGGAAGACAGTCCACACGAGCGATTGGATCGCCCGTACCGACGGGTTGTAACGGCGTCCGAGGTACTCCGGCACCGAGTAGACGCCCGCACGCCAGTAGTACGGCACGAAGATGAACGCGGCGAGGATGATCGCGGGCATCGTGCCGATCCAGTCCATGTTCGCCGCGACGATGCCGTAGCTGTAGGCCTGATCGCCGAGAGAAACAAAGTCGACCGCGCCTATGTCCGACACGACGATCGACATGCCGATGACCCAGAACGGCAGGCTGCGTCCGGCGAGGAAGTAGTCACGCTGCGTCTTGACGCGCCGCGATAGCCACATGCCGAGCACGATCATGCCGAGGAAATAGAGGGCGATGATCAGAATGTCGACCACAGGAAGGGTCATGGGGGTCCATCTCGCATCAGAGGCCATCGAGTTGCAAGACGGATGTCGGAATCAGGCCCCGGTGCGGGGGCGGGGATCGGCACACGGCCCGGAACGCGAGAGAATGTCACAGAGAGCTGTCCCCCCCCACCCGCCGAAGAAACTCCTCGAGCTTGGTGCGCCGTTGCGGCGCCGCCCTGACGCCGTGTCTCTCGCAGATCTCCTGCAGGAGCGCTCGGGCATGTTCCGGGTCGTCGGTCTCGACCTCGAGCTCGTAGGCCTTCTCGCGGTCGGGATACGTCACCTCATCCAGCTCGACCACGAGATCGCCCAGGCGACGACGACGGCGCTCCGTGCGCAGACGACCCAGGAAGACCAGGTCGACACTCCCGAACTCTCGCCGCAGACGCACGGCAGGCAGCGACGGATGATCGCGGAGAACCCTCGGCGTGTCGACCGCCTGCTCCATCAGGCTCCCCGGGACCTCGCTCTCGAGCTCGACCGCGTCGAAGAACCCGGGACGGTCCGGATCCTCGCGACCTTGCTTGAACGTGAGGATCACCGCCCGGCCGTCGATTCGTCGCAAGCGCAGCATCGTCGCGGAGCGCAGGAGCCGGTGATCGGACGTGTCGAAGTAGTGGTTCTCCTGAGACCAGGTGGGAAGCGACTCCGACAGCTCGGGCGCGTTGATCAGCTTGTCGTAGTCACGCCGCCCCGCAAGATGAAGCTTGAGCTCGCGCTCACGCGGATCGGCCAACGCTCAGTCCTCGTCCCGGGGAAAACCGAAAGCCTCGAGCCACTCGCCAACCTCGCCCCGATCGCTGCCCTCGGGCTTCTCAACGGACTGCGACTCGAGGTCAGCCGTCGACGGGCTCTCGATGTAGCGGATAAAGTCCTCGGACGAGACATGGTGCACGCCCAGCGGGCGCACGGGCCCGCCTATATCCTTCCAGTCCGAGGTCACGACGCGCACATCGCCTCTGCCTCTCGGCTCACGGCATCGATCGAGAATGAGGTCGTCGGCCTTGCGCGGAGGACGGGAGAAGACGATCTCCAACCGCTCCCTCGAAGAGCGCGACGGCCGCCCGACGTCGTCGCCATCGTAGATGAGAACGAGTCGCACACCCCGGCCCCGGGAGCCGAGAAAGCTCCGCAGCCGGGCCTCCAGTTCGCGACGGGCCGCCGCCAGCTCTCCCGCCGCGAGGAGCTCCGGCTCGAGCCGGTGAAGGACATTGTATCCGTCGATGATGTACGTGATCATTCGACCGAACGGTGCGCGACGACCTCGTCGGAGTGGCGGTTGGGCTACTGGCACGCAACGACTCGCGGCCGCCGGCCCACTCCTGCCGGGGAGAGAGCCACCGGAGCCCGATCACGCAGACAGCCCCCCGGCCGCTCGATCCACGGCCGCTCGATCCACGGCCGCTCGATCCACGGCCGCTCGATCCCCGGCCGCTCGATCCCCGGCCGCTCGATCCCCGGCCGCTCGATCCACGGCCGCTCGATCCACGGCCGCTCGATCCACTGTGCGCCAGGCGAAGCTTCTAGACGAGCCGGAAGCCGCTCGTCGATCACCCGGGAGTTGACGCTGCCACGACCGGACGCTAGGGTACCCGAGGAA
>CAYMLL010000238.1:0-12444 GCA_964390645.1 uncultured Planctomycetia bacterium | reverse complement strand
GGTTTTTTCTGCAGGGGGCTTGACTCTTCGCGAGCAGGCCGTATAATTTAGTATCGGTAGCGGCAGAAGCAAAAAAAGGCACTAATCTCAAGCCTTTCTCCCTGAATCCTTTAGGGATTTCTGCCGAGCTGCTTTTGCAAGCCAGCGGGTCCGACGTACGATTTTCCCCGGGAACTCTCCGTGATTTCGTTGGTGAGAGCTCCGAGGTGACTCGTCGGCCGCGATCACGGGGCTCCATGAATTTGACGGGAGGTGGCGGAGCCGAGCGCGCTGCGTCTGCCAGAGGGCGCGGTCGACGGACGGATTGAACAACCCGGAGGCGAACGAGAGGCGAATCGGATGCGGAACGACGGCGATCACCGGAACCTCGGCAGCAGGGTGTCGACCCTTCTCGCCGGGTTTCTTGCCGTTTTCACCGCGAGCCGATCCATGGGCCAGGAACTTGCCGTGGTCGTCCCGCGTTCGGTGGTATCGCCCGACGCCGTCGAGCGAGTTCGTCCGCTGGTCGCGAGTACGTCGGCGTCGCCGCGCGTCGCCGGGGTCGCTCACGTGGAGCGCCGCAGCGTCGAGCGTCCTGCGGGCGCGCTGTCGCCGTCGGTCGGTGTCGTCGAGACTCCCGAGTTGCGGTCGGTCGGTGGCGAGCAGAGTGTATTCCGTCTGCGAACGCCGACGAGAGAGCGCCGGCGTTCGCGCGACGTGACCCCTCCGTGGGTCGGTGTGCAGTCGCTGACTCCTCCTCACATCGAGACCGAGGAGCTCTTCAAGCAGGAGAGCGCGTCGTCCGAGCGGATTCCCTGGTATGTCGCCGAGCAGCGCGGCATCCAGTTCGAGGCTCCACCTCCGTACGTCGATTATCGGCCGCTGCCTTTGTTTCACATCGAGCCTCCGAAGTTATCGCTCTATGCGCGGGCGTTGAAGACGGTCGCGCGTCGCAAGTTCTACAGCGAGCTGCGCCGGCGAGCCAAGCGCAGCTGGCGCGACGTCTACGCCAACCGTCCGCGGATGGACTACGGGGAGTTCGAGGAGGGGATGCTGGCGATCAGCCGCCTCGGCCGTGAGCCCTCCCGGCATGACCCGTTCTCCGCGGACTACTACACGACGGAGTTCAAGGAGGATCTCTTCAGTCGTTCGTATCGTGAGGGCGAGTCGGACGTTCCGCTCGTCGCCTGGGGACCGCTCGTCGTCACCGACGCGGGGTCGCTGCGCGTGGATCTCGCCCGCGTCAAGAACCTCAAGAAGTTCTTCATGGAGTCCGAAGAGGTGAAGCTCGAGACCGGCGAGGGGGCCGGCGAGTCGTTCCTTGCCACGGAGGCATTCCGGATCCGCACCAATCTGCGTCTGCATTTCGACCCTCTCGGACCCGTCGAGGAGGGCGACCCCACCTGGGCCATCAAGCGCTACGGTGTCGCTGTGACCGTCGACTGGCTCTCCGACGTGCTTGCCAAGGAGATGTTCAGCGCCGAGATCGAGGCCGAATTCGAGCGTGACGGCGACTTCGGCGTCGGCATCAACTTCCTGATCGAGGGCGGTCACTGAGGCCGAGCGCGAATCGAGCCTCGTCTCCTGGTCCCCGACGATCCGCGACGATCCGTCTTGGGGGCTTCTCCGGTGGACGTGCCGGGGCGCCCTCGCGGTCCTTCCTCGTCCTCGCGGCTCCCTTCCCGCCTTGATTTTCGCGCTGCGCTTCGATAGCATGCCGCGTGGAGTTGTCTCCTGCATACGGCGTCTCCCACTCTGGCAGAGCCGGTATTCGACGTCGGCAACGACGAGCGGATCGAGTGCGCTGAAGACATGGTGGGGCTGTCGCCGTGCTTTCCCTTCCTGCCGGTGTCAGGGACTTTCATTCACACCCAGCTGGTGGTTTTCTCATGATCCGAAAGCTCACCGATCAGTGGGGCGAAATCGAGAAGGGAATTCGGCCCATGGAACGATCGAACACGGGCGAATCCGGTTCGGCTCGCGCCCGCCATACGGATACCAAGCAGCTTCAGGCGATCGTCAGCCAGATCGGCAACGTGCGGGACGCGTTGCGCACGATGTGCAAGGTCTCGGTGACGCGACAGTCGCTGAAGAGCGCCGTACGGGAGGCTCTGTTTCCGGTGATTCAGGAGCATCGCGACGAGCTCTTTCCAGAGGTTGTCGAGTTGCGGCGCCGTCTCGGGCTCGCCGAGGAGGATCCGGGCGTTCTCGACGTTTACCGGGGCGAGTCGCCGACCGCTTCCGACGAAGCGGTGAAGGCGTTTCGCGAGCGTCTGGAGGGTTTCGAGGCACGTATCGGCGAGCTCGGCTCGTCGTTCAACGAGGATCTCGAGGGCGTCGGATCCAAGGTGGATACGGTCGAGACCGGGCTCACCCGGCTGCGGTCGTCGGTGGATCATCAAGTCGGCGCCTTTCAGGACAGCCTCGAGCAGGTCCAGGGCGCCGTGTCGAAGGTCCAGCAGCACCTGGGCCAGCTGGAGGAATCGGTTCCCGAGCAGGCGAAGGCGGCCGCCGACGAGGTCGAGGAGCGGCTGCGCAAGGAGATCGCTGAGATGGTCGAGCAACTCGATGGCAAGCTGGCGGATTTGAGAGATGTTCTTGGACGGGTCGAGTCGACGGTGCCGACGCGGGAGCAGCTGTCGGCGGTCGGCGAGCGCCTCGAACGTCTCGAGGTGTCCTTTGACCGCGTCTCGGAGCAGGTGACCACGATCGAGTCGTCGACGCCCGAGGTGCAAGCGCTCGGTCAGCGATTTCAGGAGCTGCGTGAACTGGTCGGCAGCACCTCGGAGCGCCTCGAGGCCTCGGGGGAGCTGGTCGGCTCGGCGATCTCGACGACTCTCGGGACTCGCATCGACGAGCTCGAGTCCGCCCTGCGCGACGGCATCCGGCGCTGGGAGAGCGACCAGTCGCAGGTCTCCGAGCGGCTCGGCAACCTGCGCGACTCGCTGCGGGATCAGTTGCGTGAGTTCAGCTCCCAGGTCGAGGACGCGCACGGGTCCCTCTGGGGCAAGCTCACCGGCAAGAAGGATCCGGGTCTGAAGCTCTCCGGCGAGGAGTTCGACGCGCTCAGTGACAAGCTCGAAGGCGTGATCGCCGGCATCGAGACGGTCATCGCGAAGCGCAAGGACGATCAGAGCGGTTCGGCCGCCAGCGAGTCCGAGTCTTCGAACGCCTCGACCCCGAGCGACCCTGGCGAGCCGACCGGGGTGTCGCATTCCTCTTGACGAACGTGACCGCGGTCGTACACTGCCTCGCTATCGCTGGAGAATCCACGTGTGGTGGGCGTAGCTCAGCCGGCTAGAGCGCCAGGTTGTGGTCCTGGAGGTCGGGGGTTCGAGTCCCCTCGCTCACCCCATTTCCAGGTCTCGTTGGATTTCCGGCAAAGCGGGTGCCCGCCAGCAGCCTCTTGAAGAAGTGCTCCGGGTGCGAAAGCGGCTAGTTCGAGGCTCCGGCGAGGGGCAGCTCGGCAGCCGGGCTCCATCGAGGGGAGGACGGGACCGTGTCGATGAATCTGCGCCGTGTGGTCACGGGCCACGACGGAGACGGCAAGGCCGTCGTGCTCCTCGACGGGCCCCCACCCGTGGACGTGCGGGTCGAGGAGGGCGGTGTCGGCCTCGCCGAGCTCTGGGCGACCTGTGAGATGCCGGTGAGCAACTCGGGCAACGCGGAGACCGTCGACGTTCCGCAGCCCATCGCGCCGTCCCGCGACGGCACCATCTTCAGGATCGTGGAGTTTCTCCCGGAAGGCGAGAGGGTCATCGAGGCCGACAGCACGCAGGCATTCCTGGCGATCGGTGGCGCCGAGGTTCGCGACAGCCCGCGTCACGGGGGTATGCACAGAACGAGTTCCATCGACTATGCGGTGGTTCTCTCCGGCAAGATCGATCTGCTGCTGGATGAGGATGATGTGACGCTCGAGGCCGGCGATGTCGTGGTCCAGAGGGGCACCTTTCACTCCTGGGCGAATCCCTACGACCAGCCCTGCCGGATCGCGTTCGTCCTTGTCGACGCAGCGCGGGCTTGAGCCCGGGAGCCCGGGCGCACGGGCCTGAGGAGCCCCCCGGGCACCGTTCGTGGACCGTGCACCGTCGGGCTCGGCGTGGCCGCGACGTACCTCGTCTCGCGGGGCGAGCATCTCGACGAGCTGGCGGTCGTGGCTGCCGTCGGCGTCCAGCGAGCCCACGGTCCGGTGAAGCCGGTCCCGGACGAAGGCCCGCTCGCCCTTGGCGCGACGGCGGGACCGTTCGAGGTCGGGGTGAACCCGGCGTCGGGGGACACCTCCGGGAGGCGTGGGACCGGTCGCAGAGCCGGGGGACGATGTTGCCTGGCGATGAACGCACCGATCGGGCCGCGGACGTCGCTGCCGTCGGCGAGCGTCGGAACGGTCAGTCCGTTCGACTCCGCCGGCGGCCTCGTGGCTCGACCTGGCCGCAGAGGGCTCTGTCGGGCGCAGCGCAGGTGGCGCCGGCCGCGCTGCGAGAATGCCCAAGGGAGGATCTCGGGCCATCCGGTGCCTGTTCGTCGATAGAACGACTTCGGGACCACGCGACGTTTCTCGCGTCGAAGCTCCCGCCGACGGTGTCTCGTGTCTCTCGAAGGCTCTGCGAGACGGTTCCGGATCAGTCGATCGCCCGCGTTCCTGTCGCGGTCGGGTGGTAGACCCTGGGGGCGTTCGCCTCGACCTCGTCGCGGTGGAACCACGCGGGTTTGAATCGGCCTGCGGCGTAGAGCTTCGCCTGGTCCAGGTGGTGCGGCGAGGCGGCATCGGCGTTCTGACCGAAGACCAGCACCGAGCGAGCGTTCACCCTCTTGCCGAACTCGACGACGCTGACGAAGGAGTGACCCGCGACTCCGTAGTAGCGCTTCAGCCCTTCCTGCGGTCGTGGGTAGAAGTTGAAGACGATGCCGAGCCATCCCGGGCCGCCCGCGACGGGCAGGCTGGGGCGCTCGTCGTCGAAGCCGCCCTTGCCGCTCGTGTGGATGCGCTGCAGACGGCAGATGTCTCCCCACGGCACCTTCCAGGATCCGTGGAGCGCGTGCAGCCGGTCGGCTACCTGCTCGAGAGCGTCCATCGATGCCTGTACGTCCTGGGCTCTGGAGGCGACGTTTCCGCGACCGAGCTCCTCGACCCAGAGCGTGAAGAGCGTCATCGCGACGGAGTCGGTCCGGCTGACCCGGTCCCAGCTCTCGAGCTCGGTGACCACCGGGGCGAGCTTCCGGGCCTTCTGTGCGTCGCTTTCCTCGAGCTTCTTCCAGGCCGCGGTGATCTTCGGAATCGTCAGCTCCGCCGCCAGGACACTCGTGTCGAACGCGGCGGTGGCCCACTCCTCGAAGGTGAACGCCGGCTTCTTCGAGAGAATCCTGCGGGAGACCGCCGCGCGCAGGTTGTCGCTCTCGTTGACCATGTACGGAGGATAGTCGCTCTCACGCAGGCCGTGCCCGTCGGTCGTCGTGAACGGGGTCTGGTTGCAGTTCTGGAGGTAGCCCGACTCGGGGTTTGTCAGCTGAGGCAGCTCTTCGAACTTGTGATAGCCCTGCCACTCGGTCGCCGGATCACTGCCGTCGACCGGATTTCGCCAGTCGAAGTCGACCGCGCGTCGCGGTACGGCGCCATTGTAGACGTAGAATATGTTGCCCTCGACGTCGGCGTAGATCGTGTTGAACATCGGGATCGCGCAGCTCGCCATCGCCGAGCGGAACTCGTCGAGCGAACCTGCTCTCGTCATCGCGTACCACTGAGCGAGCTGCCCTCCCTCCTCGAACCGAGCGAGCTTGACCGCCAGCTGCTTGCCGTTGCGAACGGCGATGATGGGGCCGTGGTGCGTCTTGCGCAGAAGAAACCTTCTGGACACCGTTCCCGTCGGGGTCTTGACGCGAATCTCCTCGGTCCACTCCGTCGCCGTACGGTAGCCGTCGCCGAAACGATACGCGAGCGGACGCTCGGGATCGTCGAACGTCTCGGCGTAGACGTCGGCGATATCGGGTTCGTTGACTGTGTGGCTCCAGCCGATGCGCTCGTTGTGGCCGATCGTCGGAGAGGACGATCCGAAGAACGATGCGCCGGAAAATTTCAACCCCTCGTCGCTCGAGAGGTGTCCTTCGTAGAACTGCCCCGGACCGAAGAAGGGTTGATGGGGGTTGATGAAGAGGAGCGCGTGACCTGATGTGCTCTTGCTCGGGGAGACCGCCCACATGTTCGAGCCTTCTCTCGGGGTGATCGGCACCTCATCGACGGCGCCACTGAGCTCTCTGAGCCGCACTCCCGTCTTGCCGAGCACGAAGCGTACGTAGATCGCGTAGCGCGTGAATGCGAAGACGTACCAGGGCTCGAAGTGCCGGATCAGTCGAGGCGTCACGTCGGGATGGTCAGCGACGTACTGATTCAGTCCTGCGGCGGCCGCCCTGCAGATCGCTCGGATTCGGGGGCTCGAACGGTCGTACTCCTCGTTGGCAAGCCTCGGGATCTCGAGTGCTCGCACCAGCTGATCCTCGGGGAGAGCGTCCGGTCCATGTACTTCCGCGGCTCGGCCGAGCGAGCGGATGTAGTTCTCCTCGACCTGCCAGAAGTTGTCCTCGGCCTGCGCGTAGAGATAGCCGAAGACGACGCTGGCGTCGGTCGGGCCGTAGATGTGCGGCACGCCGTATTCGTCACGACGGATCGATACGCTGGCGGCGACCTGATCCCAGTCCACGTCGCGTTGAGGAGACATGGAGCATCCGACGGCCAGGAGCGGTCCGACGACGAACAGGAGCGAGCTGACGTGGAGGTGTTTCATGAGGCATCCGGTACTGTCGATGAAAGATTGAGTCGCGCCGCAGGACAGTCTCGTCGTTTCATGTGCCGGTCGTCAACCCAGGCCATTCACGAGTACACGGTCGCCATATCGAGAACAGGAGAGCCTCTGAGGGAGGCTTGGCCGCGGGCGGGGTGGATACCGGTAGGTGGAGCGTGGACCGTGGGAAGTCCGGGGTCGAGGTCGCTGTCGCGTCAGGTTGCCTGCCTTCGCGGTCCTTGGAACGAGAATGCGAGCTCCGGCGTCTTGCGTCGATTGACGGACTCTGTCACCGCTGTGCGCAAGTGCCCCGAGCATCGGTGGAGCGCCTCGAGGACCGCGCTCTCCTCGAGCTCCGCCGACGGATCGCCCGCGCCGACGATCACCTTCAGGTGGAGGCTGTCCGGCTCCGGCACTACCGCCAGGACCATCAGCTCGCGGACGAGGCCGTCCCCGTCCGCGAAGGCGAGGCCGAGCGTGCGTTCGACTTCCTTGCAAAGCTGCAGCGTCTTGTGATCGACGGGCGCGCTCGGGTCGTCGTCGGTCGACGGCGAAGCGGGTCCCCGCTGGATCGCCGGTGCGTCGTCGCTCTGTGCCTCGATCTGTCGTCTAAACCAGCTCTTGGACACGCGGTCTTCTCTCTCGAGGCCGGGGGACGAGCCCGGGAACCTGGGATCATCCCTCGTCGGCGACGCAGAAGGGACGTTACTTTCTCTTCACGGGGACCAGCATCTCGAGGTGCTTGTACTCCACGTGCATGTCCTGTCCACCGTGGAGCTGAAGGCCGAGGTGACCTTCGAGTCGACCCTTGTCCTTCATGAGCTCGGCGGTCTTGACGCCGTTGAGATGGACCACGACTCGTCTTCCGTGGGCGCTGACGATCAGTGCGGACCATTCGCCCTTCTTGTGATTCGCTCGCTGAACGATGTCGGCATCGGGCTGGACGACCCAGCCGCGGCCGCCGGTCTCGTAGAGGCCGCCGGTCTCGCCTGTCTCGTCGACTTCAGCCTGGAACCCGTGGACGGAGACGCCGCTCGGTACACGCTCGGCGCGGAAGTAGAAGCCGCTGTCGCCGGAGTGGACTCGCAAGCGGCAGCGCACGGTGAAGTTCTTGAACGTGTCCTTCGACAGCAAGATGCCATGGCGTCGCTCGGAGCGCGGACTCGTGCCGACGATCGCGCCGTTTCTCACCGTCCACTCGCCTCCCGGCAGCGGAAGCCAGCCGCCGAGGTCCTTGCCGTTGAAGATCGGCTTCCATTCGTGTCGGCCGAGGTCCTTGATGCGCAGGTTTCTCCAGCGCACGGTGAACGGCCCTCCGGCCCGGTTGCCGATGCCGTGGACCTGCAGCCCGATGAAGCCGCTCTGCGTCATCGAGTCGACGAGGTCCGCCGCCGGCACGCCGTTGAGCCAGGTCTTGATCGAGTCGCCCACCGCCCGCACGCGCACTGTGTTCCACTGCTTCGGCTTGAAAGCCTTGCGTGCGGACTCGTTGTCGGCGAGGTCGTTCAGCCATCCACGCCGCGCTTCGTCGTAGATCCCGGCGGTCCACATGCGACCTCGGTCGGTGTCGGGATCGATTTCCACCTGGTAGCCGTGCACGCGGCCCTTGCGGTAATCGGGCAGGCTGTGGCTACGGATCTGCACTCCGGAGTTCAGCTTCGGGTGGACGAGGAACTCGTATTCCAGGATGAAGTCGCCGTAGTCCCTGTCGGTACAGAGGAAGCTGTTCGGTGTCTTCGCTACCGCCGTGCCGAGGATCGTGCCGTCGTCTACCTCGTACCGTGCCTTGCCGCCGCGTTGCGTCCAGCCCTCGAGGCTCTTGCCGTCGAAGAGGGAGACGAAGCCGACATCGTCGACTGCTTCCTTTCCGTCAATCGAGCCCGTCGACAGGGCGGCAAGCGGAACTGAAAGAGCGACGGTGAAGAGTCGTCGATTCATCACGGGTGGCTGTACTCCTTCGTGGGGGATCTCGTCTGCGTGTCGCCCGGTTCGAGTGCCTCATTGTCGAGCACCTCGGGGGGCGTGTCCAGCCCTCGGCCTTTCTTCTGCGGCGTGATTCGAGTATCCATGAAGGTCTTCCAGAGCGAACCGAATACCGAGGAGGAAGCCGATGCGTATCTCGACCATCACCGCCTTCGCGCTGGCGTCTCTCGTCATCGGCGTCGAGGCGAACGCTGTTGACGTTGCTCACACGGTTCTTGTTCAGGGCAACGGGAAGCTGGCGATCGTCGATGCCAGAGGTGAGATCGAGTGGGAGATGAAGTGGGGAGGCGTCCATGACATCTGGGCCCTTCCGAACGGCAACGTCATGGTTCAGCGCGGCATGCGCGAGGTCTGTGAGATTGACCGCAAGACGCGGAAGGTCGTCTGGTCCTACGACTCCTCGAAGCGCGGAGGCAACGAGGGAAAGCGCATCGAGGTGCACGCTTTCCAGCCACTGGCGAGCGGGCGCGTCATGATCGCCGAGTCGGGTCGCAGTCGGATCATCGAGATCAACCGTCAGGGTGAGATTCTCAACGAGGTGAAGCTGATGGTGAAGCGTCCGCACCCGCATCGTGACACCCGGCTGGTACGCAAGATCAAGGGCGGGAACTATCTCGTCTGTCACGAGGGCGACGGATTCGTGCGGGAGTACGACGCCGGGACCGGCAAGGTCGTCTGGGACTACGAGGTCCCTCTCTTCGGCAAGAAGCGCAGGGGTGGCCACGGCCTGGACGCCTTCGGAAACCATGTCTTCGGCGCGCTGCGTCTGGCGAACGGCAACACTCTGATCGCGACCGGCAACGGTCATAGTGTCCTAGAGGTGACGTCCGGGAAGGAAATCGTGTGGCAGCTCCATCAGGACGACCTGCCGGGAATCCGGCTTGCGTGGGTGACGACGCTCGAAGTCCTGCCGAACGGCAACTACGTGATCGGCAACTGCCACGCCGGTCCGAAGAACCCGCTGCTCGTCGAGATCGAGCCGAAGACGAAGAAGGTCGTCTGGACCTTCGACCACTTCGCGACCTTCGGGAACTCGGTTCCGAACTCGCAGATTCTCGACGCCGCGGGGAAGTCGCTGCGGTGAGCTCCGGCGGGTTGGACTACCCGGCGGACTGCCGACCGGCTATCTCTCGCAGCCGTTCTCGCAGTCCGGCATCCTCGTGCAGTCTGTTCCCAGGGCCGGCGGCGGGCCGGAGCTGAAGAGGAACTGCAGGGTGTAGATCGCGTCCGTGGTGTTGACGTCGCCGGTCGAATCGACGTCGAGCAGTGCGACGTTCCCCGGCGCATCGATCGACCCGTCGCCGCACGGCAGCATCACCGCATTACCGGAGAACAGGAAGCGCAGCATACCGACCGCATCGGTGATGTTGATCTGTCCGTCGCCGTTGATGTCACCAGGGAGACGGAGGCCGCCCGTCGGCGCAACGTCGTCGACGCCCGGTGTTCCGTGAGGCGCGTCGCTCATGCGCCAGCTGCTCGCGTCGTCGAGGTCCGCATCGAGATTGTAGGGGTCGACGTTCACCATCGTGAATCCGCCACCGTCGGTCTCGGGATACCAGTCGTCGGTATAGCGGAAGTCGACGATCGTATCGCCGGTCGGCGCGAAGATGCGCACGTTCTCTCCCGTGTTGCTCAGAGAGCCGCTGGGGTACTCGCCGATGACGGTGATGCCGTCGCTTCCGTAGCGCGCGTTGAAGCCTTCGAGGTCGTTGGCGATCACGACGGTCTCCCCCGGAGCGAGCGTGTCGATGCCGCCGTGCTCCTGGAACCCGAAGACGATCGTCCGGCGCTCGAACTCGACTCCCCAGAGATCGGCGGGCTCGCTGCCGACGTTCTTGATCTCGATGAACTCCATGTCGGTCGCGGAGAACTCGTCGGCTGGGTCCTCCTGGGGCGTCGGAGGAGCCGGGTTGTAGTTGAATTCGCTGACCGCGAGTCGGGGCATGGAGTGGATGTACGTCGCTGTCACCGGCCCGCTCCACAGCGAGGCACCTCCGAAGACGCGAGCCGTGATGACGGTTGGTCCGTTGATGACGATCGGATCGGAGTACTCGACGGCCGACGGCCCGATACGACCTCCACCGTCTCGCGGATCCTCGCCGTCCAGCGTGTAGAAGATCTGCATGTCGCCGCTGGTGCTGAGGGTTACCTCCGCGCCAGGCTGGACGACCGATGACTCCGGCGAGAACGTCGGCACCGGGACGAAGTGTCCGTCGATCCACTCGGCGCGTCGTCGTAGCCAGTTCTTCATGTGGTCGACTTCGCCCTGGAAGGTGCCGTTGAGAGGACGCGGACCGCTTCGCGGAGAGACACCGCGCCACCGCGTGAAGTTGCGGGCGGCGGCCTCGCGAATCTCGTCGGCCATGCCGTCGATGATGGCCTCGATGTTCTCCGTGCTGAGCTCCGCTCCCCGCAGCTCGCGCCAGCGGTCGATGTAGGCGCGTTCCCAGGCCGTGGCGCCGCGCGGCGGACGGCTGCCGAAGAGTGGGGCGTACCAGCCGAAGGAGAAGAACGATGAGCCACCTGTGTCTCCCCAGCTCACCGGGTTGTCGTCACGACCATCCGTTGACTCCATCGAACGGTCGTAGTCCCAGCACGGCCCCATGTGGAGTGGTCCGTTTCGCGGCTTGAAGAAGTAGCCGCTGAGCCGGAAAGCGTCGACGTTCATCGGGTACATGTTGAGGATGTGGTGATCGATCCACGAGCGCACGTCGACGAACTCTCCGTCGTTCTCGATGATGGTGTTCGGGTCCAGCGACTGTCGCATCCGGCCCATCCACGCCGAGAGCCATGACCGCTGCGGAGCTGACAGCGTCTTCGGCTGTACGGGAACGGTCGTCAGGCCGCCCAGGCTCAGGGTGGGGACGCCGTCGTTGCGGTCGACCTTCATGAGGTAGCCTCCGGAGACTTGCGGCTCCGTGTTGTCCTGCGGTCGGAGCCGGTCGATGTCGACGCGCCCGGGTCCGCGCTTGTTACGCTCCATGAAGACGTAGAGACCGTGGTAGTTCGATGAGCGCACCGCTCCACGAGCCTGCTGGAGAAAGAGCTCGACGAAGCGAGTGCGAGGCGCGTACTGCCCGGTCTGATTGCTCAGCTCGTAGACAAAGGGATTGCGGATGAGCGCCCGGTCAAAGTTCTCCGGACCGTACATCGCGTAGTCGGCGTGCTCTGGCCACCCGAAGAGCTCGGTGTCCTCTTCCTGGCTCTCGTCGTCCCGGGTTTCGACGTTGAACGAGAACTTCGAGCGACCGCAGGTGCTCGAACCGCGGCGGCGGAAACCGGAGCTGTGGGTGAACGATGGCTCGTCGACGATCCGGGCGCGTCCGTTCTCTCCGGGCTCGATAACGACGAAGTGCCCCGGGGTGTAGTTTCCCTCGCAGCTCGAGCCGATGGGCCGCCCGAAGGTCAGTGCGATGACGATGGGCAGATTCGTGTCCCAGTCGCTGAGCCCGTTGTCCAGGAGCACGAAGGTGCGTCGGGCGGGGATTCCGGGCAGGTAGTCCGGGTGGAAGACGCGTGCGGTGAGAATCGACGAGCCCGAAATCTCGACGGGGCCCTCGTAGAGCGTCGAGCTGTCCGAGGGAGTCTCACCCGAAAGTGTGTAGCGGATCACGGCGCCCTCGAGGTCGGTGGAGATCTCGACCAGCTGGGTTTCGGTGAAGACGCCGTCGTCATGGGAGATCTCGGGAGCGGGGGCGATCGCCCCGAA
>CAYMLL010000237.1:0-12523 GCA_964390645.1 uncultured Planctomycetia bacterium | reverse complement strand
CGGCATCGGCCTCTTCATCCCCGAGCGGCACACCGCGACCTGCGCCGCGACGATCCCGGCGCCGCCGAACGCGGTCTTCGCCCTCATCGCGAACTTCGACAGCGGCGCGACGTGGCGCACGGACCTCGAGAGGGTCGAGCGGATCGACGGCGGCGACGGACGCACGTCGTGGGTCGAGCACGGTGAGCTCGGTCGATCGACGCTAGAGCTCGTCGAGGCCGATCCCCCGAACCGACTCGTGAAGCGGGTCGGCGACGACGAGCTCCCCTCCGGCCGCATGTGGACATGCACGCTCGTGCAGGACGACGGCGCGTGCCGTGTGTCGATCACCGAGGACGGCGAGATCCGGAGCGCGGTGTTCCGCACCCTCACGCTCTTCGTCCTCGGGTACCACCGCACGCTCGAGCGCTACCTCGAGGACGTCGGCCGCCACTTCGGCGCCGACGTCGTGGTGACGAGGTCCTAGCAGCAGCTCATGGATCTCGCACCTGTCGTACACCTGGCATCGCGGCACCGGCGACCGCTCCTCCTCACGCTGTTCCTTGTCAGCGGAGTGCTCGCCTGCGGGCTGATCCACCTGCGTGTAGAGACCGGGGTGCTGGACTGGCTACCACAGCGCGACCCGCACGTCGTCGCCTTTCGCGGTCTCTTCGAGCGCCTCGACGGCGCCGTCAACCAGGAGCTCGTGTGGCTCGAGCTCGACCCGGAGAAGGCGCGTGCGGCAGGCGTCCGGAAGATTACCGACCACGAGTCGCTCCTCGCGCAGGAGGAGCTCGTCCTGCACCTCGAGAGGCGCGTTCCCGAGATCCGCGGTCAGTTCGGCCTGCTGCCGCTGCTGCAAGCGGCACGCGCGAAGCTCCCCGGTGGCGGCTCGACGACGGATCCGCTGCCCTCATCCCCGGGCGCGACGCGACTCCTCCTCGCCGGGCTCCGCACCCTCGCGAGAGGATACGTCGACGCCTTCCTTGCGGAGGACGGAAGCGGCACCGTCCTGTCGATGCTCTACGACGCGCCGGCTCTGTCGAGCGAGGCGCGCGACGTCGGAAGACGGCTCGCCGAGGCGCTGCAGGAGTACGCGAACGACGACGACAGACAGCACGACCTCTTCCGTGACGACCTTCTGGTGCCGACCGGACTGGCATCGGGAACGGCGCTGATCGATCGCATCCTGCTGCGCGATCTGGCGACCTGCGCGCCGGTCGCGCTCGTCGTGCTGGCTCTGATCCTGCGTCTCATCCTCGGCGACCTGCGCGCGGCGATGCTCGTACTCGGACTCCTCCTCGTCGGGACGATCTGGACGCTCGGATTCATGGGATGGTGCGACGCGACGCTCAACATCGTGACGATCGCGCTCGTGCCCCTGGTTCTCGGCTGTGGCATCGACTACGCGATCCTCATCTCGGTCGAGACGTCGGACCGGCTCGCCGACGGCGAGTCCCGCCAGGCGGTTCTCGATCGCGTCGGACGCAGCTCCACGACGGCGGTGTTCCTGACAACGGTGACCACGGCTGCGGGTCTCCTCGTCCTCGTCTTCTCGGACAGCCCCGGAATGGCGGCTCTCGGTCTTCACGCCGCCGTGGGCATGGTAAGCCTGGCGCTGCTGGCGATCCTCACGCTGCCTCTTCTCGGCGCCGGTGGTGGCAGCAGGATGTCGGACGCCTTCGGTAGGGTCGTCGCGGGCGGCGCACGCCGTCTTCGCAGACGACGCGTGGCCGCCAACGCCATCTTCTTCGTGGCCCTTGCCGCCGGCTTTCTCGTCGTCGGCAAGCCCGTCGTCTTGCTCGACACGGTCGACGGTCACTATCCGGCCGACGAGGGCATCGCACGGGTGACGCGGCGCATCCGCGAGAAGTGCGGTGGCGCGTTTCCCGAGATCATCATCGCACGCGGCGACATGACGCGGCACGGGTCGATCGACACGCTGCGGAGGATTCAGCAACGAATCGTGCGGTCCGAGGGACCGGTCGGCGCCTTCCACACGATCGGCGCTCCGGACCTGATCGCGTTCGCGCGGCCGCGTACGCTAATTGCCCCGCAGCGCGACGGCACGGACCTGCGCGACGCGATCGACGCGCTTCACGAAGATCCCGTCCTCTCGCCACTCGCCGGTATCTTCGTGTCGTCCGAAGGGGACATCGCGACCGTTCTCCTCCTCGGCGGTGATCCGGGGAACGACCCCGAGATCGTCGAGCGGCTCTGGAACGATCTCGAGACGATCGTCCAGGAGGAGTCGGCCAACTCGGACCTCGACGTCTCCTTCCTCGGCTATCGCACGATGGCGTACCTCTTCTCGACGTACAGCCTCGATTGGATCGCCCGCACCGGCCTCGTCTCCTTCGTGGTCGTGTTGCTCCTCACGGCGGTCTTCCTGCGTCGGTTGCGTGCGGTGCTCCTCGTCGGTCTGCTCGTCCTCGTCAGTCTGGCGCTGTGGTACGTGCTCATCGGGCTGGCCGACATCTACGTGTCGGTGTTCCTCCTGTTTCCGCTGGTCTTCGTCGTCTGCATAGGCAGTGACTACGGCCTCCACATGCTGTGCCGTCTGAGGGCCGACCGGCTCGACCGGGAGATCGTGGGAGAGACGGCCCCGAGCAAGCAGCGGGATCTCTGGATGACAACGGGCCGGGCGATCACGCTCGCCGCGATCACCGACGCCGTTGCCTTCCTCATCTTCGCGCCAGCGCGGCTCGTCACTGTCTCCCACGTGATGATCGCGGTAGCGCTCGCGGTGACGGCGGTGTTCGTGACAACCGCGCTCCTCGTGCCGACGCTCTCGAGAAGCACCGACCTCGATCGGAAGAGCTGACAACGCACTCGACGGGATCTCGGTCGGCGTGCCCGTGTCGCTGCGTTCGTCGCTTCCGACGCAGCCGTTCCGGCTCCTGTCGCGGCGCCGTACAGTACTGCCGATCGGCTTGACCGTCGATGTCGACCCTCACCCGACTCCTCGTCCCCGAGGACAGCAGGGCGTGGAGACGAGCAGCCCGCGAGAAGACGCCGGTCGGCGGGTTCCAGACGTGGTCTGACGGGGATCAGCCTCCCTTGCGCAGCTGTTCCAGATATCGAGCGCGGATGCGTGCCAGATCCGTGTCGTAGCGACCGTCTGCGAAGTCGGGAAAGGTCCAATCCAGAGGCGCGTAGCGTTCCTTCGTGTAGCGGCCCTGGATGTCGGCCCAGACGCCGCCCTCGAGGTAGACCTTCTGGCCGGCCGGCTTCGTCGATGCGAGCACGACCTTGTTGTGGTCGAGATAGCCGACGTCGAGGTTGACGCGACGCTCTCCGTCCTCCCGGTGAGCGCCCTCGATCTCGACGCACTCCCGCTTCGCCCGCGGCAAGACGTCCGGTGAGACGAGCCGGTAGAAGCTGACGATCCTGCGGTGAAGGAGCGGCCCCATCTCGCTCTCGTAGTAGTCCGTCACGTCGAAGTGTCGGTCCTCGCTCCGATGGTCGAGAGGGCCCCAGCTCGACGCCGCCATCGAGAGCGCGGCATCGAGGGACGGCTCGTGAGAAAACAGCACCGCGATGAGAAGCTTGACCGGCTCAGGATCGGGCAGCGCGTCCATCGCCTTCTCCTCGTCGATTAAGGGCCGCGAGAGCGCGCGCGGCGACGCTCGCATCGACCCCGAACCCGCTCGCGATCTCGCGCGTCAGGTCGCCAGGGTCGACGACGCGACGCTCGACGCCGTCCCTGTCGCGGGTCTGAAACCGATGGTCCTGCAAATAGAGCTGGCGTCCATCGACAACCCGCGTCAGCAGCGGGTACCGCATCATGTCCCAGTCGAACGACGCGTCCCACGCGCCCAGAAACTCCTCGCGGTCGGCGGGGTCCGTCTTGAAGGTCAGCCGGTAGCTGCGACTTCCCCCCTGTACGGTCGAGAGATCCAGGCGCGAGCCGCCCTCGTGCGATGTCAGAACGAGCTCGTTGAACTCCGTCACGACCCGGCGTTCGCGACAATCCCCTGGATCGAGCGCGATCGGCTGGACGATCAGGTAGCCCGGGTCGAGAAGGCAAGGCCGCCCGTCGACCTGCACGAGGACGGCGCTGTGCGTGTTCTCGCCGTAGGGACGGTTCGCGAGTATCGGCTCGGCGTCAAAGCCGAGCGCACGAAGCACGTGAAGCAGGGTGGCGGTCAGCGAGAAGCAGGTGCCGCCGGTACCGAGTCTCGTGTGCTCGAGGACAACCTCCTCGGCATGTCGCCTGGCGCGCGCGCTCCTCCCCTCGCGCTCCTGCTTGAGGATCTTTGTCAGGTTCTCGTAAGGGATGCGCCCGAAGGCCCCGGCGACGCGCGACAGCAGCTCGACGCTCGGCGGGGCGGAGGAGATACCGAAGTGGCGCAGGAAGACCTCGGCGGCACGGGAGTCGGGCGCCGGCGACGCGAGCGGATCACGTTCCACGTGGATTCTCGACAGGGGCACGAGGCAGAGGGACGTCTGCCCGGATTCTATCAGCCCGGACCGCTCACGAGTACACCGTCGCGAGCGTCCGGCGAAGCTCCTCCCGTGGACCTGCGCAAGCCCGGGGCCGGCCGCGCATCCTCGCATTCTCGTCAAAGCGCTGGTACAGTCGCGAGCGCCACACGAGAGCCTGTCGCGCCCCCGACTCGCCGGTGCCCCACCGAGGTTCCCGACAACGCCTGTCCATGACCACTTCGATCACGGAGCTCGTCGTTCGCGACATCCGGTTTCCCACGTCCAGAACGCTCGCCGGCTCGGACGCCATGAACCCGGACCCGGACTACTCCGCCGCCTACGTCGAGCTGAGAACCGACGGACCTGACAGGCTTTGCGGACACGGGCTCGCGTTCACGATCGGCCGGGGCACGGAGGTCTGTGTCGCGGCCATCGAGGCCTGGCGGCCCTTTGTCGTCGGGCTCGACCTCATGGAGGTTCGCAGCGATCCGCGTGCCTTCTGGCAACGCGTCACGGGCGACAGTCAGCTGCGCTGGCTCGGACCCGAGAAAGGCGCGGTGCATCTGGCATCCGCCGCCATCGTCAACGCGGTCTGGGACCTGCTCGCCAAGACCGCGCGCAAGCCGCTGTGGCGGTTGCTGGCCGAGATGAGCTCCGAGGAGCTCGTCGCTTGTATCGACTTCAGGTACGTCACGGACATGCTGACGCCGGACGAGGCGCTCGACATGCTCCGGCGTCACGAGTCGACGAAGTCCGAGCGCGTTGCGGAGATGATGCGCGACGGCTACCCCGCGTACACGACGTCGACCGGCTGGCTCGGGTACTCCGACGAGAAGCTGCGCAAGCTCTGCCAGGATTCGATGGCCGAAGGCTGGTCACACTTCAAGATCAAGGTCGGACGCGACGTCGAGGACGACGTCCGTCGGGCGCGCATCATCCGCGAAGAGATCGGGCCCGATCGCAAGCTGATGATGGACGCGAACCAGATATGGGATGTCGACGAGGCGATCGACCACATGCGCCACCTCGCGGAGTTCGAGCCGTGGTGGATCGAGGAGCCCACCAGCCCCGACGACGTACTCGGCCACGCCGCGATCGCACGCGCGATCCGTCCGATCGGCGTCGCAACCGGCGAGTGCTGTCAGAATCGCGTCCTGTTCAAGCAGTTCCTGCAAGCGGATGCCATCCAGTTCCTGCAAGCGGACTCCTGCCGCCTCGGTGGCGTCAACGAGGTTCTGGCAGTGCTGCTGCTGGCAGCGAAGGCCGGAGTGCCGGTCTGCCTCCATGCCGGCGGCGTCGGCCTCTGCGAGCACGTGCAACACCTCGCGCTGGTCGACTACATTTGCGTCAGCGGCTCTCTCGAGGGGCGCGTCGCCGAGTTCGTCGATCACCTCCACGAGCACTTCGTGCACCCGGTGGCGATGAAGAACGGCCGCTACATGCCGCCCGTCGCGCCCGGCTACGGCGTGACGATGAAGGAAGAGTCGCTGGACGCGCACGCGTTCCCGAACGGGGCGGTCTGGGAGAGGTGATTCGAGGGTAAGCCGGGTGGTCCGGCCAACGCCGAAGGTCGCGAACGGGACCGGCACCTCCGCGGACGCAAGACCGTCAGCTCACCGGCTCTCGCGGCCCCGGGTCCGACCTGGACGGCCCTGCTAGCGATACTCCCACGCGCTGCGGTACTCGCCGTGTGCCTGGATGTACTCGACGAGCCTCCCGAGAAAGGGGTGGCTCGCCACTGTGGCGCTGTCACCGATGATCGCGACGTGCCGCCGGGCGCGAGTGACGGCGACATTGAGGCGTCGCTCGTCGGCCAGGAAGCCGACCTCGCCTCGCGGGTTCGAGCGAACCAGCGAAATCACCACCGCCTCCTTCTCGCGCCCCTGGAAGCCGTCGACACTGCCGACCTCGATCCCGGGATGCGCATCGAGAAGACGAGAGCGCAGCAGACCTACCTGGGCGTTGTAGGGCGTGATGACAGCGATGTCGCCCGGCACGACACCGGCCTCGACCAGCCTCCCGATGTGCGTCGCGACGATCCCGGCCTCGCCCTCGTTCGAGCGAGAGTCTCCCTCGACCTCACGCTCCTCCTCGAAGTCGCAGCCGGCGGTGTCGATGAGGACCACCGGCACGATCGTGTCCTCGGTCGCCGAGACTCCATCGAGATCCGCGAGCACGTGATCGCGCACCGAGTCATGCGCGACGATACGCCCCTCGTAGAGAGCTTCGGACGACCAGGTCATGATGCTCTCGTGCATGCGGTACTGCACGCCGAGCATACGCGTCACCTCCTGGCCGTGCACATCCACGAGACGCTCGAAGAGCGTGCGGCCGAGGCCACCCTTCTCGGCATCACGCGAGCGAATCGTCGGCGGCAACTGCAGGTGATCGCCGCTGAGCACGACGCGGCGTGCGCGCAACAGCGGGATCCAGCACGAAGCCTCGATCGCCTGAGCAGCCTCGTCGATGACGAGCAGGTCGAACTCCTCCTTCGAGACGTGCGAGTCCGCGGATCCCGTCAACGTCGCCAGCACGACGTCGGCGTCGGACACCAGCTGATGCGTGGTGCGGTCCTCGAGCTCCCGAAGCTCGCGGCGCAGCCGACGTACGGCATCGCGGCGCTGCCAGCGCTCCATCTTGTCCTTCGCCCGCCGCACCTGGCGAGAGCCCTCCGCGATTTCCTTGCGCAGCTGCGCAGCGATCTTCGCGCCCTCCGTGCGAGCGACCAGATGATCGAGCGAGTGCTCGATCACGGCCGGCAGGAGGCGCGCAGGATGACCGAGCCGTACGACCTGGACACCCGCGCGCACCAGCCTCTCGACGACGTTGTCCACCGCGACATTCGACGGCGCACAGACGCAGACGCGTTCGCCGCGCCGTAGCGCCTGACGAATGACCTCGACCACCGCCGTCGTCTTGCCGGTACCCGGCGGACCGTGAATCAACGCGACGTCTTTCGCCGACAGGGCGAAGGCGACGGCCTCCTTTTGCGAACCATCCAGAGTGCGATCGAGAAAGTCGACCGACCCGACGGCCCCCGACCGCTCCTCGAAAGAAGGACCCCGCCGATCGAAGAGCGTATCCCGCAGCCGAATCGCCGGCCCCTTCCCGTAGTCCCGCAGCCGCCCCAGCGCATCGCGCAGCCGCCGGTAGGTAACATCGTTGGCAACACGATCGAGCCGCACCGGCTCGCGGAGATCGTCGGCATCGTCATCGAGCGCGACGACGATGGCCCCGACGCGCACCCGCCAGACGACGCCAGTCGGCGGGCGCTCGCTCCTGGACAAGTCACCGTGTGTACGCACGCTGACGATGTCGCCCGCCGAGAACCGCGACGGCGGCAGATCGCCACCCGTCGACGGCTCGAGCGTCACGAGCGTGCGACCACCGAGCCCGATCGCCTCCTCGGCGATGCGCAGACGCAGCATCGTCACGCCGCGACGCTCGAGGTCCTCGGCCGGAAGCTGGCGCAGAAGGCGGCGAGCCTCGTCGACCTCGGCATGCCGCTCGAGATCGAGCAGACGCAGATGTGCGTCGACGAAGGCGTCGACCGCCGGAATCCGGCTCAAGAGACCGCTACTCCGACGTCCGCGCCGAGCTCACGGGAAGCGGCAGCGGCTCGCGTCGATCGATCCAGTCCGCGGGCAGACCTTCCTCGCCGACGAAGGGTCCGATGATGCCTCCCACCATGGCGCAGGTCGTGTCGCGATCGCCGAGGCCGCTGACCGTCTGCCACATCCCCTCCACGAAGTCGTCGAGGTGCTTCGCCGCGCTCCAGATCACGAAGGGAACGGTGTCCTGCGCGGTGACATTCTCGCCATTACCCAGCACCCGAGCTACGGCCGGTGATGGCTCGCTCCGGTCGATCCCACGAGCCTTGAGGAGACCTTCGCGCACGAGCCCCCCGGGGACGTGGGGAATGACGAGATCGATGAGGTCAGCGATCTTGATGCCCGGCGTCTCTCCGCGCAGGCGCGTCGACCAGGCGGCGGTAACCGCCACCGCGATGGCGCCGGCGATCGCCTCCCGATGCGCGTGCGTCACCTCCGCCGACCGCGACGCCTCCCGGACGACCGCGTCGAGGTCGTCGGCAAAGAAGGCTCCGAGGGGGGCGACGCGCATCGCCGCGCCGTTGCCGAAGGATCCCTCGCCACCGAAGAGGCTGCGCGACACCGACGACCACGGCTCGCCGGTGCGCACGCGGGCCAGCGCCTGGTGCATCGCGGAGCCGTAGCCGCGTGTCGAATCGTAGCTCTCTGAAAAACGGACCGCGAGCGCGTCCTGGTCGACCCTCCCGTACTCCTCGAGAACCCAGACGATCGACAGCGCCATCTCGGTGTCGTCCGTGTACGACCACGGACCCGAGGGCACGGCGCGCTCCTCGATGAGGCCGGCGACGATCTCCGGGTGCGTGAAGAACTTCTGCCCGAAGGCGTCGCCGATCGACAGACCGTCGAGAGAGAGTCGGGTCGGGGTCCTGTTGCCGGTGCTCATTCTCTTCCTTGTCTCCTCGCAGCGTGCATCATCGTGAGAGATCCTCACTCGTCACCATGCGCACTCCCGCATCCTCCATCCTCTTGACGGCGGCGTCGATGTCGCCGGGCTCGAGCTCGACGCCGCGACAGGCGTCGATCACGACGCTCGTCTCGAGCCCGAGACGGCGAGCGTCCAGCGCAGTAAACAGCACGCAGTAGTCCGTCGCCAGCCCGCTGATGAAAACTTCGTCCACTTCGTGCTCCTCGAGGAAGTTGCCGAGCCCGGTCGCCTGGCGATGTGCGTTGTCGAAGAACCCGCTGTAGGAGTCGATCGTCGGGTTGGTGCCCTTGGGAAAGACCCGCTCGATGGGCCCCCGGTCGAGAGCCTCGTGAAGCTCGGCCCCACGCTCGCCCTGGACACAATGGACCGGCCAGAGCGTCTGGGGAAGCCCGGCGAGCTCGATCGTGTCGTAGAGCTCCCGTCCGTGGTTCAGCGCGAAGCTGCCGTGATTGCGCGGGTGCCAGTCCTGCGTCGCGACGACGAGATCGAAGCTCGGCGCGAACCGGTTGATCAGCTCGATCACCTCGTCGCCGCCGGGAACTTCGAGCGCGCCGCCGGGGCAAAAGTCGTACTGTACGTCGACGATGATGAGTGCTCGCACGGCGTCACGACAAGAAGGGTGTCAGGAGCCGTCAGCGCCCTTCCCGGTCCTTGAGCTCGGGCTCCGGCAGCGACAACCCCCCGGTGAGCCCCAGTCTCTCGGCACCTTCCGCGCTCTGGAGAGTCTCGATCGCCAGGACGATCTTCGAAAGGTCCCCGACAAGGACGATCAGAGCTCGGTCCCAGTCGAAGACCGCGCGGCAAGTCGCCTCGACCTCCTCCCGGGTCACCCGTAACAGGCGGCGGTAGAAGTCCCGGCGCTCCGCGGGTGGCTTCCGCGCCGCAGCGCTCGTCTCGTAGATCGACAGCAACGAGCTCTGCCGCTCCATCGACTCGACCAGGCGACTCTGTCGCGAGGCGCGAGCCTTGGAGAGCTCGCCTTCGCGCAGCTTCCCGGTGGCGATCCCGCGGAACTCGCGATGGAGCTCCGCCAGGCCCATCGCGGTCGCGTCAGTCTGCACCGAGGTCGCGGCCACGATGTACCCGAAGTCGCTCAGCGGCGCGTTGAGGTAGCTCCGCGCGCCGTAAGTGATCTTCTTGTCCTCGCGCAGATTCGAGTTGAGTCGGCTCGTGAAGGTCCCGCCCAGAACGGTGTTCACGAGCAGCAGAGGCGGAACCTGCGGCGCGCCGAAAGCCGGCGCGACCTGGTAGACGCGGATGACGGTCTGCGGCGAATCGGGCTTGTCGACGATGATGAGGCGGGCTCTCGACCTCGCCGGCGTCCGGGTGCCGGTGATCACCGGCGAGCCGATGAGCTCGTGGTCGGGTTTCCAGGCCCCGAGCCGGGCGTCCACGAGCATCTTCAGCTCCCCGATCTCGAAGTCGCCCGTGACCAGAAGCATCGATCGTGAAGGACGAGCTACCGACATCCAGAAAGCGCGCACATCATCGAGCTCGATCTTCTCGACCGAGTCCACGAAGCCGGCCGGAGGGTGTGAATACGGGTGTCCCTCGCCGTAGAACAGACGATCGCCGACCAGACGCGCCACCGAGACGGCATTCTCGCTACGCTGACGAAGCGAATTGAGCCGCAGCCGCTTGACGCGCGCCCACTCCTCTTCGTCAAAGCTCGGACGGACGACGACGTCCGCGAAGAGATCGAGGGCCTCCTGGAGGTTGCGCGCAAGCGTCTGCATCGAGATCGTCGCATAGTCGCGCTTCGTGTCGATCGACAGGCTCGCGCCCAGAAACTCGATCTCCTCCGCGAGATCGAGGGCGGAGCGCGTGCCCGCACCCTCGTCGAGCATGCTCGCGGTCAGCGACGCGAGTCCTTCCTTGCCCTCCGGGTCGCTGGCCGACCCGCACGGAACGACGAGCGTGATCGTCACGAGTGGCACGTTATCGGCCTTGACGAGACGCAGAGACAGACCGTTGGCGAGAACGGCGGACCCGGGAACCGCCACCTCGATGCCGCCGGACTTGCCCTGCGACGACGCCGGGTCCGCACGCTGCTCCCCGGTCGTCACCTGTCGCGGGCCACAGCCTCCGAGAAGGCCGCTCGAGATCACCACGAAAGCCTGGAGCAGGCGAGGAAGAGTGATCGTGCCGGCGCTCATTCGCCAGCCGCCTTCTGCTTCGGGAGCACGTGGAGAACGAGGCGCGCATCCTCACGCAGGACCGTCTTCGCCGCCTTGGCCACCGTCGCCGGGGTCGCATCGCGATAACGCTTCACGTCACGACCGATCGCACCAGGATCGTCGAAGTAGAACTGGTAGCGATTGAGCAGATCCGCCCTCTGGCCAAGCGACTCGAGGTTGCGCCAGAACGAGGTCTCGATACTGTTGCGGGCACGGTCGACCTCGCGCTGAGTCGGTCCCTCGCGAATCAGGCGAGCGATCTCCTCGTCGACCGTCCGCTCGATCTCCTGGAGCCCGGCGACTCGCGCGATATCGTCCTCGCCGGGTCCACCGAGAATCTCGATGCGAAACTGCCCGCCGAGGTACCGCGAGTACTGGTACACGTCGACGCTCTGCGCGATCTTCTTCTCGTAGACGAGCCTGCGGTAGAGGCGGCTCGACTTGCCTCCGCCGAGGACGTTCGCGAGGATGTCCAGCTCCGCGTCGCCATCGGCGTAGAGACCCGGTGAATGCCATGCGAACGTCACCAGAGGCAGTCGCACCGCGTCGCGCAACGTTCTGCGCAGCATACCGTCCAGGCTCGCAGCGAGCACCGTCGGCCGCCGGAGCGCCGGACGCGAGGCGAGCGATGCGAAGTACTTCTCGACGAGGCGTCGCGCCTCGTCGGGGTCGAAGTCACCCGCGATCACGAGAGACGCGTTGCGAGCGAAGTAGAACCCGTCGAAGAAGTTGACCACGTCGGAAACCGACGCGCTCTCGAGATCCTCGTGCGAGCCGATGACCGGCCAGCTGTAGGGATGATCCCGGGGATAGATCCAACCCGGGATCTCGAGCTCGGCCTTCCGGTATGGACGGTTCTCGTAGCTCTGCCGCCGCTCGTTGCGGACGACGCCTCGCTGGACGTCGAGCTTCTCGAGAGTCATCGCCTTGCCGAGCCCTTGCATACGGTCGGCCTCGAGAAAGAGCAGGAGGTCGAGCAGCTCCTTCGGACCGGTCGCGAAGTAGTTGGTGCGGTCTGCGGACGTCGTTGCGTTGTTGTGGCCGCCGCCCGCCTCCATGCGCTGGTCGAACTGGCCGGTCGGCACCTTCTCGGTGCCCATGAACATCAGATGCTCGAAGAGATGAGCGAATCCGGAACGCTTCGGAGGCTCATCCTTCGACCCGACGTAGTACCAGAGGTTGACCGAGACCAGCGGCAGCCGGTGATCCTCGTGCAGGATCACCGTCAGCCCGTTCCCGAGACGGTAGCGACTGTAGGGAATCTCCTGTGAGCGCGCGGGCGACTCGGCCACCATGGCGAGCAGCGTGATGAGCGCGATGGGCCGGATACGTCTCATGTCGACCTTGTACCCCCACGAGGCCGACGAGTCCAGCAGCGCCCGGGCCGCCGGCCCCCCGCCCCG
>CAYMLL010000236.1:6378-12590 GCA_964390645.1 uncultured Planctomycetia bacterium | reverse complement strand
CGGCGCGTTCTTCGAGCCCTCTTGATCACGGACCTGCACACCTCCCTCGAACGAGCTTCGACCGGCTCGGCCATGAACGGCGTGACGGCACTGACCGACGAACACCTCGAGCGACCTTCACCCACGCTTCGCTGATCCGCTCGTCACTATATCGTGGGCATCGTCTTCACACCCAGGAGAAACTCGGCCTCCTCGCGCTCCTGACGGTCGGCACCGTGATCCCTTCCACACCTGCGCCACGTACGGTCTTTCTGCTCGACTTCATCCTCGACATCTGCGATACGTCAGGCGTCTTGTCCCGGACTCACCCTTCGGCCCCGCCTGTCGGCGAAGAAGTGGGGATCATGAGACACGCTCCCGGAAAGCCAAGAAGGCCATGACGCCTGGCAGTTGCCTTCGTACTCGTGCTGCCGGTGGCCGGGTCGCCGCCGGTCTTCTGACAATCCTCGCCACGACAGCGGCTTGCCGCAGCCGCGAGAGTCTGCAGCCACGATCCGTCGAGGAGGTGGAATACGTGAACGGAGCCCGATTGCGTTTCATCGAAAGCAACGGGATCCGCATGCGTATCGCCGAGATGGGCGAAGGCCCGCTGGTGCTCTTGCTGCATGGGTGGCCGGAGTCCTGGTATTCGTGGCGCCACCAGCTCCCGGCCCTGGCCGAGGCAGGATTCCGTGCCGTGGCCCCGGACCTGCGCGGCTTCGGAAAGAGCGACGCTCCCGAGGGCGTCGAGGAGTACGACATCGTCAAGCTGACCGCGGACGCCGTCGGGGTCCTGGATGCTCTCGGGGAAGAAACCGCTGTCGTCGTCGGTCACGACTGGGGCGCGATCGTGGCCTGGCACTGTGTGTTGCTGCATCCCGAACGCTTCCGGGCCCTGGTCGCGATGAGCGTGCCTTACGGCGGTCGAAGCGAGGAGTCGCTCATCACGTCGCTGAAGCGCGCGATGGGAGACCGTTTCTTCTACATCCTGTACTTCCAGGAGCCCGGCGTGGCGGAAGCGGAGTTCGACAAGGACCCCCGCGGCATTCTGAGCCGGCTCTATCTCTCGCCCGACTCCCCGCGGGAAAAGCCCGAGGTGACCGATCCGAAAGCGAGCGCCGGCGGCTGGATTCCGCGGCTGGGCGCGCCCGAGGAGTCGCCGGACTGGCTCACCGACGAGGACCTCGACTACTACGTGAAGCAGTTCACCGGGGCCGGGTTCCGGGGCGGCATCAACTACTACAGGAACTTCCACCGCAACTGGGAGATCACCCCGCAGCTCGACGGTGTTCCGGTCAAACAGCCCGTGTTGTTCCTGGCGGGCGAGAGGGACTCCGTCATCCGGCGGGCGACGCACTCGGAGCTCACCGAACAAATGAGTCGAGTGGCCACGGACCTGCGCGGGGTCAGGCTGATTCCGGAAGTGGGCCACTGGGTGCAGCAGGAGAGTTCCGACCAGACGAACGCCGCGGTGATCGAGTTCCTGAAGACGCTGGATTGAGCCCTAGGCCCGGGTCAGCTGCTGCAGCTCGGCGGC
The DNA here is from genome assembly GCA_964390645.1 of uncultured Planctomycetia bacterium. Classification (GTDB taxonomy): domain Bacteria; phylum Planctomycetota; class UBA8108; order UBA8108; family UBA8108; genus CAYMLL01. Next base: position 11,074 of record CAYMLL010000236.1, on the reverse strand, counting down.
TTCCTCGCGGATTCGATCCGGGCCGCCGAGCAGCTGCCGGTTGGCGCCGATCCGCTTGAACCAGAGGTGCAGCCCGAGCTCATCGGTGAACCCGATCCCCCCGTGCACCTCGGTCGAGGTTCGCGCCACACAGGTGGCCACCTCCGAGAGATGAGCCTTGGTGTGGCAGGCGGTCAACCGCGACTCGTTCACGATGGCATCGAAGGCGTGAGCGGCATACCACATCATGGCGCGGCATGGCTCGAGATCCGCCGCCATCTGCGCGCACATGTGCTTCACGGCCTGGAACGACCCGATGACTCGACCGAACTGCTCGCGCTGCTTGGAGTACGCCACGGCCTTCGACAGCATCTCGTTCGCGGCACCCAGCGTGTCCGCCGCGAGCACGATGCGCCCGGCGTCGATGACGCGTGCGCAGACTTCGGAGTCGCTGCTGCCCGGTAGAAGATCCGCTGCCACCTTGTCGAAGACCAGCTCGCCCACGCGACGCGTCCTGTCGATCGTCGTGAGCAGCTGCCGCTCGAGCCCCGACGCGTTCGCCTCGACCAGGTAGAGCGCTCGGTTCTCGTCCGCCACGAGATACACGTCGGCCTCGAAGTCCAGGACGAACAGCGCCTTCCCGCTGAGCGCGCCGCCGTCGTATCGGACCCGAGCATCGAGGCGCGAGCCGATCACCTCGGTGAACGCCGCGCCGGCGATGACGCTGCCCCTGGCAAGCTCCGGCAGCCAACGAGCCTGCTGTGTCTCGGAGCCCGCTGAAGCGATGGCGATGGGTGCCATGACGGCGGTGGCGACGAAGGGCACGGGAACAACGTGTGAGCCGAGGATCTCCGCCACCAGAGCTGCTTCGAGGAGACCGAGCCCGATACCGCCGTGCTCTTCCGCGATGAGCATCCCGGGAACGTTCATCGCTCCCAGCTCACCCCAGACGTCGGCGGCGCGCTTCTCGTCACCGTCGACGAACTTCTTCACTCGCTCCAGCGGGGCGTTGCGCTCCAGACAACGGCTGACACTCTCCTGAAGGAGTGTCTGTTCGGAGGAGAGACCGAATTCCATACCACGTCTCCCGCTAGGTCTTGACTCTGGGCTCTCGCGGCATGCCCAGCCCGCGTTCACTGATGATGTTCTTCTGAATCTGCGCTGTCCCGCCACCGATGATCAGGCCCATGTAGAACATGTACATGATCTGCCAGGAGCCTTCGGCGCGCAGATAGGGGCTGTCTTCGAAGAGTATGCCGAGCTCCCCCAGAGCATCGACCGCCAGCCCCTCGAGCTGGTGGCGAAGCTCGCATCCCTGGAGCTTGACGATCATGGCCGCCAACGACGCGTCCTTGCCGTTGAGCCTTGCGCTCAGGAGCCGCAAGTCGTTGAAGCGCAGGGCCATGACTCTGCCCTGGATCCTCATCAGACGGTCGCGATACACAGGGTTGTCGATGATCCGCCGACCGTCGACGGTCTCGCTCTTCATGAGATCGGTGAGCGCATTGAGCCGAGTGAGCGTGGCATCGGGGTCGCCCAGGTCGATGCGCTCGTGCCCCAGCACGTTGTTGGCCACGCGCCAGCCCTCACCCCTTTCGCCGACAATCTGATCCTCGGGTACGCGCACGTCCGTGAAGAAGACCTCGTTGAAGCGAGAGTCTCCCGCCATCGTCTTGAGCGGCCGGACCTCGATGCCCGGAGTGTCCATCGAGAACAGCAGAAAGCTGATACCGTGATGCTTGGGCGCGTCGGGCTCGGAACGGACAAGGCAGAAGATCCAGTCCGCGACGTCAGCGGTGCTGGTCCAGATCTTCTGACCGTTGACGACCCACTCGTCGCCCTCCAGGACCGCGCTTGTACGCAGACTGGCCAGATCGCTTCCCGCGTTGGGTTCGGAGTAGCCCTCACACCAGAGCATCTCGCCGCGCAGCGTCGGCGGAATGAACCGCCTCTTCAGCTTCTCGGTCCCCAGCTCGAGAAGTGTGGGCACCAGGTAGGCGATTCCCTGACCGCCCAGACCGGGCCGGACCTGCGCACGAGCGAACTCCTCGGCGATGATCCGGGCCTCGAGAATATCGAGCTCCGCGCCGTAGCCGCCGTACTCCCTGGGAATCACTCGCGCGGCATAACCGTTCTCGATGAGCAGCTTCTGCCAGACGCGCACCTGCTCCCGGGCCAGACTGCGCCCCGGGGGCGCCAGGTGCGCGTTCGCCTCGATGAACCGCCGCGTCTCTTGACGGAAGGTCTCGTACCGCTCCCCGTAGGAAAGGTCCACAGCAGAGTCTCCAGTTCAGCTTGCCGGATCCACAGAAGCACGAATCTTAGCGCAGGACGCCGGGGACCGCAAAGGCCCGCGGAGCCCGTCTCCCTGCCTGCACGGTCACTCCGCTGCGGTTCGAACCCGGGCAAGAAGCCGGCGGACTCGTCCGGAGGTCACAGGAACTCTATGCTCCCTTCGCCGTCGATGCGCGCACGCTTGCCGCAGAACTCCTCTCGTGTCATCGCGCTCACGACCTCCTCGCTTGTCGCGTTTGCCCAGGTGCGACGTCCGTCGGGCGTGAGACAGGAGACGTGTCCGACCTGCGGCCCGTCATCGCCATAGATCACGGTGTAGGACTCGGCCGTGACGTCTCCGTCGAAATCGACCTCGGCCTCGCGTCTCGGCATGAGGTCGACTTCTGCCTGCAGGTCGGCGTGCCGGAATCCGCGCTCCGGTGGTTCGGCGGAGTAGACCCCGAAGGCGTGCTTTGCGAGGTAGCCGCCGTTTGCCGTGATCAGGCCCCGTGTGCCCGGCTCTCTGCGCAAGCACCCGGTCATCGTGGCGATGGCGTGCATGACGTAGTTGTTGTGCGGGCCGCCGGCAAAGGTCAGTCCGCCGGTGACGGTCAGCGTGCCATCGATGGAGAGTCCCAGCTCGGTGGCCGCCACCTGGACGGCGCTCGGAAAGCAGCTGTAGACATCCACGAAGTCGAGATCCTCCACACCGACAGCCGCCATCTCGAGCGCCCGTCCGCCGGCCAGGCGGATGGCCGGAGAGGAGTGGAGATTGTCCCGGTTGGAGACCTTCAAGTGATCGTGCGCGTCGGTACCGACGTGCGGAAAGACGAGGCGTTCCGCGGCGATGCCGTGTCGCTGCGCTGCTTGCAAGGAGCAGAGAATCAACGCGGCACCCTGATCCACACGATTGTTCGCGTGCATGAGCTTGGGGTATGGAAACGTCACCGGCCGATTCGTCGAGGAAGGCGTGCGGATCTCCTCGGCTGTGAATGGCCTGCGCAGCCAGGCATGTGGGTTGTTCACCGCCACCCGGCTGAACCTCTCCCACAGCTCCGAGATCCGCATCATGTGATCGGGGATCGATTCCCCACGCTGATATCGCAACGCGTTCTCGAACACGGGGTAGAACTGAAACGGTCGGCTCATTCCCCTCGCGGCCTCGGCGTCGTCCAGGTAGGGAGAGGAATCGCCGATGATGCGGTCGGGCGTTCCGGGAGCGATCGACCAGTCGAGCTCGATGCCCGCCTTGCGTGCCTTCGCCTGACTGTTGCCGCATTCAGCGCCCGTCACGACGACCACGTCGTGCTGTCCCCGGGATATATCGAGTGCGGTCTGATTGACGACACTCTGGACCATGTTGCCGCCGATCGGCGTCAGCACGGTTTCCGCATTCGATATGCCGACACGCTCGGCCACGACCCGCGCCGGATTCCGGTAAGGCCACATGCAGAAAATCACCCGGACGCTCGTGGCTGCTTGCAACAGGGACCTTGCGCCGGCATCGAGTGTCGCCTCCCGGACGGCATCGACCATCAGGTCCAATGGCTCCTTGCCGGCTGCCGGATCGAGCTCGCGTTGCTCGACCTGCGCCACACCCGCGAGGACAGGTGTACGTTCTGGCTGGCTCATGACGACCGTGCTACTCGCCGCGAAAAACGGGCTTCCTCTTCTCTGCGAACGCGGTGACACCCTCTGCCCAGTCATCGGTCGCCGCGCACTCGGAGAAGGAGACGGCTTCGCTGGCCAGTTGCGTCTCCAGGGTGTTGCCCAGCGAGGCGTTCAGCAGCTCCTTCGTGTTGGCGATCGCATGTGTCGGACCGGAAGCCAGCCGCTGAGCCAGCTCCTGCGTCTCTGCGGCAAGATCGTCGACGGGTACGACGCGATTGACGATACCGAGTCGTGACGCCGTGGCGGCATCAAAACGATCGCCCAGCATGAGAATCTCCATGGCCTTCTTCATACCCACCGTCCGCGGCAGAAAATAGGTGCCCGAGCCGTCCGGATTGGCCCCGATCCTGATGTAACCGGGCATGAAGAAGGCATCGTCGGCCGCGATGGCCAGATCACAGGCCAGCACGAAGCTGAGGCCGAAGCCGGCGGTGGCCCCCTGGACGCTGGCGACGATCGGCTTGCGAAGTCGACGCATGAGGAAGACCAGCGGGTGCAGCGCGTGGATTCGCGCCTCGAACTGCTCTCTCCTCTGCTGCGCAGACGATTCCCGCACGATCTCGGCGAACCGTTTCACGTCGCCCCCGGCCATGAAGTGCTCACCTGCGCCGCGGAACACGACACACCGCACGGCGGAATCGTGCTCCACCTGCTTCAAGAACTCGAACATCTGCTGCCGCATGTCCCCCGACAGCGCGTTGCGGGCCTCGGGCCGGTTGAAGGTCCCGTAGGCGATCGGACCATCCACTTCGGTCTGCAAGTCACTCATCCG
>CAYMLL010000236.1:0-6278 GCA_964390645.1 uncultured Planctomycetia bacterium | reverse complement strand
GCTGCGACCTCCGGCTCTACCTCTTCGGCAGCGAGTCTCGCCTCGGGGTCGACGGCAGATCACTCGACTTCTCCACCAGATACTTCCAGATGGCATCGAACTGCCGCACCCCGTCGCCGCCGTAGTACTGGTCCAGCACGGAGACTCCCTGGGAGGCGAACTGTGGCATCTTCGTTCCGACCCGGACGCTCTGAGGGTCGAGCAGCCAGCGGAAGAAGAAGTCCTTTCGCAGGCGAGCAGGAGCGCTCGCGAGGTCGGGAGCGCGCGCATCGACGGCCGAGACCGCCTTCGCCGGCTCCCCGGCGAGGGCGTGACAGTTGACGCACGAGAAACCTCCCTCGATCGCCACGAGCTTCCCGCCGACCGCCGCGTCGCCCCTCCCTGGTTCCGGCGTGACCGGCTTGTCGGAGAGAGGTGGCATCCCATGTCCGTCCGCGAGCCCACGCGCCAGCAGCTTCGTATCGAATCGAAAGAGCGGCATGCGCTCGTCGAGCCACGGGCGAGCCGCGAGGCCACGAGGATTGGCGAGAAAAGCCACCAGCCACGACGGGCGCAGCTTCTCCCCGGTCCAGGTGAGCAGCGGACGCCTGTGGGCAAGCACCCCACCACCGAGCAGCTCGAGAGGCAGACCGGGAGACGAGCGGCCGGACGCGGAATCGCCCTTGCGGTAGGACGCCGCCTGGATCTCCGTCCAGAGGTCCACCTTGCCATCACGTTGGTGACAACCACGGCAGCGCAGGCGGGAGATGGTTCGCTCGGCATACTCCACGGCGACGCTCTGCTGGAGCGAAGCCACTCCATGCGCGAGAAACAGGCGAAGCGCCTGGAGATCGCCGGGCTCCAGAGCGAAGTCCGGTGCGCCGCCCCGAGCTCCCGAGTCCGTCGCCAGGCACCCGGAGCGCAGTTTCGATTCCCGCAAGCTCGCGAGCTCGGGCGCCGACCGTCGATTCTCGAGCCCGACGCTTTCAGGGCTACCATCCCCCGGTTCGTGGCAGCCCAGGCAGCCGGAAGTCTGGAGCAACTCACGACCGCGCTCGGCGTCGGCCTCGAGTCGCTTCGAACCCGAGCCTGATGCAGACGAGGAGGTTCTCGAGAGCAGCCATGCAGCGAGGTCGCCGGCCTCCTCGACGCTCAACCCGAGATCCGGCATGCGAATCGTCGGCCAGTGCGCAGCGGGCTCCCGTAGAAAGCGCGCGAGCGCAGCAGGCTTCCATTTCTTCGCGACATGATCCAGCATCACACGCTGCCGAGCCGCCTTCGGCTCCGCCTCCGGCTTGCCCAGGCGGTGACAGGCGTCGCAACCGATGCTCGCGAAGAGCTCCTCGCCCTTCTTCGAGTCGCCCGCGCGGGTCGGAGCCCGCACCGCAGACCTGTCGGCTCCCAGCCGGGCGAGGAACGCCGCGAGATCCGCCGCGTTCTTCGTCTGCTCGGTCTCCGTTCCGACCAGCACGGCCGGCATGACCGCCTCGGGTCGCTGACCTCGAGGTGCCAGGATCCAGTCCGCGATCCATCCCGCCCGAAGGCGCCCGCCGATGCCCATGAAGCTCGGCACACCTCCCGCGAGCTCCGGCATCGTGAACTTTCCGCTCGACGGTGACGCGTGGCAGGAGAGACACCGGCGCCTCGCGAAAAGCTCACGTCCTCTACGCAGGGAGATGCCGCGTTGAAGAAGCTCGTGCTTGCCGTCGTACCGCAAGAGCGCAGGAGAGACGGGTCCGCGTTCGAAGTCGATGCAGGACCATTCGACGCGTACATCGCCGGACCCGTCATCCGTACTCTCGTAGCGAAGAACGATCGGACGAGGGCCCTCCTCGAGCTCCACGGTTCGTGGCTTCACCTTCGAGAGATCTCCGTTCCCCTGAAGCACGAGCTCACCGGCGATCTCGAGCCGCGCACGGCCGCGCCCCTCGAGATGGAAGGTGTAATCATCGAGAAAATCCACCTCGATGAATCCCTCGAAGACGGCAACAAAGGGACCCGCGGGCAGGAACGGGGTCGGCGACTCGTTGCGAGCGACCTGGAGGGCGAGGAGTCTTGCCAGCCGCGCATCGCGTGCGGGTTCTCCGGCCACTCCCGTTCGCGATTCAAGGACCAGACGTAGCCCGGTCTCTGCAGCAAGGGACGCCGGCGAACCCGTGCAGATTGTCACCAAGCCGAGCACCAGAGAAGTTGCCAGACGGGCGATCAAGATCCCTCTCGATTCTTGCCGGACGCTTGCCGTTGCGAACCATGAAAGCGGGGGAGATGGTACTTCATGAGAAGATGATCCCCCAGCATCTTCTCTTCGATCAGCGCGCGCACCATGGGGACGGAGACCAGCCGCGCTCCCGACATCAACGGCCGACTCCGGCGACGAAGCAGACGACTGTCTCGAGCATCCGGAAAGCTGCCGGACACCCCACGACGTGGCCCAGCACCATCTGCAGGCCTCGCTGCGTCCGATCCTCGGTTCCACGAGACCGCACCAGCCTCCTCGGCAGAGAAGCCCCGGTGATGACCAGGACGGCATCCGACAGGTCGGAGTGATCTCGACGGGGGCGTGTGCCGGATCGGCGAGGCGGCGACCGGAAGGGACCCGATGAAGTGGACGGTGCACTTCCACGGACACGATCTGCTCGAGTCGCTCGGCCCGACTGCGCGGAAGCTCCTCTCGAATCCGCGGACGGAACCGCATGACGTCATCGCCGATCGGGATCACCGCGCCACCGGTCCCGCGCGGACCGGAATCAGTCCCATCGAGATCGAACGTACCGACAGCAGGGAGCCGGCACCTCCCTCCGCGGCAGGAGAGCACACCGGGAAGGTCCGTCACGACCCGGATCACGAGGACGACGCGGTCGGTCGACTGCTCGAGTGAAAGACCGTGTCCACTGCAAGCCCGCCGCCGTCGTCGTCGTCGCCCGGTGACCGGGTCCCACGACGTCGATCCTGAACCCCGACGAGACGCGCATCAACCGACAGCGCGCTGTTTCCGTTCCGGGGACAACCGCCTTGACACCCACCACCGAAAACTGAAGACTTAGCCCGAGCTACCAGCGGTCCACCTGCCACGAACCAGCACTTACTCCGCCTGGGCGGCAATGTGACAGCGGCTTCGGTCCTCAACGGGTGAAGCGCCCGCCTGCGGGCAGGACGGCCGCCGCGCCTTGCCGAGCTCATGTCTCCTCGTTCTCGAGACCGGATGCTCGTGAAGAGTCCGGGCTGAAGACTCCACACGGAAGATCCAGAGCAAAGTCGAAGGACCCGAATCATGAGAGAAGCCGTTGTCGTCGCCAGCTCCAGAACACCGCTGGCAAAGTCCTTCCGCGGATCATTCAACTTGACGCGGCCGGATGACCTGCTCGCTCGATGCCTGACCCATGTCACCGAGAAAGTGCCGCAGCTGAGCCAGGACGAGATCGAGGACGTCATCGCGGGTTGTGCCAATCCGGCTGGCAAGCAGGGCTCCAACGTTGCCCGCGTGGCGGCCATTCGCGCCGGTTTCCCCAGGTCCATCGCCGCAACCACCGTCAACCGGTTCTGCTCGTCCGGATTGCAGTCGGTGGCCATGGCAGCGCATCAAATCCTCCAGGAGGGCGCGGACGCAGCCATCGGCGGTGGTGTGGAGTCCATCACCATGCTGAAACCGGGAGACGAGTCGGATCGAAACCCCTGGGTGTCCGAAGAGTGTCCGGGCCTCTACATGGCCATGGGAGACACGGCCGAGGTCGTGGCCAAGCGCTACAACGTCAGCCGTGAGGCGCAAGACGAGTTCTCGTTGGCGAGCCAGCAGCGTACCGCGCGCGCGCAGGAGGAAGGCTTCTTCGATGCCGAGATCATGCCGATGGAGGTGACCCGCGGCATCATCGACAAGGAAACCAGGAAGATCGCCGACGAGCAGCAGCATCACATCAGCGCCGACGAATGCAATCGTCCGACGACCACGCTCGAAGGTCTGTCCGGACTCAAGCCCTACTTCGATCCTGACAGCGGACAGGGCTCCGTCACCGCCGGCAACTCGTCCCAGCTGTCCGACGGCGCCTCTGCGACGCTGCTGATGTCGCGTGAGCGTGCCGACGGACTCGGGATCAAGCCTCTCATCACCTTCCGCGGATTCGCTGTCGCAGGCTGCGAGCCGGACGAGATGGGCATCGGCCCCGTGTTCGCCGTGCCCAAGCTGCTGAAGCGGCATGGCCTCGAGGTCGGCGACATCGATCTGTGGGAGCTCAACGAGGCGTTCGCTGTCCAGGTGCTTTACTGCCGGGACACGCTGGGCATCGATCAGGAGAAGCTCAACGTCAACGGAGGCTCCATCTCCATCGGGCACCCGTTCGGCATGACCGGCTCGCGGATGGTGGGAACACTGGCCAACGAGATGCAACGCCGCCAGGTGCGCTACGGTGTGGTCACGATGTGCGTCGGAGGTGGACAGGGAGCGGCGGGACTCTTCGAGCTGGTTGCGTAGGACGGTTGACCGTGTCCGCGGCGGTCGGCTTCGAGACGCGGTAGGTTGTTGACACGCGAGGACGGCTCCTGGACGGGTCGCGCCTGCCGGCGAATCGATCCGCCGCCGTCAGCCTCGAGTGGCACCTCTGCGCCCCGTCCTGAACCGACGCTCGCGCTCGAGGTGTTCGACTCCCCCGCGTTCACGTCCACGCGCAGGGTCTCGGGAGTGATCTTCTGCCGCTCGCGCACGCCGGCCGTGACGGATTGACGGACCTGGCGACCGAGTGCCGTGGGGAGAGGGCCGGTTCGACGGCTCTCGAGCCGGTGACGCCCGTAGGGTAAGGAACCTACCGGGCTTCCGCTTCCCCGTCGTGCCGATCGTCCGAAGCGAAGCAAGGTTTTCCAGTACCGGCACCGGCCGCCGGAGCGTATTGTAGGAGCAGGGCGATTGTGGTGACGAAAGGGTCGTTCTTCTTCACAACGGAGTCCGCACGGAGCCCGCCAGCGATCGGTGTCGTGGTCCGGCCGACTCGAGCCTCGGGTATGGAAGGAGAGATCATGCTCCGTGCACCTCTGCAGCAAGTGTCGCGCGGCCTCGGCGGCCTGGCTATCGCCCTCCTCTCTGTTTCTCCGCTCTGCTCCCAGTCGCCAGACGGCTGGATTCAGGATCACGACTGGCTTTTCCTCGGTCCGCTCGGCAACCCGAACGGCTGCGGAGGGGGCGGGGGAGACGCCATGCTCGACAACTGGATCGCCCCGCTCGACATCGCGACGATCACACCTCACGAGGGAGAAGAGCCAGAGATCGACTTCGCCGCTGCTGCGAGCGCCGGGTGGAACGGTCCCGACGAGGAGCCGGCGTGGACCAGCCTGGAGCTCCTGGGTTTCTTCGACGGCGACCTGGTCGATATCACCCAGGTCGCGGCCGTCCAGGGCGTCCCCGCCGAGCCGAACGTGATGGCCGTCGCCGTGACGTATGTGACCTACGAGGGCGACGAGCCGATCATCGTCGACGTCTGCAACGCGAGCGACGACTCCGTCCAGGTCTGGGTGAACAGCTCCCTGGTGCAAAACCTCTCGATTTGCCGGGGAACGAACGCCGGCTGCGCCGAGATCAGCCCCGCACTCCTCCTCCCCGGGAAGAACACGATCCGCGTGCTCGTCTGGCAAGGGACCTTTGGATGGGGCTTTCGTCTGCGCCTGCAGCAGCAAGACGGCACCGTCATCACCGAGGAAGATCCGGACTTCGATTTCGGGTTCGACGAGCTCGACGCTCTGATCCTGCCCCCCGCCTCCGTGAGCCGAAGCGTCGAGGAAGCAATCTCCCGGTGCGCCACCGGAGGAGACGCCACGGTCACTCTCCAGGGTGACGGCAGCGACGGGCCCGCGGTGACTCTCGTCGAGACGGTGCGAGGGCCGGTGGAGGTGGTCGACATAACCGGTGGTGGTCAGCTGGCAGCATTCGCGGCAGGCGGCGGCGAGATCACCTGGGACGGCCTGACCCGGGAAGCGGTCGATGCCGGCGTCAGCTACGGGCTGCGCGGTGACGGCACGGCCGTCGTGACGGGTCACGACGGCGCGAACCTCATCTCCGGCGTCAACTTCCCGACGCGGTGCGGTGGAATCGCGTGCCCGAGCGAAATCAATGTCAGCACGGGAGCGGGTATCGGAATCCTCGATTACGCGCACGGAGTCGGATCCCCGTGCATCGACGGCACGTCGGTCTACGACCCCGCCGACGAGTCCTACACGATCACCGGCGGCGGCACCGACATCTGGCAGGAGGGCGACCAGTTCGAGTACGCCTACAGGGAAGTGTCCGGCGACTTCACCATGGTCGCTCGAATCGCGCA
>CAYMLL010000235.1:0-12593 GCA_964390645.1 uncultured Planctomycetia bacterium | reverse complement strand
GTTGCCGGTGACGGTGTTGCCGGTGACGGTGTTGCCGGTGACGGTGTTGCCGGTGGTGAGGTGCGACTATCTGCACGCGTAAGTCGTATTGGTGCGCGGTGATGGTAGCGGGCGAGCGCTGGGCTGCAAGCCCCGCACGGTGACCGAGCCACGACTCCTTCGAACTCGCCAACGCTCCGACGCGTCGATGCGGCGGGATTTCCGGGTGTGGCCTGCGCGGGCATCGGATAAGCTCCCTGCGCAGCTAGAGGCCGACGACCCTCCGTCTCGGACCTGCTGCGGGCGATCGGAGCGATCCTCCCCGGCCACGGGCGATGTCGATGGTGAAAACGAAGACTCTCGAGGTTCGCGACCTGCGCAAGTCGTACGCAGGGGTGGAGGCCGTCGCCGGCGTCTCCTTCGACGTCGAGACCGCGGAGATCTTCGGTCTGCTCGGCCCCAACGGAGCGGGCAAGACGACGACGATCCACATGCTCGTCGGTGCTGTCGAGGCCGACGGTGGCGAGGTGCGCATCGATGGTGAGGAGGACCCGACCCGAGCCGAGCTCAAGCGCCGGGTCGGAGTCTGCCCCCAGAGCCTGGCGATCTACGAGGAGCTCACCGGCGAGGAGAACCTGGCGTTCTTCGGTCGTCTCTACGGCCTCGGTGGCGCCGCCCTCGCCGCTCGTGTTCGATGGGGGCTGGAGTTCGCCGGGCTCCAGGGACGCGGCCGCGACCGTGCCGGCAAGTACTCCGGCGGCATGAAGAGGCGGCTGAACCTGGCCTGCGCGCTGGTCCACGAGCCCCGGCTGGTGTTCCTCGACGAGCCCACCGTCGGCGTCGATCCACAGTCGAGGAACCACATCTTCGACGGCATCGAGCAGCTGCGCGCCGCCGGGTCGACCGTCGTCTACACGACACACTACATGGAGGAGGCGGAGCGTCTCTGCGATCGCGTCGCAATCATGGACCGGGGGCGAATCCTCGCTCTCGACTCGGTCGCCGGCCTCGTCGAGACTCACGGTGGAAGCTCGGCGGTCGAGGCGGAGCTGCGAAGGCCTCCGGAGGGGATGGAGCCTGGCGAGGAGCAGCTCCGGATCGAGACGGCGGAGCCTCTCGAGGCGATCCTGGAGCTGTCGTCCCGGGGACTGGACGTCAAGTCGCTCCGGATCGAGGGTCCCAGTCTCGAGAGCGTCTTTCTCCGTCTGACCGGTCGGAGCCTTCGAGACTGATGGGTGCCGTCACGACGATCGCGATGAAGGACCTCAGGATCCTGCTGCGCGACTGGTTCGGCCTCTTCTGGATTCTCGCCTTCCCGCTGATGTTCGCGATCTTCTTCGGCGTCGTCTTCGGAGGGTCCGGCGGAGGCTCACGGGGCGCGATCGCCATCGCCATCGTCGACGAGGACGGGTCTTCCGGCTCCCGGGAGCTCATCGAGCGACTGGCTCGGCACGAGTCGCTCGCTCTCGAGAGACGGGCCGGTGAACCGCGGAGCGCCGGCGATACGGGGAGCTCGGATCCCGTGGTGCTCAGCGATGTCGAGTCGGCTCGTGACCTGGTCCGGCGCGGACGCAAGGTCGCCTTCGTTCGCATCGCAGAAGGCTTCGGCGAGGCCACCTGGCAGCTCTTCGGGCCCGGGCGGGACGATCCCTTGATCGAGGTCGGGATCGATCCCTCCCGGTCGGCCGAGACCGGGTATCTGCAAGGCATCCTCATGGAGACCGTCCTGGGCGGGATGTTCGAGCGCTTCGGTGACCGGAAGAAGACCGCCGAGGAGATCGCCCGGTGGAGGCGGGAGGTGAAGGACTCCGCGGACATCAGCGCCGCCCGGAAGCTGGCTCTCGCCGCGTTCTTCGTGGCACTCGAGTCGTTTCTGGCGAGCACGGACGCGATCTCCGGTTCCGACCCCGAGACCGACTCGGGATCGGGCCTTGCGGCCCTCGGCCGGGAACAGATCGAGTTTGTCGACGTCACCAGGGACCGCTCGAGCCAGCCACGCACGGCGTTCGAGATCAGCTTTCCGGCGGCGATCGTATGGGGGCTGATGGGCTGCGCCGCGACCTTCGCCATCGTGATCGTGCGCGAGCGCACCGCCGGCACCTTGTTGCGGCTGCAGATCGCTCCGATCTCCTGGGCTCAGCTTCTGGGTGGAAAGGGGCTCGCCTGCTTCCTGGCCTGCCTGGGGACGATCGTCTTCATCCTGCTCGTCGGGCGGCTGTTTCTCGGCGTCCGGGTCGGGAGCTACGCTCTGCTGGCGGTCGCCGCGTCCTCTACCGCTCTGTGCTTCACGGGGATGATGCTGGCGATGTCCGTCGTCGGCAAGACGGAGCCGGCCGTCGCCGGCGCCAGCTGGGGGATGATGATGCCCCTGGCGATGATCGGCGGGGGAATGGTGCCGCTGATCTCGATGCCGGGCTGGATGGTGACGGCCAGTCACTTCAGTCCCTTCAAGTGGAGCATCTACGCGCTCGAAGGCGCCATCTGGAGGGACCTGTCGCTCTCGGAGCTGGCGACGCCCTGCGCGATTCTGCTGGCGATCGCAGGAGTGTGCTTCACCGCGGGCGTGTGGGTGCTCGGACGGAGCTTCCGCTGACGCCGGGGACGGACGCCGGGAACCGACCCGCGGTCCCGGCCCCGCCTGCGTCCGTTCGGCTCACCGGACCTTCTCCGGGTTGCGCGGAACCTTGCCGTCACCCGTCGTCTCTCCCGCGAGCAGCCAGCTCAGGTTGAAGCGGGCCACGGTCGACCCGCCCTTCGGGCCGCCCTCGAAGTGGACGTAGATCCACCCCGCGCTTCCCGTCTGCGGCCGGCCGGCGGCCAGCGAGGAGTAGCCGAAGCTCCCCTCGAAGATCAGCCGCTTCACGGGCCACGTCTTGCCGCCGTCGAAGCTGGCCCAGGCGGTGCCGTGATTACGCCCCCGGGCGCTGTCGCTGTTGCTGTAGACGAGGATGTCCCGGCCCAGCACCGGCAGCCGCGCCAGGCCGCCCATGCACCCGTAGTTGGTGTCCTGAGGGCCGTCGGGGAGCACCTCGCAGATGGCCAGGTTCTTCCAGGTGGCGCCGCCGTCGTCGCTCGACGCGGTCCAGCGCCGGCGCGGGTTGGCTCCCTTCTCGGCCCAGTGCCGCCGCGAGTTGTAGTAGACCGTTCCGTCGGAGAGCTCCGCCACCGTGGCCTCGCCGGTGCCGAAGGCGGGAAACGGATCGCTGGTCTTCCACGTCCTGCCGCCGTCGTCGCTGTAGATCGCGTTCGTGTAGTGCTGCGGCCAGCGGGCTCGCTCGTTCTTGCCCGCGTACCACCGCGAGGGACGCAGCAGCCGGCCCTTGTGCTGTCCGTGACGCAGGGTGATGCCGTGCTCGTTCATGTGCATCGACGGCAGGTTACCCTTGCTGTCCTTCCCGATGACCGTCTTCTGCTCCTTCCACGTCTTGCCGTGATCCGAGCTGCGGTAGACGCGCAGCGGTGCGGGGGGATGGTGAGCCTCCACGAACGCGAGGATGTCGCCGCTCTTCTCGTCGACGGTCAGCCCGCCGCTCTGGAATCCCGGCCGGGCGATCGTGCTCTCTTCGCTCCAGGTCTTGCCGCCGTCCTCGCTGCGGCTCGCGCGGACGCTCGAGCTTCCCCAGGTCGCCAGCACGGTGCCGTCCACGGCTACGGTGATGTTGGGAAAGCGCTCGCGCTGGAACACCCGGGTCATCTCGAGCTTCGCTTCGCCCAGAAGAGCATCGATGCTGCTCTCGGCCGGGTGCCCCGCGGCGGTCGTCCAGACCTCGTCGGGTGGCGAGGCGACGAGCCCGGAGCCGGCCAGGGAGACGATTGCCGCGGTGATCACGAGCCGGAGGATGTCGTCGGGCCGTACCGATCCGAGCGTCGGATTCATGTCTCTCGTCATGGTCGCAAGGTTCCTTTCTCGTCAAATCGCGAGCCCCGCCACCGCCGGCCACGGACGGCACATCGAAGCAACGATGAACCTCCTGACGTGCACCGGTGTACGCCGGGCACGATCCGGGTCTTTCGGGCGCTGTCAGGAGCCAGCGGGGAGTCGTCGTGCCTTCTGCCCCTTCCTCGGTGGGCGGGGCCGTTTCTCACCTCCCGGGTACGATACCAGGTGCCGGGCGCTTGTCGAGGGTCGGTGCCGCTGCGTCAACATGGCGCCGGCGAGACGCTCGGAGGCGGCCCCCTCTCGATCTCGACGCGGACGGCCCGGATCAGGCCGGCAGAGGATGGATCAGGCCAGCAGAGGACGGATCACGTCGCCCGACACGTCCGTCAGGCGGAAGTCGCGGCCGTTGAAGCGATAGGTCAGCCTCTCGTGGTCGAGACCGAGCAGATGCAGGACCGTCGCGTGGATGTCGTGGACGTTGACACGATCCTCGATCGCCTTGTAGCCGAACTCGTCGGACTTGCCGTGCTGTACGCCTCCGCGCACGCCGCCGCCGGCCAGCCAGGTCGTGTAGGCGTGCGGGTTGTGGTCGCGCCCGTTCGCATCCTGCGAGTCGGAGGTGCGCCCGAACTCGCCTCCCCAGATCACCAGGGTGTCGTCCAGCAGGCCGCGAGCGCGCAGGTCGCGGAGCAGGGCGCCGGTGGGCCGGTCGACCGTCGCGGCGCAGGCGCGGTGGTTGCCGTTGATGTCGTTGTGTCCATCCCACGGCACGTCCGAGACGGCGCCGCCGGGGGTGTTGGGGCACGACGCGAAGACCTGGACGAAGCGCACGCCGCGCTCGACGAGTCGACGTGCGATCAGGCACTGGCGGCCGTAGTCCCTGGACTCCTTGCGATCGAGTCCGTAAGCCGTCTGCAGGTACTGCGGCTCCTGCGAGACGTCGAAGGCCTCCGGCGCCGCCGTCTGCATGCGAAACGCCAGCTCGAAGGACTCGAGGCGAGCGTTGAGGTCGGCGTCGAAGGGCCGCCTCTTCGCGTGACGTAGATTGGCCTCGCGCAGCCGGTCCAGCAGCGCTCGCTGCTGACCTCCCGTGAAGCTCTTCAGCGGGGTGAGGTTGTCGATCGGCTTCGGCTTGCGGGGATCGAGCGCCGTCGCCTGGTACACCGACGGCAAGAAGCCCGACGACCAGATCGGGTCCGCGCCACGGGGCTTTGTTCCATGCATGACGACGAAGGCCGGCAGATCGGCGTTCTCGCTCCCGAGACCGTAGGTCACCCAGCTCCCCATGCTCGGAAAGCCCTGGCGGATCATGCCGGCGTTCAGCTCCAGCATGGCCGGCGTGTGGTTGTTCGACTGCGAGTAGCACGAGTGGATGAACGCGATATCATCGACGTGCTTCGAGATCTCCGGGAAGATCTCCGAGACCCAGGCGCCGGACTCGCCGTGCTGCCGGAATCGAAATGGCGACTTCAGGCACTTGCCGCTCGTCGTGAAGAACCCGGTCTTCGGGTCGGCTCCCGCGAGCCGGGTTCCGTGACGCTTCTGCAGGACGGGCTTGTAGTCGAAGGTGTCCACCTGCGACGGGCTTCCGGTCTGGAAGAGCCAGATAACCGCCCGTGCCCGCGGCTCGAAATGCGGGTGGCGGGGAGCCAGTGTTCGTGCGTTCGAGTCGGCTGCGACGACCCCCTGATCGTGGAGCAGCGACGTCAATGCGAGCGAGCCGCAGCCCAGGCCTGCGCGCTCGAGAAAGGCCCGTCGGGTCTGCGGTGGAGTCGTTTGCGGGTGCATAGGGTGCTTACTTCGATGCGGCGGGTAGCGTCAGTCGATGTACACGAATTCGTTCATGCAGAGCAGCAGGTGGCAGACGTCGCGCAGCGCGAGTGCCTCGGCTTCAGCGTTGTCCCCTCGTACTCGAGTCTGGAGCTTCACGAACTCGTTCATGCGGAGCTGCTCTGCCGGCGTCGCCGGACTCGAGAGCGTCACGCGGTACGCGAGGTCGATGGCCTCGGCGAGAGAGGTCTCCTCGCTCGGTCTGACCCGTCTCGCCAGCTTCGCGGCGAGGTCGCCGACGAACGGGGCGTTGAGGAGCGCGAGCGCCTGCGGGGCGACCGTGCTCTCCTCGCGCGAGCCGATACTCTGCATCGCGTCGGGAGCATCGAAGAGCTGCAGGATCTCGATGAGCCGGCTGCGCTTGACGGTCAGGTAGATGCTGCGCCGCGTCGTCTTCGGGTCCAGCGAGCCCTTGCCGTACGGCTTGCGGTCGAGGGTGCCGCTGACGGCAAGGAGCGCGTCGCGAAGCACCTCGGCCTCGACGCGACGCGGCTCGCGCCGCCACCACAGCAGGTTCTCGGGATCCTCGCTCCGGCCGCTCGCAGTCCCCGCGATGCCCTGCATGTAGACCGAGCTGGTGACGATCAGGCGGTGGATCGGCTTCAGCCTCCAGCCTCCGCGAACCAGCTCGCCGGCGAGCCACTCCAGCAGCTCGGGATGACTCGGACGCTCGCCGCGCGCGCCGAAGTCGTTGGGTGTACGAACGATGCCGCGACCGAAGTGATGATGCCAGAGACGGTTGACGATGACGCGCGCGAGGAGATTCCCGGCGCCGTGCTCGACGTCGGTGATCCACTCGGCGAGCGCGACCCGGTCGGAGCGGGGCTTCTTCTCGCCGCTCCCGACGAGCCAGTGCCTCTCGCCGTCATCGTGACGCATCAGCATCTGAAGGAAGCCGGGCTGCGCCTCCTCGTGCTTGTTCGCCGGGTTGCCACGCCCGAGGTAGTAGACCTTGTACGTGTCATCGCCGAAGCCGTACGTCGAGCCTCGAACCTTGGCGGCGAAGACCTTGATGTCGTCGGGCTTCGGCTCCTTCTTGCGCTGCTCCTCGACGGTGGCGTTCAGCTTCAGCCACTCCTCGTCGAGCGTGCGGTAGTACCCGGACGCCTTCTTGCGCTGCTCTTCCGTCCACTCGCCCACGGGTGTCTCGAGGATCTTGACGACCTCGGCCGACGGGCCGCCGGTCGATGACTTGAAGTAGAAGCCCGATGGCCCGCCGCCGTTGACGATCTTCATCAGGAGCTCGTTGCGCCCCTTCTTCAGCGGGATCTCGAGCTTCTCCTGATCGGGTGCGGCGCCACGCCCGACCTTCTTCGCGAGGACCTCGACCCGGTTGAGCCATACCCGTATCGCGTCGTCGCTGCCGAGTGACAGCGCCAGCGGCTGAGCGACGGGTGACTCGATGGTGCGGACGATGTAGTTCGCCGAGTTCCCACCCGTGAACGTGTTGTGGACCGTCCCGTCGATCCATCCGGGTTGCGGCTTCCACGCCAGCTTGCCGTCCTGGTAGGTCATGGTCAGGTCGGTCGAGGACTCCGGAGGAAAGGGAGTGTCGTACGCCTTGTCGAGGCTGTCGGATGCAAACGGGCCGATGAGGTGCCAGCCGCCGAGGGTCGGCGCGGGAGGGTCCTTCGGGCGACTCGCCAGCCATGCGCCGAGCCGTGCGGGCAAACTCTCCTTCTCGAACGCGTCACGGGCGGCGACCAGCGTCGCGAGAGCTGCGTCGAACTCGGCCCTGGCCCTGCGGTACTTCTCGGGATCGCGCGGCACGCCGGTGTCGGAGAAGCCGACCTCGCGGAAGCATGCGATCAGTCGGTGGTAGTCGCGGTGGGGCAGCGGGTCGTACTTGTGCTCATGGCAGCGTGCACAGCCGATCGTCAGTCCGAGCATCGACGTTCCGATCGTGTGCACCATGTCGTCGAGCTGCTCGTAACGGCTGCGCTCTCGCTCCTTCTGCGTCTGCTGCGTCGTGAACGGCCCGGCGACGATGAATACAGTCGCGGCGACCGCGTCGAGGGCCGTCGGTTGCAGCAGATCGCCGGCGATCTGCAGGGAGACGAACTCGTCGTACGGCAGGTCCGCGTCGAGCGCGCGGATGACGAAGTCGCGGTACTGGTACGCGTTGGGCCGGTCACCGTCGAACGCGTAGCCGTTGCTCTCGGCGAATCGCGCGAGGTCGAG
Organism: uncultured Planctomycetia bacterium; assembly: GCA_964390645.1. Taxonomy (GTDB): domain Bacteria; phylum Planctomycetota; class UBA8108; order UBA8108; family UBA8108; genus CAYMLL01. The sequence goes on along the minus strand of CAYMLL010000235.1, from coordinate 4,723 downwards.
CCAGTGACGCGCCCAGCGCTCTGCGTGACTCCGGCTTGCGAGGAGGCGGTCGACGAGTCGGCCGTAGGCACCGTCGAGGTCCTTCGCGGCCTGTTTCACGAACTCGTCGACTTCATGCGGCTCCGGGGGCAGTCCGATGAGATCGTAGGTGACGCGACGGATCAGCGTGTGCGCGTCCGCCGTGCTGCTCGCCTCGACCTTCGCGGCGTGCTGACGCGCGAGGATGAAGCGGTCGATCGGCGTGCGGATCGACGCGGCGCCGTCGACGGTCGGTGCCTCGACCTCGGCGAGCGGCTTGAAGGACCAGAACTCCCTCGCCGCATCCATGTCGATTTCGGCGGCCCCCGCTCCCGTGTCGCCGTCGCGAGGGTCCGGCGCGCCCATCGAGATCCACTTCTCGAAGTGCGCGACGATCTCCTCGTGGAGCTTCTTGCGCGGTGGCATCTTCGGCCCCTGATGGCGAAGCGCCTTGATCAGCAGACTGTCTGCGGGTTTTCCCGGGACGATCGCCGGGCCGCTCTCGCCGCCGCGCAGCAGCGCTTCGCGCGTGTCGAGTGAGAGCTTGCCCTCGAGCTTCTTCTTCGCCGCCGCGCCGGCGGAGTGGCACTTGTAGCAGCTGTCGACGAGGACCGGACGGATCTTCGCCTCGAAGAAGTCGAGGCCCTCACGATCCGCAGGCGTCGCGACAGCTGCGGTGGCGACGACGAGGAGGAGAGCGAGGTAGCTGGTGGAACGCATGGGCGAGAACTCGCGTGCCGGGCCGGGTCGATGAGCGGAGCCGGTGTTTGAGAGTACTCTGACCCGTCGAGCGGCGCAGGCGTTTTTTCTCCGGGCGCGTCGGCTCCGGGCTGCAAAGGCCGTCGCGCACGTGCGGCTCAGCCGGGTTCCTGTCCCCGGGCCCGGACGTCGTACGACGTCCCGCGTTCGCCGGACCGAGCGACCATTGTTCGTGGTCCGGTCGGGCTGCCTCGGTCGGAACCCGGCCGCTCGCGTGCGGTGAGCCTCCTGTCCTCGGCTCTCGTCGCTGCTCGTCGCTGCTCGTCGCTGCTCGTCGCTGCTCGTCGCTGCGGGGAATACCCCGGCCGGGGATGTTGACTCGAGAGGAGCCACCCAAGCTGCTGAGGCTCTCGGCTCCGATGCCGCCCGGGCGAGGAGCCTTCTGGACGCTGAAGAGAATCTCCGGGCGCGTCGGGAGCGGGTGGGGCCGGGTCCCGAGCCCTCGACTCACACTCACGGAAGAGAATCGGTATGCACAGGGTTTCCCCGCTCCTGTTCGCTGCTTTCTGCGTCGCGGTCGTTCCTGGCTCGCCGGCGCCGGGAGCCGACGAGTACGAGCCCTACCGGGTTCCGATGTTGTCTCCCGAGGAGGCTCTCGCGTCCTTCGTCGTGGCGGACGGCTACAAGCTGGAGCTCGTGGCTTGTGAGCCGATGGTCGAGGAGCCCGTGGCGCTGGCCTGGGACGGTAACGGCCGGATGTACGTGGCCGAGATGCGGACCTACATGCAGGACATCGACGGGCGGGACCAGTTTCGCCCGGTGTCGAGAGTCGTTCGCATGGAGGATACCGACGGCGACGGTCGCATGGACCGGCACACGGTCTTTGTCGACAAGCTCGTCCTGCCGCGGATGATCCTCCCCCTCGACAACGAGGTGGTCATTCGCGAGACGAACACCCTGGATCTGTGGAGCTACAGGGACACCGACGGCGACGGTGTCGCGGACCGCAAGAAGCTCTGGCACCGGGGCGGTCGGCGGGGTGGGAACCTGGAGCACCAGCCCAGCGGTCTGCTGTGGAACATCGACAACTGGATCTACACGACCTACTCCGGCCATCGCTACCGCTTCACCAGGGGCAAGGTGGAGCGCCATTCCCTGGCGGGCTCGTCGGGTCAGTGGGGACTGGCACGCGACGATGTCGGCAAGATCTACTACTCGACCGCCGGTGGTGAGAACCCGGCGATGGACTTCCAGCAGCCGCTGGTCTACGGCCATATTCGCATGGCCGGTGAGCTGGCGCGGGGCTTCCGTGAGGTCTTTCCGATCGACCGGATTCCGGACGTTCAGGGAGGCCGCGGACGGGTGCGGGCCGACAACACCCTGAACCACTTCACGGGGTGCGGGGGCCAGGGGGTGTTCCGTGGCGATCGGCTACCGCAGGACATGAGGGGAGATCTCTTCATTCCCGAGGCGGTGGGAAGGCTGGTCCGGCGGGCCAAGATCACCAACGAGGCCGGCAAGACGGTGCTGAGGAACGCTTACGAGCGCAAGGAGTTCATCGTCACCGCCGATCCGAACTTCCGGCCGCTGGCGGCCAAGACCGGCCCGGACGGCTGCCTGTACATTCTCGACATGTACCGGGGCATCATCCAGGAGGGCAGCTGGGTGAGGCCCGGCTCCTATCTCCGGGGAGTTGTGGCCGCCTACGGGCTGGACAAGAACATCGGCAAGGGACGGATCTACCGGGTGGTGCACGAGGGCTTCGAGCGGGGCCCGATGCCCCGGATGCTCGACGAGGAGACCGCCACGCTCGTCGGGTATCTGTCCCACCCCAACGGCTGGTGGAGAGACGAGGCCCAGAAGCTGATCGTGCTGCGTCATGACGAGTCCGTGGTCCCGGCTCTGAAGCGGCTCGCGCGCTCGGGCTCCGATCCGCTGGCTCGGCTGCACGCTCTCTGGACCCTCGAGGGAATGGACGTCATCGACAGGGCGCTGCTGCGCGAGAAGTTCTCCGACACCGATGGGAGGGTCCGGTCCGGGGCGGTACGGATCGGCGAGCGTCTCCTGGAGGAGAAGGACCCGGAGGTGATCGCGGACCTGTCGCGGCTGGTGGGCGATCCGGATCCGAACGTGACGATCCAGGTCCTCCTCTCGGCTCAGTACACCGCGCTCACCGAGCTGGAAGAGCTCTCCGGGGCGGCTCTCGAGCGCCACCCGCAGAGCGATGCGGTGCGGGCCGTCCTCCGGGGGTACGAGGCCCGCATGGCTCGGCGACTCGAGGCGCGGCGGCGCCAGGAGGAGCTGCGCAAGGCCAGCGAGGACTTCGGCCGCTCCTACGCGCAGGGACAGATCGCCTATGCGACCCTCTGTGTGACCTGTCACGGCCAGGATGGCCGGGGCGCTCCTCTGAGCGACGGGGACGGGGGCCTCCGCGCGCCGCCGCTGACCGGCTCGCCGAGGGTGCTCGGAAAGAAGGGGAGGGCCGTCCGGATCCTTCTTCACGGGCTTCAGGGACCTGTCGACGGCAAGGAGTACAGGGAGCAGATGGTGGCGATGGGGTCCAATGACGACGCATGGATCGCGGCGTCTCTGAACTACGTGAGGAACACGTGGTCGAACAAGGCGCCCTACATCTCGCCCGGAGATGTCGAGGTCGTGCGAGGCTCCGCTGCGGGGCGAACGGCGCCCTGGACGCTGGCCGAGCTGCTGGAGTTCGATCCGCGCCTGTCCGGCGCCGCGGGCTGGAAGCTCGGCGCCAGTCACAAGACGGATCAGGCGGGCGCGGCCATCGACGGCAATCCCGGCTCCCGCTGGGACACCGGGACCCCGATGCAGCCGGGGATGTGGTTCCAGGTCGAGTTTCCGCGTGCCGAGCTCATCCGCGGGCTCAACCTGGACTCCAGGGGCTCTCGTGACGATCACCCGATCGGCTACGAGGTGCGGGTGTCCGTCGACGGCGAGACGTGGACCGACGTGCTCGCGAAGGGACGCGGGAACCATCCGCAGACGGAGATCTCCTTCGCACCCGTGAGAGCTCGCCGGGTGAAGATCACCCAGACCGGTCACCGGCCCGGGAAGTTCTGGTCCATTCACGAGCTGACGGTCCTGAAGGCTGTCGACGCGCCGTCCGCTGACGCCGTGGCACGAGAGGTCGAGGTCTTGCCCGCGCTCGGTGAGCTCGCGAGCTTGCGTGGAGACGCCGCAGTGGGGCGCCGGGTCTTCGAGAAGTACTGTGTTCTCTGCCACCAGATCGGCGACCAGGGCGTGAATTTCGGGCCGAACCTCTCCGATGTCGGAGCGCGGCTGCGAAGGGAGCAGATCCTCCAGTCGATCCTCGATCCGAACGCCGTGGTGGATCAGCGGTACCGCGGGGTCTTGCTGCAGACCCGCAAGGGCGCGTTTCTCTCCGGCCTGGTGGAGGCCGAGAAGGACGGCCGGGTGCTGCTTCGCCAGCAGGGCGGCAAGATCACTTCGGTGCCTGCGAGCGCGATCGTGGTGAGGCTCCCGCAGGCGACCACCTTCATGCCCTCCGGGCTGGAGAAGGGCATGACCCGCGACGAGCTCATCGGTCTGGTCGAGTACCTCGTGAATCGCAGGGACAAGCCCGCCACTCACGCGGTGAAGTAGCGTGCGCCGCGAAGGGGGATGGCCGGCGTTCGGGGTCGGCCACGCGTCGTCGTCCCGTGGTCCTTCCGTTGTCGGGGTGGACTCGCCGGGCGGTTGATGTCAGCACTGCCCCGACACCCGACCAGGGGAGGTTATCCGGCGCCTGATCGGTGCGCTGTCACCGTTACAGCGCGCGACCGCAGCCGGCCTGCGTACCCGGGTGCAGGTCAGGGTTCCGTCGTGCTTCAGCCGGCTCGAGAACGTCGTGCTCAGAGCGACAAGGCGACCCCGGCGACCGGACCCGAGAGATAGATCTCGATGTCGCTGCGCCCGATGGAGCTGTCACGGTCGAGGGCATGGCTCACCCACCGCCAGCCGCCGAAGAAGGACAGGCCGGGCG
>CAYMLL010000234.1:0-12594 GCA_964390645.1 uncultured Planctomycetia bacterium | reverse complement strand
GATGCGAGGGTCGAGGAGGTCGAGGCAGTAGCTCCTGTCGTCGGGTTCCAGGGCCTTGAGGTTGCCCGGGTCGTAGTTGAAGCCGATCGTCGGCGGCAGATTGGCGAGGAGTCGTCTTACCGAACTCGGCTGGGTACTCACCGTATGAACGTGGATCGCCTCGCCGCCCTCCTGGAAGAGGAGCTTGCCGTGGGTCTCGATCGCGACCTGCATGCTGTTCTGGCGGCACAGCGCGTCGGTTTTCTCGAAGGCGTGGATCATGCGTGACCAGATTGCGTCGTCCACCTCGTCTGCGGGTGCGAAGCCGGCGAAGAGCCGCACGTGCGTCGCGCCGCACCTGGCGGCGAGCCGGATGCTCGTGAGTGTCTGTTCGAGCATCGCGTCGTGAGCGGCGGCATCCGGCAGCGTGAAGTCGTTCTCGATGCAGCAGAACGGTGTAACGAGACCGTACTTCTGCGCCAGGGCCTTGAAGTCGGTGATATCCGTGTTCGAGAGGTCGTCGGGCAGACGCCCCGTCTGTCCACCACCGATGCCGAACTCGAGATAACGGAAGCCCAGCTCGCTGGCGATCCGGAAGTGTTCCTCCAGCGGAAGCTCGCGGAATCCCCACTCTCCACATCCGACGACGATCTCGCTCGCCATTATCGCATCCTCCTAGAGTGGCGGGTTCGTCAGGGTGCCCTCGTATCATTCGCCGGAGGTCGAGTCAACCGGGCTGTGTGGTGGAGATATCCAGTCGTGTCGAGGAGGCGAGGGCTCCGCGTACCTGTCGATACACGTGTCCACGACCGCGGGGCTCGAGTCGGGTCGGTCCGGGGGTGTCACCGACCGAGGACCGAGCGCAGAGCTTCCTCGAGCTCGGGGTGACGAAACTCGAAGCCGGATTCCAGGAGGCGCTCTGCAGACACACGCGTGCTCGTGAGTAGCAGCTCGTCGGCCATCTCTCCGAAGACGAGGCGTGCCATGAAGGCGGGGAGCGGCAGGACCGTCGGGCGGTGGAGCACCTTGCCGAGGGTCTTGGTGAAGTCGCGGTTGGTCAACGGGTGCGGCGAGACTCCGTTGAGCGGTCCTTGCATGTCCGCGCTGTCGATCGCGTGGTGAAAAACTGCGGCGATGTCGTCGATCGAGATCCAGCTCATGTACTGGCGGCCGCTACCGATCGTGCCTCCGAGGCAGGCTTTGAACGGTAGGAGCATCTTCGCGAGCGGCCCGCCGCGACCGAGGACGACACCGGTGCGGACGTTCACGACGCGAATGCCGGCATCGCGGGCGGGAGTCGTCGCGTCTTCCCAGGAACTGCAGACATCGGCGAGAAATCCGTTACCCCGCCGGTTCGTCTCGACAACCGTCTCGTCGGCGGTGTCGCCGTAGAACCCGATCGCGGAGGACGCGATGAGCGCCGGGGGGCGGGGGTCGAGGGACGCGAGGTGTTCGCACAAGCGTCGGGTCGCATCAACGCGACTGTCGCGGATGCGTCGTTTCTTCGCGGCGGTCCAGCGACCGTCGCCCACGTTCTCGCCGGCGAGGTGGACGATCGCGTCGGCGCCGTCGAGCGCGCGCGGGTCGATCACGCCGGTCGCGACATTCCACTGGTACCTGTTCTTCGCCGGATCAGGACTTGCGCGGACCAATGGCACCGGAGTGTGGCCTGTGTTGCGCAGGCGAGCGACGAGGGCGGAGCCGACGAATCCGGACGCGCCGGAGATGAGGATCTTCATGTTGACGAGCTGTATTCCTGCGGGGTGGACGGCGGGTGAAGAACGGTCTCGCCATCGGAACCGTGTTTCGGCGTGGAAGATAACGGAAGATTACCGGCGGGCTCTTCTGGAGAGAAGAGGGCTGTTTCCAGTTGCTCGGGTTGGAGAGCTCGCCAGAGCCGGCTCATGGAGGCCTCGGTGGTGGTCGAGATGAGAAGGGTGGAGACTGCCGGACGGGCCATGGTTGCAATCCCGGGGCCGTGGGGCCAGCATCCAGAGAGTTGGCGTACCGTCGGTGTCGTTCCTCAGCTCGCGGGGTCGGGCTCGAGTCACGAGTTACTGGAAACGAAGATGGTCATGATGAGGTTCGGTCCGGGACGGTTCGGGGGTATGTTGTTGGCGGGGCTCTTGGTCGCTGCCGCGTCCTGCGGCGACGGTGGTGACGGGATGTCGTCGGGAGTGCTCGCGACCGTCGACGGCGAGGAGATCTCCACCGAGCGTCTCGAGAAGGCGCTGGAGGCGAGTGCGCGTCAGACTCCTCGAGATACGAGCAGCCTCGAGATCAAGAAGGATATCCTCTGGAAGATCATCGACGAGATGGTCGTGGCGGCGCACGCACGCAAGGCCGGATACGATGACGATCCGGAGGTGAGGGGGCTGGTGCGGCAGGCGATCGTTCGCAAGTATCTCGAGGACGAGCTGCAACCGCGGCTTGCGGCGGTCGAGATCACGGAAGCGGACGTCGAGAGCTTCTACGATCGGAACAGAGAGCTCTATATTTCCGAAGAACGTGTGCTTCCGGCCGTTATCTACGTGCGCAAGCCTCCGGGAGCGTCGGCGCAGGAGATCGCTGCGGTGCGGGAGCGTGTGGAGGAAGCCCGAACCAGGGCGAGGAAGCTCGAGCCCGGCGTTGCGAATCTCGGCCTCGTGGCGAAGGAGTATTCGCAGGAGCGGAAGAGTCGTGAGCGTGGTGGAGAGATCGGGTGGATCACGGACGGGTCGACGCCGTCGTCTGTTGAGGAGGCGCTCGCCGATGCGGCCTTCGAGCTCGAGGAGATCGGGGATATCAGCGAGGTGATCGAGACGGATCGCATGTTCTACGTGGTTCGGCTCGTCGATCGGCAGGCTCGTCGGCGTCAGGAGCTCGCGACGGTGCGGGCCGCCATCCGGTCGCAGCTTTTCCGTCGGCGGCAGTCGGATGTCCGTTCCGAGTTTCTCAGGGAGCTGCGCGAGGGCCTCGAGGTGCGTATGCCCGTCGATGTCGACTCGATGCTCGAGAATGTCGAAGCGTCGACCGCGAACCGGACGAAGCCCGCCGTCCCGGAGCGTCGGACCGACCGGACACTCACCGAGCGAGCGACTCGTCGATTGGGGACCGACGATTGAGGACGACTGAGGACGACTGAGTGGAAGAGTGAGCCGGGGAGTTGGGAATACTGGACTGGACTGGACTTCCGGACTTCTGATTTCTGACTTCTGACTCTGACTCTGACTGGACTTCTGACTCTGACTGACTGATTTCTGACTTTGACTTCTGACTTTGACTTCGGACTCCGGGGAGTAGTGGAGTAGTAACTGAGTAGTAGACTCTGGGGAGTTGGGAATAGGGAATACCGGAGTCCGGGGAGCTGGGAATGGGATACTGGACTCCGGGGGACTTTGGACTCCGGGGGACTTTGGACTCCGAGTAGTGGGAGCGGGAGTCGGAGCGGGAGTAGGAGTAGGAGTCGGAGTAGTCGACTCCGGGGCATGGGTGGCGGCCCTGTTGAAACGGGAGTACTCAGGCGGCGGATGCAGCCGTCTCCGGCTGGTCAGCGAGGCCCTTCCAGCATCGAACGGTGCGTCGCAGGGTTTTCAGAACTCGCAAAGAGGTACTCGGTACGAGGCGTTCCCCCGGACATTGCCGAGACGAGTCGACAAGAGCCGTCGGTGTCGCGCGTGCCTTTCGAAGCGAGTCTTTCGAAGAGTGTGGGTTGCGACCCAGCCGGTCAGAGGATCAGGTCGCAGGGAGAGGCATGCTTACACATCGTACGCCGAAGAGCGCGCGCATCTTGAACGTCCCGCACGGGAACTCCACGTCGCGTGTACCTTGGCGGTACTTCTTCAATGCTCTGTAGTACTGAGCGATGAAGCCACGGAGATTCTCGAGAGCGGCGATTCTGACCCGCTTGTCGGCGGCCGCGATGCGCGGCGTAATACCGGGCTTCGAAGCGGTTCGAGGCGTGGTGAATGGTGATTGTCGAAGGACCGAGTCGGTGCCTAAGAAGCGCCGGCCTCGTCGTGCCGCGTTCTGACGCACGTCTTGCTCGTGCGCGTCGGCTCGTCGACGCACATTCTGGCGAAATCGAGTCAACTCATCTGCCGACATCTCGACCCAGTGGCCGTTGTGTTCGACGAGAGGAGCGAGCAGACGTAGCTCGACCTTCTCGGGCATCCTCTTGCTGAAAAAAACATCCGGCCGTTGCACCGTGCGAGCCGGGCCACCGATGTCGCGTATACGGCTGGCAGCGCCCGGCCATTCGGATCGGCGAGAGACAAGGCGGGACGTGACCGGGTTTGTCACTGTGTAGGCGAGCTTAGAGATTACGTCTCGGGGCGAGACCAGTCGGACGATGTTTGGTTTGTCGCTCGAGAAGAAGCTCTCGCGTCGACCGTGGTGCAAATTGAGAGAGCGCGCTATCAGCGCATCGAGATCCCGCAGGAAGTCCGGCAAGCGACTTTCGGGATCCGTGAGCACCAAGTGAAAATGGTTGCTCATGACACTGAAACCGTGGAGCAGGATCCCGTATTGAGCGACCTTGAGCGCGAGGATGTACTTGAAAACCGCGTTGACAGTCGGCGACGGTGTGAGGAGGAACTGCCGTTGCGTGCAGCGGCGTGTGACGAGGTACTTGGCTCCCGGGAGAATCTGTCGAGGAGGAGTAGCCATGAATGGCTCGTGACTGCAACTCGAGTGCCACGTCGTCTGTTTCCTCTAAGTCGTTGTGGCACGCTGCTGGCTGTCAACAGATCCCAGGCCTTTCGGCCATAGTGTCCGGCAGTGATCGTCCGATTGCGCACCCCGCTACACTTTTTCAGCTGTTCTTCGGTGGCTCGGGTGCTGGACCCAGACGAATCACGAATTCCGGAATGTCTGACAGACCTCGTCCCTCTTCCGGAGCCCACAGCGGGGGGTGATTTCGGGGCTGACGAATTACGCTCGTCTGAGTTCACTCGCTTCGAATGCGTTCGAGCATGCCATGAGCTTCGTAGGCGATCGCGAGTGCAGCGTAGTTTCCGATGTTATCTCCGAGCGTCGCAGCCAGGATGTTGCATGCAGCGATCGTCTCGCGCCGCGCCTCCCGGCGAATCGATCGCTCCATCGCGGGACGCAAGTGCGATTCCGCGTGAACGAATACGGAGCCGATGACGATCGTGTCGGGATTGACAATATCAAGGAGCACCGCCAGGCCGCGTCCCAGATAGTCGCCGGAGATTTCGAGAATTCGCCGGCACAGGGCATCGCCTTCGTTTGCGCCGCTTGCCACGTCGTTTGCGTTGACTCGGTCATCGGGCAGAACGGTTTCGTCGAACCAGGCCCGACGTTCGGTGTTTGCGAGCTGGGCGATACCCCCTCCAGAGCAGAAACCTTCGAAGCTGCCGGCCTTGCCACAACCGGCCGGGCCGTACGATCCGAGGCGAAGGTGACCGATCTCTCCTGCGTAGCCGTTCGCACCGCGGTAGAGCCGGCCGTCGATGATCAGCCCGGCACCGAGGCCTGTTCCGAAGGTCAGGAAGACGAGGTTCTGAGATCCGCTGCGCTTACCAGCTCCGAAAGTGAATTCTGCCAGGGCTCCCGCATTGGCGTCGTTCTCGAGCCAGACGGTGTCGGTCGAGAACTCGTCGCGAAGCATGTCGACGATCGGGACGTCGCGCCAGCCCGGTAGATTTGCGGGCTCTTGAATCAACCCGCGCTCGACGTCCATTGGCGAACCGCAGGAGATACCGACCCCTCGGACCTCAGCCTCTCCTTGGTCGCGAACGAGACGTGATGCCGCGCTACGAAGCTGGTCGACAGTTGTCCGCCAGCCCCGCGTGCCCCTCTGTGTACGGAATCGGACGCTGCGAAGCAGGTTTCCATTTTCGTCGCCGAGACAGGCGGCGCACTTCGTTCCGCCAATGTCGATTCCGACGTAAAGGTCCGTCATGCGGCTCAAGCCCTCCTCACGTCATACGGTTCTCATTCGAGGAAGAGCCAGTATATTGTCGGCGGAACTCACAACGGAAACACTCTTGAGGGCACGGCTTGATATGTTGATCCCGTTCAAGGATGGACTCCGGGGAAGGCCGGGAAGGCGACGGTGCGTTCTCGGTATCCTCGCGGCGCTCGCCTACGGCAGTTGCTCGACCCGGGAGCGAGGTGTTCCGCGTGATTCGGTGGCCACTACTGTCGACGATCCCCATTCTTTTGCCCGACCCGGAGACGCTGCTGTTACCGACTTGCACTTGGAACTGACCGTGGACTTCTCGCGTAAGATATTGACGGGTAAGGCGATGTGGAAGATCGACAACCCCGGGGTCACCGAGGAACTGTGGTTGGACACACGGGATCTCACGATCTCGAGAGTGACTCGCTCGGGACCCCGGGGAACGACCGCTGCCGGGTTCGAGTTCGGGGAATCCCGCCCACTTCTCGGCCGCCCCTTGCGTATCGCGATCACCCCGCGGACGACGAGTGTGACGATCGAGTACGAGACCTCTCCTGAGGCGGCCGCCTTGCAGTGGCTCGCTCCGTCTCAGACGGCCGGAGGGAACCGGCCGTTTCTCTTCACGCAGTCGCAGGCGATTCTCGCTCGCACCTGGATTCCATGTCAGGACACGCCAGGCGTGCGTTTCACGTACTCGGCGAGTATCGAGGTCGCTGCCGGGCTTACGGCGCTCATGAGCGCGAGTCGAGAGGGCGTCGCCGCGGAGTCCGTCGATCGCGTGCGCTACACTTTTCGCATGCCGCAACGTATCCCGTCATATCTCCTCGCCCTGGCCGTGGGCGAACTGGAGTTTCGCGAGATAAGCCACCGCTGTGGCGTCTGGGGAGAGCGGACCGTTGTTGACTCCGGGGCGTGGGAGTTCGCCCAGACCGAGTCGATGATGAAGTCCTGTGAGAAGCTATTCGGCCCCTACCGTTGGCAGCGATACGACCTCCTCGTGTTGCCGCCCAGCTTTCCGTTTGGCGGGATGGAGAACCCACGCCTGACGTTCGTGACTCCGACGATCCTCGCCGGCGATCGCTCACTGGTCGCGCTGGTGGCGCACGAGCTCGCTCATTCGTGGTCCGGAAATCTCGTCACCAACGCAGACTGGAACGACTTCTGGCTCAACGAGGGATTCACGGTCTACCTCGAACACCGCATCATGGAGGCGCTCCACGGAAAGCCGTACGACGAGATGCTGGCGAAGCTGGGGCTGGGTGAGTTACGGGAGACGCTCGCTGACTTGACCTCCGGCGAGAACGCGCGACCCGAGGATACGCATCTGAAGCTCGATCTCGCCGGTCGCGACCCGGATGAAGGCATGACCGACGTCGCTTACGAGAAGGGCTATCTTTTCCTGCGAATGTGCGAGGAGACACTCGGCCGTCGGCGATGGGACAACTTCCTCCGGGGCTACTTCGACGAACACGCGTTTCGATCGATGACCACCGAGGGCTTCGTCGCGTACTTGCGTGAGAAGCTGATCGAGAGCGAGCCGGCACTCGAAGCGAGGCTGCGTATCGACGAGTGGGTGTACGGACCGGGTCTTCCGGCCAACGCACCTCGCGTGCACTCCGACGCATTCGCGATCGTCGAGGCGCAAGGGAAGCGTTTCGTCGATGGTGCGGACGCCGAGGCCCTGGAGACAAAGGGGTGGTCCTCCCACGAGTGGCGACACTTCGTTCGCTCGCTTCCGCGTCCAATGTCGGTCGATCGACTCGCTCAGCTCGACGCTGCGTTCGGTCTCACGCGGACCGGAAACTCGGAGGTGAAGTGCCAGTGGTTTCTGGTGACGATTTCGAGTCGGTATACCGCTGCGGATGCGGCGCTCGAGGGCTTCCTCCTGCGGATCGGTCGGCGGAAGTTTCTCCAGCCATTGTACGAGGCATTGGCGGCTACCCCGCAGGGCAAGGAGGTCGCGCGCAGGATCTACGCCAAGGCGCGCGCCGGCTATCACCGGATCTCGATCGACTCGATCGACAAGGTCCTCGACTGGAAGCCTTGACGGGTGCAGTTGACAGCGCTCGCGATAGGCTTGACGATGGATGCTTGTCGCCATGAGAGCACCTGCCAAGCATCCCAGTCTGTTACTCATTTCTGCCTCGGTCGAAGGCGGGACGAGCAACTACCTGATCGGGGAGGGTGAGACGACTATCGGTCGATCGAGTGACAGCGATATCTGTCTTCTCGACCGGAGCGTTTCGCGGGCTCACTGCAAGCTCGTGCGGCATGGGAGTGACGTGCGCATTGTCGACGTGAGCGGTAAGAACCGTCTCTGGGTTGGTGATCGTCCGGCTGGTGATCGTCCGCTGCGGCACGGAGACGTCTTGCGGATCGGCAACTGTCGGCTGCGGTTCCGTGCTTCGCGCGATATGCGACCTCGAGGGAGCGTGACTGCTCGTCGAGCAGCCGTCCGTAGACGGTCCCTGACGGTGTCGGTGGTAGCCGTCGCGCTGGTCTTCGCGGTCGGCATCGCTTTCATGGTGTGGTGGCTCACGGCCGGCCCAGAGTCGGGGCCGACACGTACAGTCGTGCGTCGCGAGGCCGACAACCTGCCCACCGTTTCCCCGGTGGTTTCTGTGGGTCCGGTGGCGCCCGTGGCGCCCGTGGCGCCGATAGGCTTGGCACCGAGTATAGACGGGGGGGGAAGCGTAGAGAGTCAAGACGAACGGGCCGGGTTGAGGGTTGCCGTCCTGAATTCGACCGACGCTGGTTCCGAGCGTGGCGGAGTCCTCTCTGCGTCGTTCAAGGTCGACATGGCCAAGATCGATTCCGCAGTGATGCTCGAGGATGCCGAGCGCGATGTGCGTGCTGATGCTGATCCGGAAGCTCTGGCGGTTTCTGTCCCGACGTCGTTCACCTACTACGATACGCACGTAACTCCGTTCCTGCGCAAGCACTGCTTGAGCTGTCACGGTAAGAAACGCCAGAAGGGTGAGCTGTCGTTCGATGACTGGGCGGACGAGACGGCAGCTGTGGTGGATCGGGAGGTCTGGAAGACGGTGGCGCAGAGGCTGCGCAAGAAAGACATGCCGCCATCGAACAAGCGTCAGCCCGAGCCGGCAGAGTCAGCGGCGATTATCGCCTGGATCGAGGCGTCGGTCCTGAGAATCGCCCTGGACGGCCAGGCTGATCCAGGTCGTGTGACAATGCGCCGGCTCAACAACTACGAGTACAACTACACGATTCGTGATCTTACGGGCTTGGATCTCGATCTGGCAGACGGTTTTCCGGCCGATGACATCGGTTACGGGTTCGACAACATTGCCGATGTGCTGTCGATTCCGCCGCTCCTCATGGAGAAGTATCTCGGCGCGGCGGCGAAAATTTCGCGCGCGGTGATGGAAGACGACAAGGCGCGTGCACGGTTGATGATTTGTACGCCGAAGAAGAAGACCGACGTTCGGTCCTGCGCCAAGAAGATCCTGCGGGCCTTCGGCGAACGGGCCTACCGTCGGCCCTTGAAGACGACGGAGTCCTCTCGCCTCGTCAAGCTCTTCGATCTCGCGATCAAGAACGGCGACGATTTCGAAAAGGGGATCGAAATCGGGATTCAAGCGCTCCTGGCGTCGCCTCACTTTCTGTTTCGTGTCGAGCTCGACTCGCGACCGAACGACGCAAATGCGATACGGGCACTTACCGATTGGGAGCTCGCGTCGCGACTGTCTTACTTTCTGTGGAGCAGCTTGCCCGACGACGAACTGCTTGGTCTTGCACGGTCCCGACGCCTGTCCGACTCGCTCGTTCTCGAGAATCAGGTGCGACGAATGCTCCAGGACTCACGGGCTCGTGGACTCGTGAAGACGTTTTCGGCAATGTGGCTCGGCAGTCGTGCGATGAAGACCGTATCACCCGACTCCGCGACCTATCCTGACTTCGACGAGGCTCTGCGCCGCGGGATGCGCATGGAGACCGAACTCTTCTTCCAGGAGATCATGCGCGAGGATCTCAGTGTCCTACTTTTTCTCGATTCGGACTTCACATTCCTCAACGAGCGCCTGGCAAGACACTACGGCATCGGCGGTGTTTACGGCAGCGAAGTTCGACGGGTGACGCTCGATTCAGGAAGGCGTGGCGGCGTCTTGACGCAGGGTACCGTGTTGACTGTGACGTCGAATCCGACGCGCACTTCACCCGTAAAGCGTGGCAAATGGTTGCTCGAGCAGATTCTCGGAGCGCCGCCGCCACCGCCTCCGCCGGGTGCCGACGTCTTCAGCGAGGAGACGGCTAAAGCACGGGACTTGAACGTGCGTCAGAAAATGGTTCGGCATCGGCGTGACCCGGGCTGCGCGGTCTGCCATCGGAAGATGGATACCCTTGGCCTGGCTCTGGAGAACTACGACGGCATCGGCGCGTGGCGCGACCGTGATGGCGGCGTCGAGGTTGATCCTTCTGGCACTCTGGCGGACGGAGGTTCTTTTCGCAGTCCTGCGCAGTTCAAGAGAGTGCTACTCGAACGTAGAGAGGACTTCTGCCGCTGCCTGGCCGAGAAGATGCTGACTTTTGCCCTTGGTCGTGGGCTGGAGTATGCTGACACGCCGACGGTTGATGCGATCGTGCGGTCGCTCGAGGCAAGCGGTCACCGATTCTCTGCCCTCATTCTCGGAGTCGTTCGCTCCGAGCCTTTCCGGAAGCGCCGCGGCGAGAGGATGGCACCATGAACGTATTGGCGACTGACAGACGGCTGGGTCGACGGACCTTTTTGCGTGGTGTCGGAACCACGGTCGCACTGCCTTTTCTCGAGGCGATGCTGCCGTCCGATCTGCTGCCCGTGAATACCCTGGACGCAGCAACGCGTAAGGGCTCCCCACGGCGCATGGCGTTCATGTATGTGCCGAATGGCATGCACATGCCGAGCTGGATGTTGACGAAGGAGGGAGCGCTGAGAACGCTGCCGCCGACGCTCGCGGCGCTCCGGCCGTTTCGTCGTGATCTGCTCCTCCTTGGCGGTCTGACCCAGGACAAGGCGCGGGCGAATGGCGACGGCCCGGGCGATCATGCGCGTGCCGCGGCGGCGTTCTTGACCGGAGCGCAGCCGTACAAGACCGGAGGAAAGAACATCAAGGTCGGGGTTTCCGTCGACCAGGTGGCGGCCGTGAGGCTTGCGGAGCTGACCACGTTTCCGTCGCTCGAGCTCGGCATCGATCGGGGCAAGCAGTCCGGGAGCTGTGACTCCGGTTATAGCTGCGCGTATTCCAACAACATCTCGTGGAAGACGCAGTCGCTGCCGATGGCCAAGGAGACGAATCCACGTCTCCTCTTCGAGCGCCTCTTCCCGAACATCGGGTCGACCAAGGGAGCCAGCGATGCGATCTACAAGCGGAGCATCCTCGACTATGTGCTCGATGACGCATCCAAGCTGCGCAAGAAGCTCGGCGTGACCGATACGCGGAAGCTCGACGAATACTTGGCCGCGATACGTGAGATCGAGGGTCGCGTCGCGCGCGCCGAGAAGGAGGCGAAGCAACGACTTGAGGAGTCGCCCACACCGAAGTCGGCGGTCAAGCTTGCTCACAGTCTTCCCGGCGGCGCGCCGAGCGACTATGCCGAGCACGTTCGGCTCATGGGCGATCTCATGGTCGTCGCGTTCCAGGCCGATCTGACACGGGTGGTGACGCTCATGTTTGCGAACGAGGGCAGCAACCGCAGCTACAAGGAGATCGGGGTTGCCGACGGCCACCATCACCTGTCACATCACGGGGGGAAGAAGGACAAACAGAAGAAGATAGAGAAAATCAACCGCTATCACATGGACTGTTTCGCGCACATCGTCAAGCGGCTCGCAGACGCGAAAGAGGGACGTCGAAGCCTGCTCGACCAGAGCATGGTCGTCTACGGTAGCGGTATTAGCGACGGAAACCGACACAACCACTCCGAGTTGCCGATCCTGATCGCTGGCCGTGGCGGAGGCACGATCAAGACCGGCCGCTACGCGCGTTTCGCGAAGAACACCCCCCTCAACAACCTCTACCTGTCCCTGCTCGACCGGATGGGTGTGCCGTGCCGGCGACTCGGAGACTCGACCGGCCGGCTCAAGGGACTCTAACTCGAGAGGCAGGGAGTTGCGGTGGAGGTCTCCTGATTCTCGTGGCCCGAGGTGTGTTCGTTCGGGAACGACCGGCGATCACAGCCCGATTCAGCGCTTCGGGCGACTGGGCGAGGTGCTGGGGAAGTGGGAAGCGGGACGGTTCTGCTGCTTCACGCACCGATTCGACGCACGAATTGCTATCGCCAGTACCTTGGACCTGTAGGCGTCGTCTTGCGAACCGAGTCGTGAGCGCCTGAAAAACCGGCGGGGTTGGCTGATCCGCGTAATCCTCGAGGTGGTGAAGGCCTTTCCGGCGACCTTACGCGGGACTCCGCCAGCCAGGGAGTGACCGGTAGCGATGCACCGGTCGTAGGACCGTGCTGCGTGCCGTGGCGGCCGGAGGCGTTTGGCGCGGGTGATGACGACCGACATTCCGTGTCAGGGGCCATACTCCGAGGGTACAGGCCGCAGGACTCGGCCGGCGATCGACGTTCGAGGATTCTCCGGACGTGCGGTGCGCCGGATCTTGGCCTCGGGACGGCTATCGGCGGCCGGCCGGTCGTGGTCGGGGGTAATGGGACTTCGGGACGCCGGGTTGGCGCACCGGATCGAGTCGGGTGGGGGCGGGTGCGGGTGTGGG
>CAYMLL010000233.1:9517-12706 GCA_964390645.1 uncultured Planctomycetia bacterium | reverse complement strand
AGAGCAATGCCAGCCGAAACTTTCAGCGAGGATCGTCCCCGCAGACTGCGACTGGCCGGACGGCCGACCCTTGTGGGCGCCGTTCCGAACGGTTCAATTCCCCCGACGTCCTACACCGCAAGTAACTTACGACCGACGAGTCAGTCCTTCGTTCGCGGCGCTTCGTTTCGGGGAAGTGGCGAATCATAGCGATTTCGCGTGCCTCGTCAACCCAGTTCTTCGGGTTTTTTTTGCTTCCCTTCTCCTCCCCCTAAGTGTCGACGGTACGTCCAGATAACGATGGTTCCGAAGAGCAGCACGGCACCGATCGAGACGTTCTGCGAGATCGTCAGCCCGCTTCGTGTCTCCGGGTTGTCTCCGCGCAGCCCCTCGAGGCAGAAACGACCGATGCCGTAGAGCATCCAGAGCACTGGCATTCCCGCCCCACGCGGCGCCCGACCGCTCCCAACATACCACCACATAAAGAGAAAGAGAAAAAAGTCGTGCCCGGCCTGGTACAGCTGTACCGGGTGCACGGGCATCATCGGGGCGCCGTGATCGATCCAGCCCTGGGCGACCTGGTGCTGGTACGGAGCCGCTTCCTGCGGAAAACGCAGTCCGGCGCCGAAATTCTCGTCGCAAAGCCGGCCGAAACAGCAGCCGTTCAGGAAGCAGCCCAGACGTCCGAAGGCCATTCCGATCGGCACCCCGACGCTCACGACGTCGAGCAGAGGCGCGAAAGGCAGCCTCTTCATCCGCAGGAACGCCAGCCCCCCGAAGGAGCCGCCGATCGCCCCGCCGTAGAACACCAGGCCGCCCTCCCAGATCTTGAAGAAGGCCCAGAACGACCGTTTCGAGAAATCCTCGGCGTAATTCTCGAGGTAGTAGAAGATCCGCCCACCGAAGATTCCGCTCAGGAGCATCACCATCCCCAGATCGTACATCACGTCCGGAAGCCCGCGCTGGCGCGCGAGGCGCGAGATCACCGCGAGGCCCAGCAGAAACCCGATCACGATCATCAATCCGTAGCCGTGAATCGGGATGCCGAAGATCTCGATGATGACCTGCTTCACGGGTGAGCCTCCGTCGGGTGATCGTCACGCGCCGGACCCGGGCGGACGACGCGCCTTATCGTAGGGGCGACAAGGCTCTTCGTCGAGACCGCGGCCGACCTTCTTCCGGCGGTTCGCTCGCATGCAGTCGCGAGTCGGCGGTCAGCGGCAAGAGGTCGCTCACGACGTCGCCGGCGCCCCATCGTCGGGCGGCCCGGGAGACGTCGATCTTTCTGGCAATAGGTCGCCACCAAAGCTATTCTTCCAGCCGTTGTACGCCCGCCCGCCCCGATCGTTCATCACGCCATCACGGCCGTTTTCATGGCGAAGAAGCGCGTTCTGCTCCTCGGCTCGACCGGCTCCATCGGCGTCAGCACGGAACAGGTCGTGGAGAATCTCGCGGACGAGCTTCAACTCGTCGCCCTCGCCGCGCACTCTCGCTGGGAGTCCCTGCTCGAGCAGACGCGTCGCCATCGCCCCGAGGCCGTGGCGATGACGGACGCCGCTGCGGCCGGAAAGCTCCGCCAGGCGCTCGACCTGGAACCGGGACTCTCCCCGCGCGTCCACGTGGGCGCCGAGGGGCTCATCGAGCTCGTACGGGAGACGGACGGCGACGTTCTGGTGGCCGCGATCTCCGGAGCAGCGGGGCTTCCGGCGAACATCGCGGCGCTCGAGACGGGCAAGGATCTGGCTCTGGCGAACAAGGAGTCGCTGGTGATGTCCGGCTCCATCCTGACGCGTCTCGCACGAGATCGAGGCCGCCGGATACTGCCCGTGGACAGCGAGCATTCGGCAATCTTCCAGTGCCTGCAGACCGGTCGGCCCGAGGAGGTCCGCGCGATCATCCTCACCGCTTCCGGAGGTCCATTCCGGAAGTCGACGGCGCAGGAGCTCTCCGGCGTGACGCGAGAGCAGGCCCTGAAGCACCCGACCTGGAACATGGGCGCGAAGATCACGATCGACTCCGCGACCCTGATGAACAAGGCCCTGGAGGTCATCGAGGCGCGCTGGCTCTTCGACCTGCCACCCGAGAAGATAGAGGTGATCGTCCACCCGCAGTCGATGATCCACTCGTTCGTCGAGTACCGGGATGGCTCCACGATCTGCCAGCTCGGCCCCCCGGACATGAAGGTCCCCATCCAGTACGCTCTGACCTATCCCGACCGCCGATCGCTGCCGATCGAAAGGCTCGATCTCGCACGCGTCGGGCAGCTGACCTTCGAGGCGCCGGATCCGGCGCGTTTTCCGTCGATCCGTCTCGCCTACGAGGTCCTCGCGCAGGGAGGCACGGCCGCAACCGTCTTCAACGCCGCGAACGAGGTCGCGGTCGCCGCCTTCCTGCGGGGGGAGATCCCCTTTCTCGGAATCCTCGCAACCGTCGAGACCTGCCTTCGAAGCCACCAGGTCGTCGTCGAGCCGGCCCTCCCGGATCTTTTCGCCGCGGATCTCTGGGCCCGGGAAGAGGCGACGCGAGCACTGCCGAGAACCCGGCAGGAGCTCGCGTGATGACAGCGCGGGATGGAGTTGACGCGGTCCGCCTGCCGACAACACGGAATACCTGCTGCACCCGCACGGTGAGTCCTTATCGGACGACGGGGACCGGCGGCCGGCACGGGCGACGGACAAGCCCTCCCTGGTCCGCCGAAATCGAATTCGTGAGTCGAGAAAATACGCGATGATGATCCTCTACGTGACGCTCGGGCTCCTCGCGATCGGGATGATCATCTTCATCCACGAGGCGGGGCACTTTCTCGCCGCAAAGAAGGGCGGTGTACGAGTCGACCGCTTCGCCCTCGGCTTCGATCCTCCGGTGAAGGGCCGTCACCTGCGCTTCTTCGCGAAGACGTGGGGCGAGACGGAGTACGTCATCGGCATGATCCCCTTCGGCGGCTACGTGAAGCTCGCCGGCGAGATCCCGGAAGAAGGCGAAGGCCAGCCGCTCGCGGAAGATGAGCTGCTGGCGAAGTCCGTCGGGGCACGCGCCCTCGTCTTCGTGGCGGGCGCGGTGATGAACTTCCTCTCCGCGTTCGTGTTCTTCATGATCGCGTTCTCCGTCGGCGTCGGGTTCCCCGAGCCGCGAATCGGCTCGGTCGAGATCGGCAGCCCCGCCTGGACCGCGGGGCAACCGCCCCGCGCCCCGGGTGTGGAGATAGACCGC
>CAYMLL010000233.1:0-9507 GCA_964390645.1 uncultured Planctomycetia bacterium | reverse complement strand
GGGGGGGGGGGGGTCCCCGTCGCGGCTAATGGGGGGGGTCGTGAGGGGCCGCCCCGCCTGGCCGGGGGGCCTAGGGCCCGGCGACCAGGTTCTGGAGATCGACGGCGCGCCGGTCACGGACTACACCGAGGTGCTCCTCGGGAGCGCGCTCGCCGGTCCGAACGTGACGCTGCAGCTGAAGGTCGAGCGTGCGGGTCCGAGCGGCGGCGAGCCCCGGATCGTCTCCTTCCCGGTGACGACCCGGTGGGTCGAGGAGCGCGGTCTGAGCACGATCGGAGTCGGAGCTTCGACCGACCTGACCTTCTCGGCCGACCCTCCCGAGGGCACCGCGGCGGCGAAAGCGGGACTCCGCGAGGGTGACCGGATCGTCGGTGCGGCATTCGAGGGCATCGAGCTTCCCGACGTCGACCCGCAGGTGCTGCTCACGATGATCGGCAGCCGGCTGCAGAGCGCCCCGGGCCGGCCCATCCGGCTCGAGATCCGGCGCGACGACGGCGAGGAGAGCTGGTTCGACTTCGTACGTCAGAAGAGTCCGGACGCTGAGCGACGCAAGGCGCTCGGAGTCGCCGGTTCCCTGGGCGGCGCCGGCCGATCAAACGGACGGGTCGTGAAGGCGCTCGCCCCCGATGCGACTCTCGACAAGTACCTCGACCCTCACGACGAGGTGATTTCGGTCGACGGCAAGCCGGTCCCGATAATGTCGTGGGCCACGCTCGCTCCCATGCTCTCCGACGAGAAGGCGACGCTTTCGGTACGCTCGCTCGCTGGCGAGATCAGGACGCTCGAGCTGCCCCGCGACGAGTTGCTGCGCGGTGTGGCCGACAGCGAGGTCTACTGGATCGGGTACAACGCCCGCCTGGCCGAGATCGACGGGGACGGGACGGAATCCTCGACCCTTGTCGCGGCCGGGCTGCGCGAGCACGACGCGTTCGTGCGCATCGGTGATACACCGATCTACTCTCCCGACGACGTCCGCGTCGCCCTCGCCCACACAGCGGGAGACTCTCTCGACTGCGTCATCGCACGCGGCCCGGAGCGCCTGGGCCTGAGAATCCCGGCGTCCGTGCTCCAGAACGCTGACGCGTCGCTGTGGCGCACCTTCGAGCCGCTGGCAGCCGTCGACCCGAGCGGTCCGGCGGCCGTCGCCGGAATCACGGCCGGATCGCGCATCACCAGAGTCGGCTCGACCGAGATCCTGACCTTCGCAGACCTGCCCAAGGCGATCGCTGACCTGGAGATCGGCCAGAGCGTCGAGCTCTCCTGGCTGACCCCCTTCGGCGAGGAGACGACCGCACACGCGACGATCGGCCTGGCGACCTACGAGCCCGACGCCGGGCTCGCCTTGAAGACCCGGGAAATCGTGGTAAAGACCAGCGTGCTGGGCTCCTTCCAGAAGGGTCTTGATCGTAGCGTGATCGTCGTCAAGCAGGTGTTCCTGACGCTGCGTAGCCTGATCCTCAGAAACGTGTCCGCAAAGAACCTCTCCGGTCCGATCGGCATCACGCACCTCTTCACGAAGGTCGCCGAAATGGGCTGGATCAAGCTTCTCTTCTGGATGGCCGTCGTCAGCGTCAACCTCGGCGTACTCAATCTGCTTCCCTTCCCGATCCTCGACGGAGGACACCTCGTGTTTCTCTTGATCGAGAAGATCAAGGGCTCGCCGGTGAGCTTCGCGATCCAGGAGTGGACGACGAGAGTCGCGTTCCTGCTGATCATCAGCCTGGCGCTGTTCGTCACCTTCCACGACTTCAAGAGACTGCTGTTCGGGTAGGGCTCACGATCCGCCGCCACAGCGAGGACGTTCCCGCGCAGCGAGGCGGCCGCCAGGAATCCGGCGGCAGGCACGACGCACTCTCGCAGCCGACGGCCCCTCTCACTGGTAATGCCCGTCACGCCACCGGAACCGTCGATCGGATCCTCGTCGAAGAGCCCCGAGGATACGCCGGCTGATCGACGCGGTCTGTCGGTTCCAGGTCTCGACGCCCGGGACTCGCGAATCGCGCAGGCCGGAGCTCACGGACATCGGCCCCCCCTTGCACCGCGGCCTCCTCTACCTACCATGGGGCTTCCCGATCGCCCTGTCGAGGTCGCGACCATGATCTTCCTGCGCTCCTGCGTCTTCAATCTTCTCTGGCTCCTGTGGACGACGGGTATGACGACGCTGTGCGCGCTCGCCATCCCCTTTCCACCGCGAGCGTCGACGAATGTCGGTCGCGCCTGGGCCTACGGAACCACGCTGCTGCTGCGTCTCGTCTGCGGGGTGCGGATGGAGATCCGGGGACGCGAGAACCTGCCCGACGGCGCATGCCTGGTCGCGTGCAAGCACCAGTCGGCCTGGGAGACCGTCGTCTTCCTGCATATCCTGCACTGGTGCCTCTACACGCCGAAGATCGAGCTGATCCGGTTCCCCGTCTTCGGCTGGTGCCTGTCGCGCATCGGCCACATCGGTGTCGACCGGAAGGCCGGCGCCCGAGCGCTCCGCGACCTTGTCGACAGAACCCGCGACCGCCTGACGCTCGACCGCCAGGTCGTGATCTTCCCGGAAGGCCGACGCGTCGCCGTCGGCACGACACAGAAGTACCACCCCGGCGTCGCAGCGATCTACGCCAGGACGGATCCGACCGTCGTCCCCGCCGCCCTGAACTCCGGCTACTTCTGGCCGCGCAACGGGTTTCTCAAGAAGCCGGGGACGATCGTCCTCGAGTTCCTCGAGCCCATCCGGCCGGGGCTGGACCGCCGCGAATTCCTGCGAGAGCTCGAAGAGAGAATCGAGACGCGCAGCCGAGCCCTGCTCCAGGAGGCACGAGACGCGGCGGGGAAACCGCAGACGGGCGAGCCCCGGACCCGCGTTCCGCCATTCTGAGGTGAGGCCGGGAGGGAGACGACCGCCGGGGTCACGATAGCGACGGGGCCCCGATACCGGAGGCCCGCCAGGGAGAAGGAGCGACGACGAGCCCGGCAATCCTAACGGTCCCGGAAGGGCCGGGTCACCGCGACACCCTGCCGGGTCCCGGGAACGTGGAGACGCCCGGGGCCGACCGAGACTCCCTCGCGGCGCGGCCAGCCCCCTGGAGCACGGCGAGCCCCGAGCCGGAACCCGGCACCAGGGAAGTCGTGGATCCGGCCCGGAACGAGAGCCGGACGGCGCCGCGGAGGAGCCGCCGCAAGGACAGATACAAGCATCGCAGGATCGATCTGGACGTCCGCCGAACCACCCGAGTCTCTCTCAACCGGATCATGCGTGATCGTGCCGCTTCCACTGCCCGTCCCGTCGAAGCTCGTGCGGCCGGAAACCCGACTTGTACTCCATCGACGGACAGCCCACGACGAGGAAGCCCAGGTAGAGGTAGCTGAGCGAGAGTCTCCTCGCGGTCGCCACCTCGCAGAGAATGTCGAACCGGCCGAGCCCGCGGCGGGACTCCTCCGGATCGGTGAAAGCGTAGATCGAGTTGAGCGCGTCCTCCGCCACGCCGACGTAGGCAACGGCGACCAGTCGCTCTCCGATGCGGTAGCAGAACTCCAGAGTGCCGACCGTGTTGAGCACGAACGACTCGTGGTAGTCCTCCGCGGTCATCAGGCTCGGCCGCCACGCGCGACGCTGCACACGATCGTCGTGATGACGCCGGTAGAGGTCGAGCCGCTGCTCGTCAACCGTCGGCGCCCCTACCTCGAGGGTCACGTCGCGGTTTCGTCGCAGGCAGCGTCTCTGACTCTTCGACGGACGGAAGCTCGTCACGGGCACGCGAATCGGGACGCAGTCGTGGCAGGACGCGCAGCGAGGGCGGAAAACCACGCTGCCGAAGCGTCGCCATCCCTCGGCCAGCAGTTCTCCGTACTCCGCCGGGCTCAGATCCACGACGAGGCGGTACTCGTTGCTGACGAGGCGTTCCGGCAGATAGGGGCACTCCTCGGGCTCGGTGGTCAGCCGACCTATCTCCTCCATGGTGGAACCCGGGCTAACGGTACCTTGAACATGTGCTCCGGACGCCGAAGCGAGTCATGTCGTCCGGGATCGAGACACCGCGATGGAGACGATGTGACGTGCCGTCGAGCTCCGGTGACACACGGCCAGGCGACGAGGGGCTCGGCGAGACGGTCGGTTTCCCGAGAGCTCGACTTCTTCGACGGGCCGCCGGCCGGAGTCTCGCCGTACTTCGGTGGCCTGGCCGGGTGTCCGCGAAAGTCCTGACGGACCCTTTCGGGACCTCGAGGATCGCCGAGCCCGTCGTCGCTCCTCCTCCGCGGTACACCCGCGGTATCACGTCGACGTCGATTCTCGATCACGGCGATCCTCGAAATCCCGACCTTCCCGGAAGACGGCGAAGCCAGAGTCAGTTCTCGCACTCCTGGAGAATCTTGCGATACGCCTCACGTGCCTGATCGTAGGCCTTCCTCGCCGCCTCGCGCTCCGACTTCCGGATCCGGGGAAGCTTCTGCTCCCAGCACCGGTCGACCGACCTCAGGCACCAGTTCGCACTCTTCCTCGAAGCTCGAACCGGCTTGCCGCCGACGATGACGAAGACGGGGTTGGTATGCGACGTCGGCAGAATCCGCATCGCGACCCAGCTCGACCGGTCGACAGTGACGTCGAAACGCACGTCCGACAGCGTCCCGTCCGCGACGATCTCCTGGCGCGCGACCGGCTCGCCGTTGACAAGGAGCTCGAGTGGAACCTTGCGGGAGTCTCCGATCCGGGCACGCTCGACGTGCCAGTACGGCTTGCTGTCGTACGGCCGATCCCGCAGACCGGGATTCGGCCGGCGATCGAGGAGCGCCGCGACCCTGGCGGTGACCGCGATCCGCTCCGGCGCCTTCAGGCGCAGCTCACTGCCCTTCGTACCGACCTCGACACCCCCGACCGTGAAGTCCATCAGGTGACTGCGTCCGTCGCCGACGTACGAGCGGCCCAGCTTGATCTGCTCGCAGTAGCGATCAAAGTCGAGCTCGCCCTCCAGCTTGCAGTAGACACGACCGAGTCCGACCCGCTCGCCGTAGATACACGGGAAGTCGGTCTCTCCGCTGATGCGAGTGCGAAATCCGCAGTTGAGCGTGTGGTACCAGATGTTGAGCTCCCAGACATACGGCGTGTCGACCGTGGAGATGAAGTCCACGACGTCGTGCACGACATCGACGATGTACTCGTTCGCGCCGATACCGTCGAAAGGCGGAATGATGTAGTTCGGCAGCTCCTTGCTGTCGACCTTCAGCCCCCAGCCACTGTGCGAGAAGCCGACCACTCCCCCCTGGTCCTTGCCCCACCGCAGGACGGGAAGATCCCAGCTGGGCCACTCCTCGATCTTCGTCGTGCCCGGGTAGTCGTCTTCCTCGAGGCGCAGCAGGCACAGATGCCCCGCGTGTGAAGACGGAAAACCCGACACCTCGACGTCGTAACGCATGAGGTAGCCGGGAGTGGAAAGGTCACTGACGCGTCCTTCGAAGAACTGCTTCTGGAAGTACCAGCACGGCCCCCAGCTGAGCACGCACGCGACGTTGAGATCCTCGCCGAGTATGTGTCGCATCATCGCACGCGGCGTGACGCCGGCGCTCGGGCTCTCGTAATGGGAGCACCCTGCCGCATGCACGTGGTGGTCGCCACTGAACCAACCGAGCCTCTTGGGATGAATCCAGCGCCGCAGGCGGAAGGACTCCCTCTGCGTCTTCCGACCGACCGGCACGCGGAACTTGTGTCGACCAACGTGGTACTCGGGCCCACGACCGTACTCCACGTCGTACTCACCGGGAGGCAGCAAGATCGACTCACCGCTGTGGCGGTAGATCTGGTCGTGAAAGAAGAAGTCGGGCTCGAGCCGACGTGACTTCAAGGGATAAACGCGACCACGAGCGTCGCGAAATACGAACGAGGCCGTCGTCGGCTTGCCGTCATGGTCGACGAGGTCGAGAACGACCTCCACCGACGGCACGCACTCGAAGAGAAGGTCCACCTCACCTCGAAATCCCAGGTCCTGCGTTCCCTGTCCGACGTCGAACCGCAGCTTTGCCTCCCGCTTGCCCGCATCGCGCGAGTAGAGCTCCACGATACGGTACTCGAGATCGAGTCCGGAGAGCGTCTTGTTGAGCGGTCGCCGGTCGAACATGTGAAGGTCCGTCCACCTCTCACCGACCTGGCCCGGTGAGATCGAGACCTTCGGCTCCGCTGCGCCGCCCGACCGCTGATAGACCGGCGCGGCGTTCGGACTGCTGACGCGGAGCTGAGCGCGCACGCCGGCCTCGTTGTGAACGCGAACGAGGAAGGCGCTCCAGCCAGCCTGAACACACTCCGGCTTCGCCGGTCCCGCCGCGACCTTGACACGACTCTCCGGGTTGATGTGTACCGCGACGAGGACGTGCGGCATCAACACCTTCTGGATCGCGTCGACGGCCGCGACGTCTCCCTTCGCCCATGCGGCGGACAGCGTCGCCGTCTCCGCCGCGGAGAGCGGACGACCGATGTAGGCGAGCGCCTCGACGACACGACGCGCCTGGGCGATCAGGGGCTGCGGCTCGACGCCGAGCACGGGATCGAGATCGGCGCCGTCGACAAACGCGGGCGTGCCCGGAAGCAGCGTCAAGACCACGAAAAGAATCCGTCTTCGTACGGACAACATCGTCAGATCCTCGAATCCAGCCACAAAGGAAGGGCCGGCACCCCCGGCCCACGTGGAGGTTATACACCGCCCCGGTCCCGGAGTCGATTGGCACAGGCGCCACGGAGCGGGCGGCGTTATCATGTTTCCGGAGCGATGTCCCCATCCCGCAAGCTCAGCTCGGCACTGGTCCTCGCGACCCTCCTGCTCCTGACAGCGTTCTCGCTGCAGCGGCGCCCCGAGTCCTCGGATGAGACGACGTCTGCCGAAGCCGACAGGATCTCCGACACGACGGGCGAGTCCAGCGCGTCCCGATCTCCCGACACGACCGCGACCGCCGTGACAAGCCGCGAACCCGGGGCCGCCCCGTCGGGGCGCGACCGGGCGGACGAGGTCAAGGGAGCCTGGATCGCGGGCACCGTCGTCGATCGGGCCGACAACCCGGTCCCCGACGCGTCCGTCCGTATGCTGGGAACGACGCCATCGACAACGACGCGAGCCGGTCTCGACGGACGGTTCCGCATCCCCGCGAACACAGGCAGGCTGCACGACCTTCGCGTCGAGGCGCGCGGCTACGGCGTCGAGACACGAGTCTCGATTCCCGACGGCGTCGATGATCTCGTCATACGTCTGGATCGAACGGTCGCGCTGCACGGTGCGATCCGGTTCACCGACGGCGCAGCGGCTTCCGGGGCGCGTGTCGAGGCACGCGCGGGTCGCACGGTCGAGGCGGATCCTTTCTCACGTCGACGAGCGATCGACGTGGACCACCCGGCCGAATCGACCGCGACCTGCGACCGCGACGGCGCTTTCAAGCTCGAGGGCCTGGCAGCGGGTCGCTACTTCCTGAGCGCTTCGGGTAGCGGCATCCGGGCTCCTTCGTCGCCGGTGCTCGCGACCGTCGAAAGGGACGCGACCCCGTTGATATTGACCGTTCGTCGTGGACACGCCGTCGGCGGAATCGTCGTCGGACCCGACGATCGAGGCGTCCACGACGCCGGGATCCGTGTCGTCTCGGCAGCGCGACCACGCCGACCCGGGTCGACGTCCCGAACCGACGCGACGGGCCGCTTCCTGCTGGACACGCTGCCACCGCCCCCGTGGCGCGTCGACGTACATCCAGGCGGATCCCTTCGCGGCGCTTCGGTCGAGGTCGACGAGGACAGCGACAGTCAGCGGCTTCGCGTCCAGCTCGAGCGCGGACGGGAGCTCAGAGGGGTCACCGTCGATGCCGTCACGGGACAGCCGATCGTGGGCGCCACGGTGTCCGTCACGTCTTCCGGGCGCGAGACGAACACGAACATCGCGGGCGAGTTCACGCTCGTCGGCCTGGAGGAGGTCGGCCAGCACGTCATGGTGCGCGCAAGGAGCTACGCCACGGCGCGTGTCGATCTTGACGGGAACGGCGAGAACATTCTGACGATGCAAAGGGCAGGACGTCTCACGGGCATCACCATCGACACCGAGAAGACGGGTGTTCCGGACGTCGAGGTGGAGCTCCTCGAGTGGGATCCCGACGCGGCCACCCTCGCGCCCCGTGCGATAGCGACGGCGCGCTCGGCCCACGACGGCTCCTTCGAGATCGAGCTCGGTGAGGTTCGCGAGGGGCCTCGCTACTCACTTCGCGCGCGACATGTGAACTTCCCGATCACCGAGCTTCGAGGGATCCACCCGAGCGGGCCCACCGACGATCACGAGAACGTCGTCCTCAACCTGGCGGCGGCGGGCACGGTCGTCGGTGCCGTCCGCGACAAGCACGGCCTGCTCGTCGGCATCCCGGTGCGACTGGTCACCTCTCGAGAGCAGGGCGACGCGGAGCTTCACCACGTCGCGTTCTCCGACGCTGAAGGTCGCTTCCGGCTCCGGGGGGTTCGCCCGGGCACGTACTCGATCCGCGTCGACTCGGCAAGCCACGCTCCATTCCTGACCAGCCGACTCGTCGTACTCTCGGGAGAGGAGTCCGTCGCCGATCTCGACCTTGCTGCCCCGCGAACCATCGATGGTCGTGTCATCGATCCTGACGGTGGGCCGATCCGCGCCGCGATCGAGGCGATCGATCTCGACGCATCGACCATCCAGCGCGGGCGTCGATCCGCGCTGACGGATCAGTACGGACGCTTTGTCCTCGAGGGCCTCCACCGCGGGCCGTATCGCCTGCGCATCTCCGCGCCGGGTTTCGCGACAACGGCACGAGGCAACGTCGGCGCACCGGCGAAGGATCTAGAGATCGTGCTGCGTCCCTTCGGCAGCGTCGTCGGACGCGTGGTCGAGAGGGAGAACGGCAACGCGGTGCCACGCTTCGAGATCTCCGTGATGCCGCTCGAGGTCGGCATGCGCCTCGAGGAGCCGCTGCGACCGTGGTCCGTCGAGAGCGCGGAAGGTCGCTTCGAACGAGCAGGCATCCCGCCGGGCACCTTTCGCCTGACGATCGACGCCTTCGGCTTCGTGCCGGGCTCGACCCGGGTGCTCGTGCCCCCCGGTGGTCGATCTGTCGAGACTCTCGTCGAGCTCGAGCGCGGTGGGGAGACCCGGCTCTCCGTTCTCGACACCGGCGGTAGGGCCCTGCCGGACGTCCGGGCTCGCGCGATGCGCGTGCAAGGCAGTCGCCGTCGGGGACTCGACGTCAGCGAGACGCGGGAGGGAGGGACGACGGACGGGACCGGACGGCTGAGGATTCGCGGGCTGCGCCCGGGACGGTGGGTCATCGAGGTGGAGGCCGACGGCTACCTTCCCGCACGCTCGGACGTCGTCGACGTCGACACCGAAGTCCCCGGTCGACCACCCACGGTTCTGCTGACACTGCACCGCGGCGCAACGATCCGTGGCGTCGCGCGCGACGCACAGGGCGCGCCGCTTGCCGCCGGATCCGTCGTCCTTTTCGGCAAGAGCCGCCCCCGGTCGACCCGGGTCTCACGCGACCGGG
>CAYMLL010000232.1:0-12723 GCA_964390645.1 uncultured Planctomycetia bacterium | reverse complement strand
CCCCGAGCACGGACACCGCCCCGAGCACGGACACCGCCCCGAGCACGGGCACCGCCCCGAGCACGGACACCGCCCCGAGCACGGGCACCGCCCCGAGCACGGGCACGGCGGAGACCGGCGACGGTTCGCAGTAGGCGATCCAGACCGGGTCGATCGACTCGACGACAAGTCCCGAGCCCCGCTCATCCAGCAGCACAGCTCCACGGGATCCTTGCAGAGCCCCGACGCCGGAACGCCCGGGAGCCGGAACGAAGGCCCCCGTCCTCGGCGACAAGAACGGTGGCCGGTGGGAGCAGAACGGTGACGTCCCCCGACGGTAACACTTCCGACGGTAACACTTCCGACGGTGACACCCCCGACGGTGACACCTCCGACGGTGACACCTCCGACGGTGACACCTCCGACGGTGGCGACAGGCCGCGCACACTGCACGTCTTCTCCAACGAGGGTTCGACCACACGTCTCGATCACCTGATCACCGAACACCTGCCGCAGTACACGCGCGCCTATCTGCAGCGGCTGATCCAGAGTGGCCACGTGTCCCTCGAGCCATCGAGAGCCCGCAAGCCGAAGGCGGCGACGAAAGTCGGCACGGGCGTCGTCGTCCGCGTCGTCGTCCCGCCGCCGCTGAGGGTCTCCCTGGCACCCGAGGCCTTGCCCCTCGAGTTCCTCTACGAGGACGAGCACATCGCGGTGATCAACAAGCCGGCCGGCCTGTCGGTGCATCCGGCGCCACAACAGCTGGGTCCTACCCTCGTCAACGCCCTGATGTACTGGATTGACGATCTCTCCGGCATCGCCGGCGTCGAGCGACCCGGCATCGTTCACCGTCTCGACCGCGAGACGACCGGTGTCATCGTCGTCGCCAAGAACGACCTCGCTCACCAGGAACTCTCCCGCCAGTTCCGCCAGCGTGAGGTGCACAAGACGTACCTGGCCATCGCACGCGGCAAGCCGAGGAACGACGAGGGAAGACTGAGCTTCCCGCTCGGTCGCAGCCGGACACACAGCAAGAAGCAAGTCGTCCGCGACGACGGTCAAGGCCGCGCTGCTCTGACGGACTACCGCATCCTCGAAACCTTCGAAGGCTACTGCCTCGTCGAGTGCTATCCCACCACGGGACGCACACACCAGATCCGCGTCCACCTCGGTGCCATCCACCTACCGATCGCCTGCGACAAGCTCTACGGCCGGGAGCGCGAGATCCACCTGTGCGACCTCGCGCGCAAGAAGCGCCCCGCCGGCTCACAGGCGATCCTCGACCGCCACGCGCTCCACGCAGCGAGTATCTCGTTTCGCCACCCGGTCGAGCGCGAAGACGTGTGCTTCTCCGCACCCGTCCCCGACGACATGCTCGAGGTGCTGCACGCACTGCACCGGTATCGCTCGCCTCGCTAGCGCCCCAACCCGGTCGCTCTCCGGCGGCGTTCACCGCATCTCACGCCCCGGTCGTCGTCCGCGTCGACGCTCCGATCCCCACCGTGGCGGAATCACGCCTGCGGTCGAAACGCCGCCACTTCCTTGCCAGGCTCGAAGCCACGGGACCTCGCCAGGTCGACCCGTGAGACTTGCGGACCGGCCTGCGCCGACCCCGTTCCGATTTCGATGCCGGATCGGCTTCCGTGTCCACGCCCCCGCGCCCCGAGGCCTCCTTCCGAAAATCTTCAAGCGTGCGGCCGACCTGACCGATAAGCCCGATGGCGGCCAGCTCCCCTGTTCGCCGTTCTCTCCAAGGAGTCCGCCTCGCATGCGCCTCGAATCGGCCACGCTGTCTCTCGCCGGGTGCCTGCTGATCCTCCCACAGACCTCTTGCTCGAGCCGCAGCCCGATCGAAACACGGGTGAGCCGCTCAGCGGTGTCGATCGACGCTGTCGAGCCCCCCCGGAGGTCGATCCTCGACGACAGTGACGAGAGCCGGGTCCTCGACGCAGGCGGCGGACCAGCTCCCGAGGGGACCACCGAGAGCGGCTCCCACCGACCGAATGCTCACATCCACGAGGTAGCATCTCACCTGGCGACCGCAGAGATCGAGCCTGCGCACCATGAAACGGCGGCCACGACGCAGATCGAACCCGGGCTCGTGCCGCGACTGCAGGGCAGTGGCGTCGGCGCCCCGACACCTGGCGCGCTCGATTTTCGACTCGTCGACGTGACCTTCGCATCGAAGATCTTCGGCCCGGGCGACTATGTCCCTCGGAGCGGACGGCGCTTCCGCCCCGGCGAGAGAATTCTCCTCTACGGCGAGTTTGCCGATTTCGCCGAGGAGGCGGTCTCACCTACCGAACGGCGGCGTCGCTTTTCCGGAACATTGCGGCTCCTCGATCCCAACGGCGACATGCTCGACAGCCTCGACTTCATCTCGCAGAACGCCGGCAGCTCTCGATCCGCTGCCTCCGAAGATACGGTGAACTTCTGGGCCCGCTACACCCTCGCCACCGACCTCCCCGTCGGTCGCTACGAACTGCACATCGTCGGTCGCGACCACGTCGCGTCGAAGGAGTCTCGTGTCGCGCTCGCGGTTCGCGTTGACCAGGACGAGAATCAGCGAACACCGGAGAACGAGTTGGGTGACGACTTGCCGCTCGTCGACTCGCCGATGCGTGCGTACGGCGAACCGGAGAATCGGGCGGAGATCCCCTCTCAGCCCTCGCTCAAACGCCGCGCGGTCCCGATGTCGCGACCGAGAAAGAACACTGACGACTCGCCGTAGTCGCGCATGTCACTCGGATCCGGAAGCGGTCGGCCACGATACCACTTCGGTTGTCGCAGAACGATCAACGCACCCTCGAAAGCTTCGCGGAGCTCGCGAACACGCGTGAAAATGCGCGCGGCTTCGTCCGCATCCTTGAAGAGCGGAAAGGGCGGATCCAGGAAGATCAGGTCGTACGCCATCTCGACGTCGGCACCATCTCCCGTCGCCACATCGGGTGTCGTGAAGGCGTCCGCGCGCTCGACCGTCGAAAATGCACCGTAGCCGAGGTGCGACACGTTCTTGCGGAGAATTGCCACCGAGCCCCTTGACGCGTCGACAAAGCGCACGTGTCGCGCGCCACGACTGAGCGACTCGAGCCCGAACGCACCGACGCCCGCGAAGAGATCCAGCACGGAAGCCCGCTCGACGCGATCGCCGATGACGTTGAAGATCGCCTCGCGGATTCGGTCGAGCGCCGGCCGGATGGATCGATCCGCCGGGGGCAGCAGTTTCCTTCCTCGCTGGGCACCTCCGATGATTCGCATACTCACCCATTGTGCGTCCGGTCGTTTGGTTGGGCAACAGGGGCCCTCTTCTTCTACAATCAAGAGCAACGAAGACGCCTTGCTGAATGACCGCCACCGAGATCACCCTTCTCGTCGTCACCATCCTCGTCGGCCCGCCGCTGACGTTCTCCATCGTCGCAGCCCTTCTCGCTCCGTGGGTTCGCGGACCCGAGGACGACCACTTTCTCGCATGGTTCCGGGTTCTCAACACCGCCTACGCGAGAATCTGGCACGGAGTTCGGGTCCCGCGCGGCACGGAGGCGTTGCCACCGGACAGGGCCTGTATCGTGGTGGCGAACCACCGCAGCGCCTGCGATCCCTTTCTCGTCGCCCGGCTCACCCGACGAAAGATCCGCTTCTTGATGGCGCGCGAGTACCACGAGACCATCGGCCTGAAGTGGATCTGCGACCAGCTCGGGGTGATCGCGGTCAACCGCGACGGAAACGACCTCAACGCCATGCGCGCTGCACTGCGGCACCTGCGTGAGGGCGGAGTGATCGGAATCTTCCCACAGGGCGGCATCCGTGAGGCCAACGACCCTCTCGGCGACGCAAAGAAAGGGGTGGCGCTGCTGGCACTCAGGACCGGGGCCCCCGTCCTGCCCCTCTACATCGATGGCTGGCCTTCCTTCGACAACGTGCTCCCCGGAATACTCGTCCCGTCGCGCACCACGATCCACCCCGGAGAGCTCCTCGAAATCGAGCGCCCCCGGGGCAAGCCATCACGGGAGGATCTCGATCGGGCCACCGAGCGGATCCTGAAAGCGATCCGCGACCTCAAGCCCGGAGTTGATTCCAGGACGACAACGCACGACCCGACCGAGGCGCGGGCGTGAGCACGTCCACACCGCCCACTGCATCCGCCGACAGACCGGGTGATCAATCGCAGGAAAGACCGTCCGCAGTCGGATCCGTCCCCGGGTCCGGATAAGGCGCAGCAATCGCCGGGCCCCGGGCAAACAGGAACTGCAGGATGTAGACGCCGTCGGTGAGATTGATTTCACCGTCGTCGTTCGGATCGGCACGATCCTCACACGCGGGCCCCGCTGCCTGGCGAAAGAGCCAGTCGAGGGTAAGAACCGCGTCGGACAGGTTGACAGCGCCGCTGAGGTCGACGTCACCGCGAATGAACTCCCCCGGGTCGGGCCGCCCACCAAACGGTATGGCCCCCATGTCGGTCCCACCGAAGCCCGTGCCGACGCACGGAGAGCCCTTGACGAGCGAAAAGTCGCCGGCTTCGGGATCCAGGAACATCGGCTCGGCGAGGATGTTCCCCTCGCCTTCGAAGACCTCGTCGCCACCGATGTCCGAGTACGTGAAAACCGCGCCGGAGCGAGCACCGATCTTCACATCCTGAACGTTGCCCCAGACGATCGCGCTCTCGAAGCTGCCATGCCCCCCATTCGGCGCGTCATCCTGGGCAAAAAAGTTCATGCCGAACCTGCAGCCGACGATCGTGTTGTGCGCACCGTCCGAGATATCGATACCATCCTTGATCGCCATCCCGGTGCCGCAGCGGAAGATCACGTTGCCCGTGATCACCGGATGCCCCTGCGCGCCGGGAGCCTCGATGGAGATCGCATCGTGGTCGATGTCGACGAAGTAGTTGTCGCGAATGTCGACCGAGACGTCGCCCAGATCGACGCCGTCGTCCGAGCTGCCGGAGATGACGCATCTCTCGATTCGCGATCGCGCGTCCCCGCCACCATCGAATTCGATTGCATCACTGTTGCCCTTGATCCGATCGAAGACGCAGTCGAGCACGTCGGTCGAGGAGTCGGTGCAGTGCACACCTTCGAAAATGTCCTCGAAGCGTGTGCGGACGATCTCGACCCGCGAGTCGCTACCGTCGACAGCATTCTCGACGAGCGAGGCCAGCACGCAGTCCTCGATGCGTAGGCGAGATTCGACCGGAGCGACCGCGCCCTCATAGCCGCCCGGTGCGCTGGCGCCCCGGATATCGCAGTGGGCAAGCAGATGCAGAGGCGAGTCGTCAGAAGTCCCGGTCCGCGCGAACGCGATTCCACCCCACGGACGGTCACAGACCCATGAGCGGAAGACGATCGGCGACTCCTGGGAGCCGAGCGCAGACAATCTGCCCTCGACGATGATCGAGGCGCGCGCGTTCGCGATGATCGTCACGCCAGGACCGATGGTCAGGGTCGCACCCTCCGACACGATGACATCGCTCACGAGCCGGTACGGCCCTTCGCCTCGAGTCCACGTCGTGTCGACATCCACACGCCCCCCCAGCGAGCCGATGGACCCCGGAACCCGCTCCACGACGAACTCCTCGCTGTCGCTCTCCTCGCCTTCCAGGTCGATCGTCGCGACCCGTATGGTCTGCTGTCCCACGACCATCCCGTCGACCGCCGCAGACCAGACCGCGCCGTAGGGTCCCTCGCCGCCGACGACCAGCTGCGGCTCGACCGGTGAGCCCGCGACCATCACCATCTCCGTCGACACGGGATTAGCCATGCCCTGCAGAACGAGGCCGCCACCCTCGATAAAGATCTCGGTGCCGCAGCCACCGGCCTGACCGCCACCGTCGAAGGACCGGGAGACCGCCAGCGCGGCGTGCAAGGTGAAGTCGCTCGAATCGACAGCTCGGTTGAGACCGACGACGGCGATCATGTTCGTACCCGCGACGAGTGCCGCGTTCTCGAGGGGCACATCGAAGCGCTCGAAGCCGTCCTGCTCGCCTCGATTGGCCTCGTGACTGTCGACCGCACGGGAGTCGGCGTCAATCACCCCATCCGGCGCCGCGGCGGAGCGAAGGACCTCGACTCCGTTGATGTACGCCACGAAAGCGTCGTCGTAATTCATCAGCAGCGACAGACGGCCGACCTCTCCGGGACTCTTCACCTCGAAGGTCTGACGCTTGAAGACCGTCGCGTAGAGATCCTGCATGTCGTCGAGAAACGTCTCGTCATCTCCGTCGCCGTAGCCGAACCCCGCACGTCCGACTTCCCACTCGGAGTCGTCGAAGTCGGGCGAGTACCAGTTCGCCGGAGGGCTCGTCGTGCCGCGGAAAAAGCGCCACTCGGCGCCGGGACCGACGATGAACTCGCCCACCGGGTCCGCTGCCTCCCGCGCGCCTCCTTCGATGCTCCGCACGACCACCTCGTCGAGGTAGCCGAGCCGCTGCGTGATCATCGTCTCGATCTCATCGACGACGTCGTAGACGTCGGATACCTGAAACATGCTCTCGGCAGCCCCGTATCGCTGCGTCATCTCCGCGCGCGAGAAGGGACCGTCACGCAGCCGGAAGAGCTCCTCGTAGTAGAGCCGCGCGAATCGTGGCTGCCCCAGAAAACGCACGATCGCCGGCACCGTCGAGCGAAAGAGCCGCTCGTCGGAGGCCACGAAGGTCTCCTCGAGATCCCAGGTCAGGAGCAGCCACTTCCCGGCGTTCGGCAGTGGCGAGTCGTCGGCCATGTGGTAGAGAAAGTAGTCCTCTCCGTTGTTGTTCCAGATCCCGCCGTCCGTGTTGGTCATGCACGCCGTGATGGCGAAGAACCCGGCCCACTGCCGCACGTCGAGAAGCTGCTCGGCACCGGTCACGAACTCCTCATCGGATGTCTGCTCCGGGTCGAAGAGACGCACGAGCTCGATCACGTCTCCGTAGTCGTCCTCGTCCTCGTTGCTGCCCTTGACGTAGAGGGGCCGGTACGCGTCCACGTCCTCCCCTCGAAAGGACAGATCGCCGCTCGGCCGTCCCGGTCCGCCCGGATTGCGCGCGCGGTAGAGGTTTCCCCGATCACCGGAGCCGAAGGCGCGATCGAGGAAGTCCTCGTTGTACGCCTCCTTGTGAACGTAACGAAAGTCGAAGTCCCGGGCGACTTCGCCCGCGAAATGCAGCGCCACCGGGTAGATCCGCGGGTACGGGGCTCCGGCGCGACGGAAGAGGTCGCCCGCGAGGACCTCGGCAAAGCCGCTTACACCGAACCCCCGGCCGTTACCGGCATTGAGGTTGATATTGGTGACGCCGGCGAAGTCGCGCTCCGACGCAAAGCGCAACTTGTAGCCACGGTTATTTTCACGGCGAGAGTTCTCCCCGCGGTAGCGGACGCCGACGACATGATGCGCCTTGCCTTGCGCGATGAAGGTCGCGGGGAGAAGCACATTGCTGTTCAGATTACGATCCTCGAGCCGCTCGGTGTCAGAACGAGTCATGACGACGCGATAGACCGGCGATCCGACTCGAGGGTCCGGGGTGTCGTCGACCTCGTAGAGAAAGAAGGTCCCCGGGAAGCCCCCGTAAGGCGCCACCTCCGGCTCGACCGGCAAGCGGCTGGAGCTACCGATCGAGTCCTCGACCTCGATGAAAAAGCGCACGACCACGCCGTCCGCCTGCGGCGGGAGAGTCGCGGTAAAGATCCCATCGCCAGCGATCTCATCTTCGCCCGAGCCCTCATCGTTGAGCTCCGCATTGCCGGAGCCGCCACCGCCGTCAACCGCCCAGCGTACGACAACGAGCGCGATCTCCTTGAGCGCCGTGATCCGGCAGGTCACGCGCACCGGCTCCTCTGCACGGGGGACCACAGGGGAACACTCGACGTCTCGAATCGTCGGTGATGCGTCCGCATCGAAGGTCGAGTTGACGGTGCCAGGAGTTCCTCCGGCGGCTTCCGATACGCGCCACGCGAGCCCGGAACGATTACCGAGATCCGGGTGAATCAGCTCGAGCGTCGGGCCGTCGCCGTCGGCACCGAACGGCCACGGGGTCGCGCGAAACGTCCGATCATTGACACCGTCAATCGGGTTCTCGTCGTTGACGGGCTTGCCGTCGCCGTAGATCACGCGATCGACTCGGTTGCCGAGTACATCGAGCAGTTGAATCGACTCGCTCGCGTGGCTCAGCCAGCCTCCCCACTCGCCCACAACGTTTTCGACGCCCGGGTGCCGCGAAGCGAAGGCCTCGAGCGACGCAGAAACCACGAGAAAGCCCCGCGGCGGGATGGTCACCCCTGCCGGAAAGAGGAAGCGCACTCCCCGCGCGAGAGCCCAGCCGCCGAGGTCGACCTCTTCGTCCGTCCGGTTGTGAAGCTCGATCCACTGATCCACGTCGGAGCAATCACGAACGCACCCTTCGCTCGCCGGGACGAAGGCCGGATGAAAGTTGATCTCGTTGATGACGACCGGGGTGGAGTAGACGTAGTCGTTGGGCTCTCCGGGACTCGGAGCGTCGAGCACCTTGACAGCACCGGCTCCATCAGGAAAGCGCCCGGAGCTGCGTCCGTCCGACAGCCCGAGCTCGACGTCATCGATGATGGTCCTTCCGTCGGAGCCCAGCAGGATGAACCTCTGATCATCGGATGGAATCCTCTCGGCGAGGTTTCGCGAGTCGAGCAGCGCGAAGGCGCCCGGATCGATCACCAGCGGGGCCCCGATCTCGTGAACGAAGTTGCCGAAGCTCGAGAGAAGGAAGTGGCCGCCGAGGTCCAGCGGTCGGTCGGTGGGATTATGGAGCTCGATGAACCCGCGCTCATCGTCACTCGGATCCGGAAGGAGCTCGTTGATCACACCACCGACGTACGGAAGAGCCTCCGCCTCCTCGGGCTTCTCCGCCGCCGTCACCAGACGGAGCTCCGCGCCGAGGAAGAAGTCGCCGTTCGACACGCGGCGGTTGGCGCCGACGAGGGCCAGGACATTCGCCCCTTGCCGCACGACCTGGGCGAAGGAGGTCACATCGATCTCCACGGATGCCGAGGTGGTCGTCGCCGCGCGAGCGTTCGCTGCGACCGGCTCGCCCTCGGTTCCGAGATTGCGGCGCGCGACCTCCTCACCGTTGAGGTAGGCGACAAAACCGTCGTCGAACGACACCGCGAGCACCAGGCGTCCACCCTCCCGTGCGGCCTGGAACATCTCGGCGTCGAGCTCGAAGCCACCGCGCAGAAAAAGCGTCGAGTACTCGAAGCGCATGTCGTCCAGGCGGGTCGAGACCGCGAAACCGTGACCATCTCCGAACCCGAAGCCTCCGGGTCCCGACGGCCAGTCGGCGTCGTCGAAATCGGGCTCGGTCCAGGCGTCGAGAGGCTCGGAGGGACTCGAGCGACCAGGGAAGCTGCGCCAGATTCCCTGCTCCGCGACGATCACGACGCCGGGTGGCGCCTCGACGACCGGCTCCTCGGTCTCGCGACGCGAGTTGACGCTTCCGGGCGTGCCACCGAGCACGAGGCTGGGCTTCCAGTGCCGCGGCAGGTCGTCGCCGTGGTCGACGCCGACGAACTCCGCCGACGGGCCCCGTCCGTCCGGACGTCCGGGCCAGGAGCCGCCATCCTCGAAATGGACGTGCGTGACGTATCTGCCGTCCACGTCGACGAGCTCGAGAATCTCCCCGTCATTCTCGAGCCGCCCGGCGAACGGGCCAACGACCTGCTCGCGAGGCACTCCCATGCGCTCGACCGCGAAGTCGGGGTTCGCGCTGACAACGACAAAGGACTTCGGTGCGAGAACGAAGTCCTCCTCGAAGGTGAATTCAAGCCCCCGAGAAAAGTACCAGCCCTCGAGATGGACCGGAGTGCCGCCACCATTGTAGAGCTCGATGAACTCGCGACGGTCCTCCTCCCCCGACTGAAACACGTTGTAGAGGATCTCGTTGATGATCACATCGCGCGGCCCGGCCCTCACGCTCCCCCCGGCGCCCGCCAAGGCCGCGACCACGAGCCCCGACACTGATAGGAATCGACCTCTGACTCGTGTCATTCTCAATCGTCTATCCGCGATGCTCTGCCGGGATATCATTCGCATCCGAGACGGCGCCGGCGCAGCATCGGCACCTGCTCCCGCCTCGAACACGAGAAGCCACCATCATCCGGCCCTGTTCAAGGAGCCGTGAGAAAAAAATCGTCGAGGAATGTCGGCGGGAGCTCGCTCGGGATGAGCAGCCTCCCGGAGCGGCGACCCAGGGCTGCCGGCCGACGGGTCAGCCGGGGGGCTGCCGACCGACGGGTCAGTCGAGCTCCTCGGGAAAGAGGTCGATGTTGTCCACCTTCTCGCCGCGCGCCTCCGCCTCCTTCTTCTCGTTCCACTTGCGAACCCACGTCTCCCAGGACTTGCCGGACGCGGTGTCCTTGCCCGAGAACTCGACCCCGCGCAGATCCGCGTACGGAACCCGCTGCCGTCCTTCCGGATCCGAGAAGAGCTCGAGAAAGGGCTCGTCGTCGTCGACGTCACGATTGGCGAGGTATCCCGCGAGTTCACGGCCGTCGCGCAGGAGCAGCGTCACGTCGCCACGATAGTCGAAGGCGGCCTCGACAACCTCGTGGAGCCGAACAGGGTCTTCGCCCTCCCACCGGTAGCCCTGAACGAAGACGGCGCCATGTGGCTCGTTCACGGGCCCGTCATCGGCCGTCGCGCTCACGAATCGTGCTTGCCGGCACCGGCGAGAGATTCGGGCTGCTCACCGGTCGTGGCCGCCCCGGCCGCCAGCACCGGCAGCTCCTTGAAGCCACCCGGCGTCGGGACCGGTGTCTCGGACCCGACCGAGAGCTGCGCCTCCCGCGGACGATCGATCTTCGACCGTAGACCGAAGATCGCCGCGCGTGCCGTCGCGAGGAAGCCCCGGACACTGCCGAAGGTGTGATCGACAGCGCTCGCCTCGTAGCCACAGTGGACCATGCAGTCGCGGCACTTGTCGTTCCTGTCGTGGCCGTAGCTCCCCCACTCGGTCGAGTCCATCAGCTCCTGATAGGTCTCGGCGTAGCCCTCCTGCAGCAAGTAGCACGGCTTCTGCCAGCCGAAGAGATTGTAGGTCGGATTGCCCCAGGGCGTGCAGCTGTAGTCGCGACCCTCGATGCCCATGAGAAACTCGAGAAAGAGCGGCGACTGGTTGAAGCGCCAGCGTTTGCCGGGATTCGACAGGATGCGGGCGAACAGCTCTCGCGTTCGGTTACGGCGCAGAAAGCTCTCCTGATCGGGAGCCTTCGAGTAGCTGTAGCCAGGCGAAAGCATCATGCCCTCGACGCCGAGATCCGTCATGACATCGAAGAACTGCCGGACGCGCTCGGAGTCCGCGCCCTCGAAGAGCGTCGTGTTCGTGGTCACGCGAAAGCCCCGGTCAAGTGCAAGCCGGATGCCCTCGTACGCCTGGTCGTAGATGCCCTCACGGCAGACGGCGAAGTCGTGATCGTCCTCGAGCCCGTCCATGTGGACGCTGAAGGTCAGGTACTTCGTCGGCCGAAAGAGGTGCAGCTTCTCCTTCAGGAGAATGGCGTTCGTACACAGGTAGATGTACTTCTTGCGCTCGACCAGTCCCTCGACGATCTCGTCGATACGACTGTGCATCAGCGGCTCCCCACCGGGAATGCTGACGATCGGCGCGGCGCACTCATCCGCCGCGTTTAGGCACTGCTCGACAGTCAGCTCCTGCTTCAAGATGTGGGCGGGGTACTGGATCTTGCCGCACCCGGCGCAGGCCAGATTGCAGCGAAAGAGCGGCTCCAGCATCAGGACCAGCGGATAGCGACTCTCTCCACGGAGCTTCTTCTTCAGGACGTAGGAAGCCACCGTCCACATCTGGGAGATCGGAACGCCGATAGCTCTCGAGCTCCTTCTCGTAGAGATTCCAGGGACTCACCGTGTCCTGGCATCGAGCTGCTCACATCAACCGCATATCGCCTCGACGACACTTCCGAGGAGCCCCACAGGAGACTTCCGCGTGGGAAGCAAGGCGAACGTGATCCGTCAGATTATGCCACACCACCGCGGCGGTCAAGAACGCCCCGAAAGACCGTCGTCAACGGCGTGAGGCGACGTGCGGATCGGCCGCCTCGCCACGGTAAAGAGCCGCGAGCACGACGCCACCGAGGAGTCCCGCCACGAAGCCGGCCAGGTGGGCCGCGTAGTCGACCGCGTAGAACCCCGCCTCCCGCTGAACGAACCAGCCGATAACGTTGAATCCCGCCCAGAAGACCACGAATCCCCAGACCGGCGCGCGAACGACCAGCGGCAGGAAGCGCAAGAAAAGGCTACCGACGAGGATACGGGTGCGAGGAAAGCTCACGAGATAGGCGCCGAGGAGGCCTGAGATGGCGCCGGAGGCACCGATCCGGATCGTGTTCTCGTCCTCGGCCCACGCCAGCCCCGCGGAAAGCAGCCCGGCGACGACGCCGCAGCCAACGTAGAGCAGAACGTAGCGAAGCGGCCGGTAGCGCTCCTCCAGGTTGTCCCCGAAGGTGTAGAGAAAGAAGATGTTCCCGAGGAGGTGGAAGATGCCACCGTGCAGGAACATCGACGTCAGCAGCCGGTGCCATTCGCCCGCGCGCACCGCTTCCGGCTCGAGCCCGTAACGAAGAGCGAGCCCGGCCTCGGTCGGCTCCGACAGAATCTGGGCGCAGAACACGGCAACGTTCAACACGATCAGCGTCCACGTGACGAAAGGGAAGATCGTGCACGGATTGCCGACATCGATCGGGAAACCGGTCAGGGCGACAAACCACTCGCGGACACCGCGCGGAAAGC
>CAYMLL010000231.1:0-12815 GCA_964390645.1 uncultured Planctomycetia bacterium | reverse complement strand
CGTCGAGAGCCTTCCCGATGTCGACGTAAGCCTGGAGAACTTCGGTCGCAGCGGTCGCTGTGTTCGAAAGCTGGGCGGGAGCGACGTGTTCCGGGCCATTCAGGCCTACCGGCCGCGGCTCGAGGGATGGGACCATCTCGGCAGGAAGCGCATCGCGCTGCTCTTCAAGAGTGACGAGACGGTGGAGTTCCTCGTCGCGGCCTTCGCGGCGATCTCGCACGGGTACACCGTCGTGCCGCTCTACCCGAACTGGGACGAACCCACCCAGCAGCTCTATCTGCGCCGCTACGACCTTCGTGCGGTCGCCGTCGGGGACGGGTTCCTGGATCGCGTGAAGAGCTGG
Source organism: uncultured Planctomycetia bacterium (assembly GCA_964390645.1). Classification (GTDB taxonomy): domain Bacteria; phylum Planctomycetota; class UBA8108; order UBA8108; family UBA8108; genus CAYMLL01. Next base: position 12,472 of record CAYMLL010000231.1, on the reverse strand, counting down.
GACGCTCATGTCGACCTGGTGGTGAACGTGTCGCTCGAGGACGACAAGATACCGCCGGTCGACGCCGAGCGTGCCGCTCGACGGGACATCTTCGCGGTCGATCTGCCGCCCGATCATCCCGTGGCCTGGATCTTCACCTCCGGCACGTCGGGCGAGCTCGCCAAGTGCACCGAGATCAGCCTCGAGAACATGGAGGCGGCGATCGAGAACATCCGGGCGCTCGACTTTCTGCGCGCGGGGATGTGCATCCACTCGCCGCTGTCCGCTAGTCATATCTTCGCGTTCGTCGTCGTCATGGGCTTTCTCGCGGTGAAGCCACGCCGCATGCTGTTCTCGGACGTGCAGCATCTCGCCAGGATGCCGCAGGAGAGGACCGGCAAGGTCGACGCGATCATTCTCGTTCCGATCGTCCTCAACCGCATGCGCGGCGGCTTCTACGAGAAGCTGTGCACCGACTTCTCGGGAAAGAAGGTGCCACCGGAGCTGGCGAAGCTCGCGCGCATTCCCCTGCGACTGCGAAGGGGGCTGAAGCGCGTCCTTCGTCGCGCCGAGGAAGGCGTCATCGCGCTGGAGCAGGGGCGGGTTCGTGGTCGTCTGGCGCTGCCCTGGATCCTCCTGGCGCGCCGGCTCTTCGGCAAGATGTTCCGTCAGAGACTGGGCTCGCCGGACTTCGTCGTCATCGGCGGCGCCAAGCCCAACCTGCACGCGATGGCGATGCTCGAGGTCATGGGCGTGACGGTTCTCCAGGGCTGGGGGATGACCGAGACGACCGGCCCGCTCGCGGTCTGCAGTCCGAAGGACCGACGGCGTGGCGCCTTCGGCACCTGCGGCGAGCTCTTTCCGAATGCTCGTGCGGTGATCGAGGGTGAGGAGCTCATCGTGGAAGGTCCCCAGATCGCCAGGGGCTACGTCGAGCCCGACGGCACCGTCGTCCCCTTTCACGGTCGCAAGCACACCGGCGATCGCGGAGGCTTCGATGTCCGCCGTCGCTTGCTCGTGCTGGGCAAGGTCTCCGATCGCATCACGACCGACAACGGGCTCAACTACTTGCCCGTGCCGATGGAGGATGATCTCAAGGCGAGTGACCTCAACCGGCGCAACGTGCTCGAGGAGGCGGTCGTCATCGGCGACGCGCGGCCGCGGCTCGGCTGCGTCTTTTTCCTGCGCGAGGGAGTCGAGAAGACCGACGATGTGGAGGGCTACCTGTCGACGCTGATCCGGGACCACAACGGTACCCGATCGGTTGATGAGCAGATCGGCCCCTGGACGGTCAGTCCGGACGGCCTCAAGGAGGCTGGCGGCCTCGGTCCGTCCGGCAAGCTGGTACGTCGCAGAATCGAGGAAGGTTTCGCGGCGATTTACGGGGAGGTGCTGGCCTGAGCTGGAGCAAGAGTCGAGTCGTCGGTCTGCTGATGGAGGCCGGCGAAATCGCGCGACGCGCGAAGAAGAACCTACGTCGAGAGTACAAGAACGACAGCTCGATCGTCACTCAGGCCGATCGGGAGATCGAGGCGCTCTGTACCGAGCGTCTCGAGGACTCCGACCGGGGTGTCCACATCATCGGCGAGGAGACCATCGGCCAGAAGGGTGAGGCCTATGTCGAGGCCGCGCTGAGCCAGGAGGCGTACGTCGTGGACCCGATCGACGGGACCTCGCCCTTTGCTCACTACCTACCGAACTGGGGCATCTCGATCGGCTTTCTTCGTGAGGGGCGACTCGTCGACGGCGCGATCTACCTTCCGGAGTACGGGGAGATCGTCATCAGCTGTGACGACGGAGATCGAGCCGTCGTCGAGGAGGGGCGACTGGAGGACGGGGAGTGGACTTGGCGCGAGCTGCCTCCCGCACCGCGCCCGGTCGGGTCCGGAGGACTGGTCGCCGTCACCCAGGCGGTGGCGAAGCGTGGTCGCTGCGACCTGCCGAACAGCGTCATGGCGCTCGGTGCGGCCGTGGTTCCTCTGGTCGGGCTGCTCCAGGGGCGCTTTGTCGCGTACATCGGGTCGGTGAAGCTCTGGGACGCGGCAGGAGCCTTGCCGCTGATCGCCCGCCACGGGCTCGCGATGAGCCTTCATGTCGGCGGCGAGCGGCGTAGAGTGACGCAGACCGTCGACGGCTCCATCTTCCATCTCGACGCTGACGACCCGCGTCGCTGGCAGTTCCGGGGCAGCCTGCTGATCTGCCGTCCGGAGGACGAGACGCTGATGGCCGGGGCGTTGATCGAGGACGACGCGTCTGCCGGCGCGTGAGCAGCCGAGGACGAGGAGGGCATGAAGTACGGTAGATTCAGCCTCGAGCCCCTCGCGGTTCCGCGGGTCGAGACCGAGCACCGGCGCATCGTCACCGCACAGCCCGCGCCGGGAGCGGTGCCCGTCTTCGAGCGTCTCCTCGCCAGCGAGCCGCCGTCGATGGCCTGTCAGCCGCCGGTCCTCTGGGACCGTGCGCACGGATATCAGGTCGAGGATCGTTTCGGCAATCGCTGGATCGACTGGAGCTCCTGCGTTCTCGTTGCCAACGCAGGGCACGGACATCCGGCGGTGACCGCCCGCATCGAGGCGCTGACGTCCAGGCCGCTGCTGTCGACGTATGTCTTCGCGCACGAGGGACGCGCCGAGTTTTGCGAACGTCTTGCGGCCATGGCACCCGACGGGCTCGACCGCGTCTATCTCCTGACGACGGGCTCGGAGGCCATCGAGTGCGCGATCAAGCTCATGCGTACATGGGGGCGTCGCACGAACGACGGCAAGAAGGTCATCGTCTCGTTCAGCGGGAGCTTCCACGGCCGTACGCTCGGCTCCCAGTATGCCGGCGGCATCGCGCCGCTGAAGAGCTGGATCGGCGTCGAGGAGCCGACCTTCGTACAGGTGCCGTTCCCCGACGGCTATCTCGTCGAGGACACGTCCTTCGAGGTTTTCTTGCGCACGCTCGACGAGCTCGGAGTCTCGGGCGACGAGGTCGCCGGAGTGATATCCGAGAGCTACCTCGGAGTGGGACCGGATTTCTTCCCGACGGAGTACGCGATCGCGCTTCGCCGGTGGTGTGATCGACACGGCGCGCTCCTGGCCTTCGACGAGGTGCAATCGGGCTTCGGCCGCAGCGGCAAGCTCTTCACCTACGAGCACTACGTCTCCCCGGAGGGTCAAGCCGTGATCCCGGACATCATCGTCTGCGGAAAGGGCATCTCCGGCTCGCTTCCCCTGTCTGCGGTCATCGGGCGCTCCGACGTGCTGTCGACGTACGGCCCCGGATCGATGACCTCGACCCACTCGGGCTCACCGCTGCCGATCGCCGCGGGGCTCGGCTGCCTCGATGTCATGGAGCGCGAGGGGCTGGTCGCTCGCGCGGCGGAAATGGAGGCGGACATGGTCGCCGGCTGCGAGCGCATCGAGAAGGCCTTCGGCGATCGCGTCGGCTGCATCCGGGCCCGCGGACTCGTCGGCGGTATCCGTGTCGTCAGGCCGGGGACGAAGGAGCCGGACTCGGACCTGACCCATGCGATCACCGAGGATGCCTACCGTCGAGGCCTCCTGATGTTCGCGCCGGTCGGTCTGGGTGGCGGCTGCCTGAAGATCGTCCCTCCGCTGACGATTCCACGCGACGCGCTGATCGAGGGGTTCGACGTGCTCGAGGAGGCCTTCGAGGCGGTGCTGAGCGGAGCGTCGCAAGAGCGGTGAGCGCGAGTCCGGGGCAGAGACCGCTGCGCATCCGGGGGGCGCGGGCGGCGCTCTGCGAAGCGCCCGTCGACGAGCCCACGTCCATCCTGGTCGCCGATGGCCGCATCGCGGCGGTCGGAGAGGACGCGGACGCAGCCGGTGCCTGCGAGGAGCTCGACGCCGACGGACTCTGGGCTCTGCCGGGGTGGATCGACGTCCAGGTCAATGACATCGAGTGGCTGGCCGGCGGGTCGCGCGATCCGGCCGAACACGCCGCCCGGATCCGTCAGGTCGTCGAGTATCAGTCGGCGCGCGGCGTGACGGGCTGCGTTCTCGCCACGCTGGCGGCCCCGATCGACGAGATCGTCGCCTATCTCGACGGCATGAGGCTCGTCCTCGACGGCCGGGAGCCGGGGGACGCCGCCTTTCTCGGCGGGCTCGTCGAGGGCACCTTCATGAATCCGCGTTTTCACGGTGCGCACAATCCCGACCGGGTGTTGCCTCCGGACGGTGAGGTCTTCGATCGACTGCTCGCGACCGGCGCCTTGCGCATGATCAACATCGCTCCGGAGACGAGCGCCGATGCGATCGACCTCGTCGCGCGAGCCGCCCGCGCGGGTGTCGTTGTCGGCTGTGGTCACGCGAATCCGCACGCGGAGCGCCTGCGGGAGGCGGTCGATGCCGGCATGCGCTACATCATCCACCTGGGCAACGGTCCGACCGGCAGTCACTGGAAGCGCTTTCACGACGGCGGCATGCTGGAGGAGTCGCTGCGCAACGACGACCTCATCGCGACGATCATCGTTGACGGTTGGCACGTTCATCCGTCTCTCGTGCGCGACTGGATCGCGCGCAAGGAGGTAAGCCGCACGGTTGGCATCAGCGATGCGGGCTTCGCTCTCGGGCCGCCGGACGGGCCCTTCGAGGTCTTCGGCATCCGGGGGGAGCCGGCGGAGGACGGCGCGTACCTGAAGGTCGTGCCGCAGGACGGCGATCCGCAGCCGGATCCTCTGAGCTCCGAGGTCAGCGCTCTCTTCGGCTCGACCGTCGGGATGCGCGAGGTCTTCGAGAACCTCCTCAACCTGCTGTCGACCGAGGTCGAAGGCGTCTACCGCCGGCGGCATCAGGCGATGAGTCTCGCGAGGTCCATCGAGGCGGCGGCGCGCATGTGCTCCGGCAATCCTGCCCGTCTTCTCGGCATCGGCGAGCGGGGCTCTCTGCGTCGAGGCGCCCGCGCCGATCTCGTCCTCGCCGAGATGCGGGGCGCACCTGGATCGCTGCGGGTCGAGCCCGTCTCGACCTTCCTCGGAGGCCGACAGGTGATCGGCGGGACCTGACCCGGGAAGGGAGCCGCACGGCAGATTCCGGAGGCACCTTCCGAGCCCTCGCGGGGCCGGTTCTCAGCGGCCGCCACCGGCCCCGGAGCCAGCATCTTCGGTGGTGAGCTTCCGCCGGCCGCGCGCGTTCAGCCAGGCCTCCGCGACGAGCTCGAGGATGTTCTCCTGGGCGCGAAACAGCTCCTCGACTCCCGCTGTCCGGTCCTCGGCGACGGTGTTCGCGATGAGAATCGAGAAGCTGAGGAGATCTCGCGGCAGCTCGGGCGTGCGAAGGTCGATGTAGCCCGCCAGCGACTTCGAGAGGTAGATCCACCGCTGGTTGAACGAGCCCCTGTAGACGAGTGTGCCGGTCTTCGCACGCACCTTCCCGCGCAGCGCGGAGGAGCGAAATCGGAGCGCGAGCGTTCCGTCCACACCGCCGATCGGCAGACCGTCGAGAAAGACCGGGAACTCCGGCCGTCTCGCCATCAGCTCGAGGAGATCGACGGTGAATCGAGCCGAGAGGGTGTCCGCGCGTCCACCGCCCGAGCCGCTCTGCAGGACGACGGAGTCGACATCGAGCCCCTGGCGCTCGAAGAAGCGGTTCAGGCGCGCGTAGCCGGCGGATCGGTCGCCTCGATTCCCCAGGAGCGCGCCGACGAGGACGGGGTACATCGTCGCGTGAAGATTGTGGCTGACCTTCAGGGTCACCTTGACGGACTCGGAGAAGGGTGGCGACACGTGCTTCGCGACGGTCTCGAAGGGACGGTAGATCGTCGGGCCGAAGCGGGCCTGTCGTGCCCGTCCTCGCACCCGCACGCCCTTCTTGGTGAGCAGGTCGCGCAGAAAGTGAGATGCGGCGAGAGCGGGCCGCTTCAGTCGTGCGACGCGCAGCGTCGGCATCGACTCGATCGGCAACGAGCCTCGCACGACGAAGGAGGCGACACCCGGACGACGCTCGACCGACAGGTCGCTCCTGCCGCCGGTGGCCGTCGTTCGTGCGTCGACGGTGATCCGTACCGACGGCAGCTTCGGTCGCCAGGTCACGAAGGTCGGATCACCGACGTGGACTCCCGGCGCGATCGAGATGTCGATGACGTTGTCGTTGACGCAGGCCGCGCTGAACTCTCCGATGAAGGAATCCTCGGTCTCCTTGAAGAGGCCGTCGTCCACGATGATGTCGCCGGTGACCTCCTTGACTCCCGCATCGACGACTTGTCTGGCGAGATCGCGCAGCACAGCGAGCGGGTCCCCTGGCACCGTCTCGGCACGCGAGAAGCCGGCGTAGGTGTGGTCACGGTCGACGAAGCGTAGCCGTGAGGTGCTCGGGCTCGAGGCATGTCGGGTCGGGAACGCTCGTTGCGAGAGGTTGGGGTCACCGCTGGCGACGAGCACGAGATCGCCCCGCACCTCTCCAGCGATCAGCGGCCCGGTGCGCACGATCGGAGTCTCGAAACGGAAGTTCTTCCCGAGCACGCAGAGGGCCCCGGCGCAGCTGACGAGCTTCGTCGTCGACGCCGGGGCGAGCAGCGCTTCGGGCCGGTGCTCGTAGACGACCTTGCCGGTCGCGGTCTCCGTCACCAGCACGCCGAAGGAGCTTCCCCGGAAGAGGGGACGAGCGAAGACTCTCGCGACGCGTCTCTGGAGCCCGTCGGGCCCGGTCGTATCAGCGAGCGCCGGTGCCGAGGAGACCACCGTCAGGATCATCAGCCGGAAGGTGCGCATCACGGGGAGAGAGGATAGCACGGACGGAACGCTCAGTCCCTGCAGCCGAGGTCGTCGTCGGTGGGATCCTCGCCGGGCTCGTCGAACGGCGGCGGAGGAGGCGGTCCGCCGATGAAGAGGAAGTTGAGGAGATACGACGGGTCGGAGATGGAGACCTCGCCATCGTCGTTGGCGTCGTTGGCGTCGTCGCAAAACGACAGGCCACCGAGGAACAGGTACTCGAGCACGAAGATCGCATCGGTGATCTCGCGCGCTGCGTTGAGGTCCGAGTCTCCCCGCAGGAAGACGGTGGTCGGCGATCCGATGGTCACGCAGCCCTCGCAGCGGGCCTCACCGTATCGCGTGCGCACGGTCAGCGTTCGCTCGCCGGACACCGTCTGGGCGGCGAAGTCGGCTTCCAGACGCAGTCCGGTCGACACGCGTACGGAGAGCGCCTCGACGTCCCCGAGAAGGACGGTCGTATCCGTATCCGTCGTGAATCCGTCCCCGAGAACCTCGAGCGTGAAGGGCCTGGCCTCGGGCGACTCCGAGGGGCTCACCGACTCGATCGTCAGCTCCGAGCCGCTCAGCAGCCGTCCGCTGATGAGCGTCGCCTCCCCGGCGTTGTTGAAGCGGTTGCCGCGGCCGTCCGCGCGCATCGAGTTCGGGAAGAGATCCGCGTAGCCGTCGTTGTCGACATCCCGGGCCTCCATCGAGTAGCTGAGAAGGTCGCTCGCTCCCGCTCCGACGACGAAGATCACGTCGAGATCGTCCTCCGCCGTCGTGTTCTGCGGCGTCCAGTGCAGGGGCAGCGTCCGGGTGCTCCCGAAGACGATCGCGACCAGCCCGCGGTCCCTTCCGCCACCGTCGAAGTGGGGAACTCCGATGGCGAGGTCGTCGAAGCCGTCGTGGTTGAAGTCTCCCGCGGAGAGCGTGTCGCCAAGGATGTCGTTGGCGTTCGCGCCGAACATGTGGGAGACGCGGAGCCCCTCCGGCCAGGGGAGACTGTGTCCGTCCCGGAGGTCGATCTCGGCGCCCCGCAGACCCTCCTGCCAGTAGATCATGTGGGACGCGCCGGCATAGCGGGCACCGTTCGGAGCCGGCGAGGTGATCGAGCCGAGGACGAGGTCGACAAGGCCGTCGCCGTCGAAGTCGCCGGTGGTGATCTCCTCTCCGGTCTTCGCATTCCTGGCGTAGCCGTAGATGAGAGTCATCCGTGAGGAGACGTTCGGTGGCAGGGGCTCGGAGAGATCGATCAGGGCGGGCAATCGCGGCTGATCGGTATCGCTGGCGAAGACGTAGACCTCGCCGGCGCGCAGGAGCCGATCACGGTACCCTCCCGAGCCCCCTCCGCCGTGCACCGGAAACGGACTCACGCCCGGTTGTGCGGCCGAGAGCCGGTCGAGGGCCGCGGCGACTATGAGCTCCGCGAACCCGTCGCCGTCGAGGTCGCGTGCGTGGAGCGATGCGCCGAGGTGGTCGTCGTCGTCGCGACCACGAATCTCGCTGACGTCCTCGTCGAAGTTCGCGAGGTCGATGGACGCGGGAAACTCCGCGCGGCCGTAGATTACGTAGACCCTGCCGACGTGGCGGCGCGGCTCTTCCCGGGTCGGCCGCGCCGGCCACTGATCGGCGCCGATCACGATGTCGGCGAGGCCGTCCGCGTCGAGATCTCCGGCCTCGACCCAGATGCCGAGGCGGTCGCCCGGTAGCGCGCCGACGATACGTAGAACGCCAGCCGGCGGGTCGAGCAGGTCGATGACGGGACCGCCATCGAGCAGACCCTCGCGGCCGAAGACGACGTAGACGACGCCGCAGTTGACGCGCATCTCGCCTCCTGCGTCGCCGGGGACGTGCCCGTAGTTCTGCGCCGAGACGAGCAGGTCCTCGATACCGTCGCCGTTGACGTCGGCGCTGAAGAGCTCGGTGCCGGCCATGTCGTAGGCACGGGCGCCGAGGAGGGTCAGCCCGCGCTCGGACGGATCCAGGGTCGAGCGGTCCAGCTCGCCGCCGATCTCGCCGTTGCCGGGGTAGACGTAGACCTCGCCGGCTTCCCTCCGGTTTCCGTTCGGTCCCGAGCTGGCCCTCATCGGCGCCAGCACGAAATCGACGTGGCCGTCTCCGTCGTAGTCGCCGAGTTCGACGGGCAGACCGTAGTCGCCCCCGAGCAGCTTGTCGTTGCGGATCGTCAGCTGCCCGGGTCGTTCCGTGTCGGCGACGTCCCACGCGATGAGGGCGGGCGCGACGGCCCGCACGAGCAGCGCGACGACAGCGATCAGAGCGACGCCGGTCCAGACCCGACGTGACAGCGTATGGAGCGTGTTTCCGGTCATGATGGCCTGCTGCTTGGTTGGCTTGACCGAGGCGAGGCGGCCGCGTTCCGGAGTCGCCAGAGAGCCCGGCCTGGCGTGCAGGCGACCGGGAAAAGCAGGCCGCCGAGCGGGTCCGGGAGCGCCTCGACGGGCCCATTGTAGCGCCAAATCGGGGGAATTGCACCGTCGAGGGGTATCGGCTATAAAGGTCTCCCTTTCCACCGGTCGGGACGGTTCGGAGACTCTCGGCGCCGGGCGTGACGGCGGCCCGCGCCGTGATTTCGCAGTTTCAGGAGATCAGGATTCGATGAAGACGCTACGGATCGGGGGAGTCCTCGAGAAGATCATCGAGCGTACGGACGTGCCGGCCTCCACTCTGGCGAAGGTGCTCGGCCGGGAGACGGTCGCGGTCATCGGCTACGGAGTCCAGGGGCGCGGACAGTCTCAGAATATGCGGGATCATGGTGTCAAGTGCATCATCGGAGTCCGCAAGGGCGGGGCGAGCTGGAAGCTGGCGCAGAAGGACGGCTGGAAGCCCGGCACGACCCTCTTCGACATCGCCGAGGCCGTTCGTCGCGGCACGGTGGTGCAGAATCTGCTCAGTGACGCCGGTCAGAAGGACCAGTGGCCGATCGTTCGCGACAATCTCCAGGACGGTGCGGCTCTCTACTTCTCACACGGCTTCAGCATCACCTACTCGAAGATCACCGGAGTCGTGCCGCCGAAGAACGTCGATGTCATTCTCTGCGCGCCGAAGGGCTCCGGCACCACTGTACGCCGCCTGTTCCTGGAGGGGCGCGGTATCAACTCCAGCTTCGCGATCTTCCAGGACGTCACCGGTCGGGCGCGTGAGCGTTGCATCGCGCTCGGTATCGCGATCGGCTCGGGCTACCTCTTCGAGACCACCTTCGAGAAGGAGGTCTACAGTGACCTCACCGGCGAGCGTGGTGTGCTGATGGGAGCCATCTACGGGCTCTGGCTCGCGCAGTACGAGGTGCTGCGCAAGAAGGGCCACTCGCCTTCGGAGGCTTTCAACGAGACCGTGGAGGAGGCGACGCAGAGCCTCTACCCGTTGATCGCCGAGAACGGCATGGACTGGATGTACGCCAACTGCTCGACGACCGCGCAGCGCGGGGCGCTCGACTGGTACAAGAAGTTCCGGGACGCGTCGAAGCCCGTCTTCGAGGCACTCTACGAATCGGTTGCCAACGGCTCGGAGACCCGTCGCGTCCTGCGGGTCAACTCGAAGGCGGACTATCGCGAGCGTCTCGAGAAGGAGCTCAAGACGGTCCGGGAGTCCGAGATGTGGCGTATCGGTGCCGAGGTTCGCGCCCTGCGACCGGAGCGGCAAAACGGCGTCCGGGGCAAGAAGAAGACCCGGAAGAAGGCGGCAGCCAAGAAGAAGGCCGTGCCGAAGAAGAAGGCGGCAGCCAGGAAGAAGAGCACCTCTCGAAAGAAGGTCACCACGCGTTGACTCGCGAGCCGAGCGGGCTCCCGGGGAAGAAGCGAGACCGGGATATCCAGGGCGGAGGCGTCGGACCGGGCCCCGGGAGTTCGGGGATACTCTGGAGGCGCCGCCGCTGGGGGCGCTCGCGCGAGTCCGTCTTTCGCGGCTATCGAGCCGTCCCCCGCAGCAGCCGGTGATATCGATCGGCCTCCAGGCCCTCGAAGCTCTCCAGCAGCCCGTCGGCCCATCGCACCTCGACCTTCACCGCCGTCGGCTTTCGGGTTCCCAGCCCGATCAGGAGCCGCGGGTCGTTCGACGCCATGTAGCTCTGCGCCGCACGCGTCTCCATCTCGACGGTGCCGCCGGGCGTGTGGAAGCGGACGCGGCTGCCGAACGCGTCGCGACTGCAGGGGCCACTGCCGCGCAGCTCGACACCGATCCAGTGTCGAGTGCCATCGTCGGCGCTGTGGTTTTCCAGGAGCGCGTAGCGCTGTCCGGAGTTGACGACGAGAAGGTCGAGGTCACCGTCGGAGTCGTGGTCGGCCGTCGCCAGCGCGCGACCGACGAGCGCGGTACGGAACCAGGAGCCCGAGCTCGCCGAGACGTCGGTAAAGTGTCCCTTGCCGTCGTTCGTGAAGAGCTGATCAGTCTGCGCGTACGAGAGCTTGGAGCCGGGCTGCAGCTGCTCGACGTTGTCGAGGATGTGGCCGCGCGCGACGTAGATGTCGAGATCGCCGTCGAGGTCGACGTCGAAGAGCCGCGTGCCGAAACCCAGCGGCAGGAACGTGGGCTGCGCGAGGCCGCTGCGAAGCGTCGCGTCGTCGAAGAACCCGTCGCCCTCGCCGAGGAAGAGGGAGTCCGTCTCCTCGGAGAAGTTCGTCAGGAAGTAGTCCTGTCGGCCGTCTCCGTTGACATCTCCGCCGTCGATACCCATGCAAGCTTCTGACTGCCCGGACGTGTTGAGCGCCAGGCCTGCCTCGAGCGCGGCGTCCTCGAAGCGCCCGTCGCCGAGATTCCTCCAGAGGAAGTTCGGCACCGAGTCGTTGGCGACGATGATGTCCATGTCGCCGTCTCCGTCGTAGTCGGTAGGCAGCACGCCGAGCCCCTTCGAGAGGATGCGGCCGCTGACGGCGATGCCGGTCTTGCGTGAGATGTCCTCGAAGCGATCTCCGCCCCGGTTGATGAAGAGCGAGTCGGGCGCGCCGTCGTACTTGTTCGGGTGGCAGTACGCGAGGATCTTCCTCGTGTTGCCGGTGCAGCCCGGATGCAGTCTCGGGTCGTAGATCAGGTAGTTGGCGACGTAGAGATCGAGCAGACCGTCGCCGTTGACGTCGACGAAGGCCGCGCTCGAGCTCCAGTACCGGCATTCGACGCCCGCGGCCTCGGTGATGTCCGTGAAGGTGCCGTCACCGTCGTTGCGGTAGAGCGTGTTGCGATCGTAGTTGGTCACGTAGAGGTCGGTGTCGCCGTCGTTGTCGATGTCGCCCACCGCGAGACCGGCGCCGAAGTGGCGATCTCCCACGCCTGCGAGGTGGGTCACGTCCTCGAAGGTGCCGTCGCCCCGGTTGCGCAGGAGTCGGTTGGTCGTCTCGCCGGGCGTGTCGGCCTGGCCGGCGTCGGCCAGGCCCTGGACGAGGTAGACGTCGAGGTGGCCGTCGCCGTCGTAGTCGAGCCATCCCGCTCCGCCGTTGATCGTCTCGAGGAGCAGCTTCTCGCCCCGTGCACCGTTCTGGTGCACGCCGGTGATGCCCGCGCGCTCGGTGACGTCGCTGAAGGTCTCGGCGGCGACGCAGAAGGCGGCCAGGGGGGTGAGAGCAGCGAGAAGGAGCGCCCGGAGGGCTGTGCGGGTGGGGGTCACGATTCCTCGGGATCCTCGAGATGGGTGAGGTCGAGCGGACGTCCGGTGAGATCGCGGATGCGCAGCGCGAAGCTCCGCACGCCGCCGGGGGCTGTAAGGCGGATGAGGATCCGGTTCTTGCCGGCGCCGAGGTCGGCGTCGAGGTTCGCGGTTCCCGGGTTCTGATCGGTGCCTGCCGGGTCCCG
>CAYMLL010000230.1:0-12839 GCA_964390645.1 uncultured Planctomycetia bacterium | reverse complement strand
AGCGGCCAGCCGACGATTGTCGACGGCGTGGGTGCGAGGGCAGGATTCAACAAGCCGTTCGGAATCTGTCTGGACGCACGAGGCGACCTTTACGTCGCAGACAGCGCAAATCATTGCATTCGAAAGGTCTCTCCTGCCGGAGTCGTCACGACGTTCGCGGGGAACGGAGAGCAGGGGACGGTGGACGGACCAGCTGACAAGGTCCGGTTCAATACGCCCTCGGGAGTGCACACGGACGGTCGGGGGAATCTCCTCGTGTGCAGCTACGTCGAGAACAGCATACGGGTCGTCGACGCCCGAGGGAACGTCCGCTCGTTGATCGCCCGCCGCGAAGTCGGCTACCGAGACGGCCCTGTCGACAAGGCCCTTGTCCATGCGCCGCGTGGTCTGGTTCTCGATAGCCGAGGCAATCTCTTCTTCAGTGACTGCTGGAATCATCGGATTCGCAAGATTTCGCCTGACGGGATGGTCAGCACAGTTGCGGGTGGTGGGCCAACGGGTGTCGAGGCCAGGGCGACCTGGCGCGACGGGAGCGCCACCGAGGCTCGCTTTTATGCCCCGTGCGGAATGGCGATCGACAGTGCTGACAATCTCTACGTCGCCGATGCCGAGAACCATCGCATCCGGAAGATCACTCCCGCCGGCGCCGTAACAACGATCGCCGGACACGGCGCGAGCGGAAAGAAGGGCCGCGGCTTCGTCGACGGGCCAGCCGCAAGGAGTCGCCTCAACACGCCAACTGAAGTGTTCGTCGCCGAGGATGGAACGGTCTACTTCTCGGATACCCATGGCCATCGAATCCGCAAGATTTCACCACGAGGTATCGTGTCGACGATCGCCGGAGTGGGAGCCGCGGGGTTCCGCAACGCGGTGGTCGAGCAGGCCCGGTTCGACTTCCCGCGCGGGCTCGTGATTCGCGAGAGCACACTTCTGTTCGCCGACTTCAACAATCACGTCCTGAGAAAGTTCGAGATGGAGTCGTAGCGAGACCGCGCTGGCTGCTGTGCATCGCAAGCCCGCGATGCATCACCGAAGGAGATGTCGGGTGGCTCCTGCCGAGCACAAACGAGTTTCGACATCAACGCCTTGCCATTCCCTGGTGAGCTTGTTCCTGCTGTCGTCGTTCGGGTTCGGCACGAACGCGGCGTGGTCGACGGAAGAGAGTCCGGTAGATCGCCGGGGGTTCGCGTTCTTCGAGACCAGTATTCGGCCGGTTCTCGTCAACAAGTGTTACGCCTGTCATTCGCAGGACGCCGCCAAGGCGCGGAAGCTCGAGGGCAAGCTGCTGCTGGACTCGAAATCCGGAATGCGCACCGGTGGCGAGAGCGGGCCTGCTGTGGTACCGGGCAACGCCGGCGAGAGTCTACTTCTTGACGCGATTCGGCACGGATCGATCAAGATGCCGCCCGAGGAGAAGCTGCCGGAGACAGTCATCGACGATTTCGCGAAGTGGATCGAGATCGGTGCTCCCGACCCTCGCGATGGCAAACCGGTCGAGCTGCGGACTTCGGACGCTGCCGCCGCCCGCGGGCATTGGGCGTTTCGTCCCCTGCAACCGGCAGCGCCTCCGGTGATAGCCGATGGCTGGATTCGCACCCCGATCGATCGGTTCATCCTGGCAAGGTTGCACGAGAGAAACTTGTCGCCGACATCGGAGGCCGACCGGCGGACCCTGGTCCGCCGGGCATACTTCGATCTGCTGGGTTTGCCGCCGTCACCAGAGGCGGCCCAGGAGTTTGTCGATCATGCGTCGACGTCCGCTTACGGGGACCTTGTCGACCAGCTGTTGAAGAACGATCACTACGGCGAACGCTGGGCGAGGCATTGGCTCGACGTTGCGCGTTTCGGCGAGAGCGAGGGCAGCAATCCCGAGGAGGACAGATCGCGGAAGCACTCCTACAAGTACCGCGACGCGGTCATCAGGGCTTTCAACCAGGATCTGCCGTATGACGAGTTCGTTTCGTTGCAAGTGGCGGGACCCGGCTTCGATGGCGATTCGCCACTCGCGCGTGACCTGGTCCAGTTCGTCGAACTGGGAACGCGTCTGCAGAGAAACTCGCATCCGAACGACAAGAAGCTCCACATCCTGGACGATATGGTCTCGGCCACGGGCAGCGCCTTCCTGGGTCTGACCATCGGCTGCGCACGTTGCCACGACCACAAGCTCGACCCGATCACGTCCGAGGAGTATTACCGTCTGACGGCTGTCTTCTTCGACCTGGCGAAGGTGAGCAATCTAGTCGGTTCGAATTCCGTGAAGCTGCTCCGTGAGCCTCATCTGCTGGCCGGTGGCAGCTGGCGGCGTCCCGGGAGGAAAGTGACACCCGGTTTCGTGCAGGTCCTGATGCGAGGAGAGCACCGATCCGAGAGCTGGCTCTTCCAGGGCGATGCGACCGGAGGCCGTGCGAATCGGATCCGGCGAAGTCCGCGCCAGGCTCTCGCTCGTTGGCTTACCGACGTCGAGCACGGCGCGGGTGCGCTGCTGGCCCGTGTGATCGTGAATCGCTTGTGGCAGCACCACTTCGGCCGTGGCATTGTCAACACACCGAATGACTTCGGTCGGCTCGGGGAGTCGCCGACGCACCCGGAGTTGCTCGACTGGCTGGCCGGTGAGTTGATTCGCGGCGGGTGGCGGCTGAAGCCCCTCCACCGCCTCATCTTGACCAGCGCGACCTATCGACAAGCCTCGGACGATCGGTGGGCGGGAGTCGATCGCGACAACAGATGGGTCTGGCACTTCCGGACGCGCCGCCTGGAGGCCGAGGCGATTCGCGACACGATCCTCAGCGTCTCAGGATCGCTCAAGACCGATATGTTCGGTCCCAGCATAGAGATCGGTTCTGCCAAGAAGCCGTATGTAGAGAAGCCCGATCACTGGCGCCGATCCGTGTACCTGATGTCTCCCCGCTTCGTGACGCATCCCGTCCTCCGCGTGCTCGATTCGGCCAACACGTTTCAGAGCCAGGCCGCCCGCACGGTCAGCATCACGCCGCGCAGCGCTTTGTTCATGTTGAATTCGGCGTTTCTCAGGAAACAAGCCGGGCTGCTTGCCGATCGCGTGACGACAGAAGCAGGGTCGAAACCTGCCGCGCAAGTGCAGCGCCTCTACGAGATCGCGTTCTCGCGTCCGCCCACGACGGATGAGCGCGCCCTCGGTGTTTCGTTTCTCGCGACGTCGAACGACGCGCAAGGCAAGGCCGGAAAAGACGGGCTGGTGAGCTACTGCCACGCAATAATGGGCCTCAACGAGTTCATTTACGTTCCATGAGTGTCAGGCGATCCTCGCGGTGGCTTCTGGCCTTGCGGTTGCCGGACTCACGGGCCTGGAAGCCGGCAACCGAAAGGGGAAATCGAGACCGTCGTTTTCCAGTAGAAAGAGAGAATGGCCATCTTTGAAGAAGACTGCCTGCTCGAGTTGAATCGCCGCGAGTGTCTCGGCGGGATCGGCCTTGGCGGAATCGCGCTGGCCGGCCTGCTGGCGGAGCAAGATGCGCTCGCGGCTCCGGAGGAAGATCAGCCCGACTCGCCGCTGTCGCCCCGGCCTCCGCACTTCAGGGCCCGTGCCAAGAACGTGATCTTTCTGTTCATGGTCGGAGGCGCGAGCCATCTGGAGACCTTCGATTACAAGCCGGCTTTGCGGAAGTTCGCCGGCAAGTCCGCCCGCGAGCTTTTTTCGGCAACGGAGCTGCAGGGTTTCAATCCGGAGAAGAACTTCTCCAGGTCGGCGATTCTGCCACCCGTGTTCGACTTCAAACGATACGGGCAGTGCGGCCACTGGGTCAGCGAGATCTACCCGCACCTGAGCAAGGTGGTGGACGAGATCACCATGATCAAGTCCATGTACGCTGCATCACCCATTCACTCCGTCGGCCAGCTTCTGATGCACACCGGGTTCAACCGGCCCGGGTTTCCCAGCCTGGGCTCCTGGCTGAGCTACGGCCTCGGCAGCGAGAACCGTAGCATGCCGGGTTTCGTCGTCATGCGGGACGGCCCCTCCACCAACTCGTCCGGCGGCGCGGCGATGTATCATTCCGGGTTCTTGCCGAGCACGCACCAGGCGACAGTCGTCGAGATCGGCAAGAACCAGCCTCCGATCCGGTACTTGAAGCGACCACGGCAGGTCACTTTCGCGGAGCAGCGGCGGCAACTGGAGTTGATGGCGAGATTGAACCGGCGACACCAGGAAAGGCACGCGACTCAACCCGAGCTTGCGGCTCGTATCGACGCGTTCGAGACAGCGTTCCGCATGCAATCGGCGGCGCCCGATTTGTTCGACCTCCGCCGCGAGCCTGCCAGCGTCCGCAAGCTGTACGGCGAAACGGAATTCGGCCAGCAGTGTCTTACCGCGCGGCGATTGGTGGAAAACGGAGTGCGATTCGTCGAGATCTTCGACGGGGCGGTCGGACGGCGCTGGGACGCGCACGGAAACCGTGGCGGCCTGGTCGGAAATCACCGCAGCAACGCCGCACGCACGGATCAGGCGATCGCCGGCCTGATCAAGGACTTGAAGTCCCGGGGTCTGCTCGATGAAACCCTGGTGGTCTGGGCGACGGAGTTCGGACGCACACCTTTCGAAGAAGCGGATCGAAACCAGAAGATCGGGCGTGGTCACCATCACTACGGCTTCTCGATGTGGATGGCCGGCGGCGGCCTCAAGGCGGGCTTCAGCCATGGAGCGACCGATGAGCTCGGCATGCACGCCGAGAAGAACCCCGTGTCCCACCATGATCTGCACGCCACGATCCTGCACCTTCTGGGCCTCGATCACCTGGAGCTCACCTACCGGCACAACGGCCGCGACTTCCGGTTGACGGACGTCCACGGACGCGTTGTCGAGGAGTTGATCGCCTGAACAGAGCCGATACTTGGCCCGATCGGGTCGCTCCGGCCTGCTCTGTGATCCGCGAAGGTCAAGAAGGCCGCGCCTACCCGCCGGTCTGTCGACCCGTGTTGTTCGCGAGCACGACCTGGCCGCAGGGTCAAGATGATCGAACGTCGCCAACGGGGCGGGGTCACGTGTCGTTCACGGTCACCGCTCTATATCTCGAGTTCACGTTCTCACGAAACGGATCCTGTCGTCGGAGCGATCGACGCACGAGGTCGGGAGGAGTACGGCTGGATCGCCAGACGACGCTGGCCTTCTCGCGGGACCGGCTCGTCACGTCGCCTGCTGCGCTGGGCACTCGCTCGCGCTCACGCCGGTCACGAACAGGGTGCTTCCTCCTGTGGGCCGGATGGACGGGACTCGACCTCGCGGCGGACACTTGCTCAGGACCTCACGGAAGGACTCCAAGGCCCGGATGATCCCGCCCTGCCGTCCGGGACGAGTCGTGCGCCGACGCCATTGTGCGCGTCGAACCCGGTGAGGGTTGTAACGTACCGGGAAACGCCGCCCTCGTGTCGTCGGGACTGCGTGAGACATTGACGCCGGATCGACAAGCGAGGAGGATGAGAGCGCTCGGTTCTGCCAGGGGTTTCGACGAGAGAACTGGACGAACGCGGCGGACACGCCTCCGGAGGCCGGAGTCCGCAGGGGCCGGGTCGAGGGGCTCGGTGTCGACCGGGCCTGCCGCAAATTGGACCACTCCTCGAATCATTTTTTTCCTGACCGCTCTCCGGGAGAAGCGCCCATGAAGAAAGCTCGCGATGCGGGCCTCGTGATGTCGGTTCTGGTCGTCGTTCTGTGGGGTGCCGTGCCCGTCGCATCCCAGGACGACTGCTCGGAGGCGATGTCGATCGGCGTCGGCACCGTCTCCGGGGAGACGACGAGCGCCACGAACGACGGCACCGGCTCCTGCGGCGAGTCGGCGACAGCCCCCGACGTGTGGTTCCTCTACCGCAGCAGTGACAGCTGCACGATCGAGCTCGACACCTGCGGCAGCGACTACGACACCGTTCTTTCGGTCTACTCGGATTGCCCGAGTGACGGGGGCACCGAGCTGGCGTGCAATGACGACAGCTGTGACAGGCAGTCAGCGGTCTCCATCTTCGGTGAGGCCCAGCGCAGCTACCGGGTCCGCGTCAGCGGCTGGGAGGGCGCCACCGGGAACTTCCAGCTGAACGTCAGGTGCATCGAGCGACCGGCCGACGACTGCGTCCTCGCGGCGCCGATTGCCGGCGGGTCTCTGACCGGGTCGACGGCGGTCGCGACGAATGATGGCTCGTCGGCCTGTGGCCGGTCGGAGTCGAGTCCTGACGTCTGGTTTTCCTACACGCCGGAGGCCGACTGCCTCCTGCGGGTCGACACCTGTGGCAGCGACTACGACACGGTCCTGTCGGTTCACGACGCATGCCCCGCAACGCAGGCGAACGAGATCGCGTGTAACGACGACTCCTGCGGCCTCGACTCGGCCGTCTCCTTCTTCGCGAACGCCGACACCCGTCACGTCATCCGTGTCTCCGGGTACAACGGTGCCACCGGGAACTTCACCCTCAACGTGACGTGCGTCGACGCGGAAGATCCCGATCACTGTGGGCTTGCTCAGGTGATCGAAGCGGACTCGACGCTCGGCGGTGACACGTCGAAATCCGCGCCGTCGGGCCTCGTGGCTTGTAGCGGCTCGCCGCTGAGCCCGGACCTGTGGTTCGTCCACACCACGACGGAGGCGTGCGTGCTCGAGCTGAGAACCTGTGGTGCCGAATGGGACACGATTCTGTCGATCTATTCCGCTTGCCCGGCCGAGAAGGGAGATCTTCTCGGGTGCAACGACGACGCCTGCGGGGTCCAGTCGGTTCTGAGACACACGGCCGACGCTGACACCACCTACTGGATTCGCGTCTCCGGATACTCACAGACGAGCAGCGGTCCCTTCGGCCTGCGTCTGGACTGTCTCCCACCACCGGAGCTCAGCGACGGCGCAGACCTCGCGGTCACGAACTTCGGCGATATGCGACAGGTCGGTCGCCTCGGGGGCGAGATCGCCTGCGGAATGTCGTCGACGCTGTGCAATCTCGGGCTCGAGCCGCTGGACTGGTACGCCAATCCCGACCCGCGCCACCCCATGCTCGTGTTCAACATGTACCGAATCGAACACGACCGCATCCGGCAGATCGGGCAGTCGTGGGCGAAGCACGGCTTCGGAGCCGCCCAGGCGGATATCTGCGGTATCGGTTGTTCGCCGCACCCGAACAACACGAGACTCGGCACCGGTTGCGCCGACATCTACGGCACGGCCACGAACGTCAACCGTCACAACATCGGACCGCGCCACGAGATCGATCCGTGGACCGGTTCCTTCACCTTCGCGGGTTCGCACATCGACGAGAACTCCGACGCGGAGTACACGCCGGTCGACTTGCGGCTTCGCGTCAAGGAAGAAGATCTCGACCCGCAGACGCACCCCACCGCGCAGTTCTTCGGTGAGCTCTACGCAGTCGCCCACGATGACGCCGATCACACGAACAGCCTTGGCTGGGAGCCCGTCGGAGTTCAGGGCCAGCCCGGCCGCACGTGGTCGTTTGACGCGGACTCGTTCGAGGCGACCTTCGGGCCGGCGCTCGATGCCTGGGAGGGCGCCACCCGTACGGTCATCCCCGAGGACCCGGAGCTCGATGGTCGCGTGATCGTCGCGATGAAGGCGACGCCGACAGGTGACGGCCTCTGGCACTACGAGTACGGGATCTACAATCTCGACCTGAGCCGCGGGGTCGGGTCGTTCACCGTGCCGGTCTCACCGAGAACCCGTGTTGACGCCGTCGGCTTCCACGCGGTCGAGTCGCACGGTGAGGGCTACGGGAACGAGCCGTGGATGGCGAGCCGCGACGACGACGGCCTGACCTGGTCGACGCAGCCCTTCGGGTTCAACGAGCTGGCGAACCCGCTGCGCTGGGGCACGCTGTACAGCTTCTGGTTCGACGCCGACGTCGAGCCCGCCGACACGGTGCTCACCGTCGGCGCGTATCAACCGGGAGATCCATCGACGCTCAGCGGTGTGTCTCGTGGACCTGACACCGCCGGCGTTCCGTTCAAGCGTGGAGACACCGATGGAAACGGAGTCGTCGAGATGAGCGACGCGATCGCCCTCCTCGAGGTGCTCTTCCTCGGCGGGCCGGCGCCGCCGTGCTTCGATGCCGCCGACGCGGACGACAGCAATGATCTCGACGTATCCGATGGCGTCCGCGTGCTTGGCTGGCTCTTCCTGGGAACGGAGCCACCGTCGTTTCCCGGTCCGACGACTTGCGGTTCCGACTCGACCCCGGCGGTCTTGCCCTTCCCCGTCTGCGAGTACGATCCCGGCAACTGCTGAGACCTGACGGGCGCTTCCGCCATCAACTGTGGCTACGCGGCCAGGGGCCTGCGCGTTGCAGTGGTGTCGACGGCGAGCGTTGAGTCAGCGAACACGATCGCGTCGGCCGGCTCCGTGACCGATGTGAAGCGCTCCATCCGTGAGTCCGCTCTCTCTGACGACGGGAGACCTTCCGGGGGACTTCCGGGGCAGACGTCCCTTTCTGCAAGCGGCTCGACCGCGGGCGTGCTGCTTGCACGTTGAGGATCGAGCCGCGCAGTCCGAAGCAGTCCACGGCGCGACTTGTGACTTCGCAGCAGGAAGCGGCGAGACATGCGGGCTAGAAGCGGTAGCCTTTTCTCTTCTCGTAGGGCTTCAACGCCTCGACCTCCTTCGCCGCTCGTGTCCTGTAAGCCCGCATGAATCGTTCGAGCGATTCCGGAAGATGCCGCCTGTCGAAGGCCGCCAGCGCGGGATCCTCTACCCGGACCATCCACTCACGGAGCCTGGCACGAAGGTCATCAACCCGCTTCTTCCGGGCATCCGTCGACGGCTCGCCGCTCTGAACCTCTCCGATCGCGTTGTCCAGGCAGTTCGGATCGACTCGCAGATCATAGAACTCCTCGACCGTTCGAAACTCCAGATGTCGAACGCGATCTGCCATGGCCACGTCGGTCTCCGCGGCCTGCTGCATGGCCCGAAAGGCGGCTCCACCCAGTCGTGTGAAGCGACGCTCGCCGTTGGACCACGGATTGAAGACGTAAGCGTGCTCCCTGGTCAACACCGATCGCATGGGCAGAGCGTCCTTTCCATGGATGTGGTTGAACTGGGTGAAGACGCAGTCGCGATTCGACTGCGATTCACCACGCAGGAGGGGAACGAAGGATCGTCCATCCGACGGGCCGGTCGCCGGCAACTTGACCGCCTCCAGGATGGTCGGCTGCAAGTCGACCGTCGAGATCATGTGGGTCCGGTCGATCGCGCCTTTCTTGATCCTCCCTGGCCAACGGACGATCCACGGCGAACGCATGCTGTCGACATAGCAATTGAACTTGGCCGATGGGAAGGGCATGCCGTGATCCGCGAGAAAGATCACGATGGTATTGTCGACGAGCTGCGCTTTCTCCAGCTCGCCAAGAACCGCCCCGACCATGTCGTCCAGCCGTCGCACCGACGAGCAGTACGCAGCCAGCTCCGTTCGGACCGCGGGAAGGTCCGGTAGAAAGCCGGGAACGCGAACCTCCTCGGAGCGAAAAGTGCGGGAAGGCGCTGCGCGTTCTTCATGCCGGCGGGTCGCCTTGCCACCCCCGAAGGGGCGATGCGGGTCATGGGAACTGGCCATCAGGAAAAACGGCTGCTTCGACGCCTTGGCCATCTTGTAGAATCTCGCCGCGAATTTCCGGTAGATGGACGGATCGCGGCCCCAGCGATTCTCGTCTCCCGATCCTTGCCACCGGTAGGTGACAGACCACCGAAACAGCTCTTGCTGGCTGAGCGGTTTACCGATCGTGCCGCAAAGATATCCGGCTTCGTTGAGAAGGGCCGGCAGGGTTGCGGTACCCGGGCGAATTCGCTGGAAGCCCTCGACTCCGTTGTTCTGCGGATACAGTCCAGTGAGCATCACGCTCCGCGACGGTGTGCATATGGAGATGTTGACGTACGCATGCCAGAACCGGATGCCCTCGTCTGCGAGTCGGTCGATGTGCGGCGTGATCTCCCCTGCCGCTCCACCGAAACAGCCCGGCGTGTCCCAGTTCATGTCATCGGCGACGATCAACAGGACGTTGGGGCGTGGTGTCGGTGCGGTTTGCTGCGCGAGCAAGACCCCGCAAGCCGCTCCACAGCAGACGATGACCGGCGCGATGGTCGCGGTGATGGTCGACCTCATGTTCGACTCCTCTCTTCAACACATGATCCTTCGCCCGGCGTCCATCCCGAATCAGAGCCCGTGGACTCGAGACGGACCGATGACAGTGTAGCAGAGTCGTTCCAGATGAACTCGGGGCCTGTCGCATGATCGGTCAGGGTGCGACGGAGGTACCCGGTGCGCCGTCGGTCATGAATTCGTTCCGATCGCGCTGCGCCGGGACCGAGTACCCGGTCCAGCACGCTGATCGGGAGTCCGGTCACTGCCGGATCTCGTCCCGCGGAAGCCGTGTCGTACCACGGACGCACGATGGGAGCAGGCGGAGTTCGGGCGGGCAGCCGGGAGTCTTCACGTCTCGAGACAGGGCGGGTACAACTGGTGAGTGGAAAAGCGCGCCGTGAGTTGTACCGCGGTAGCGGTTCTCACTCGACGTGACAGCACTGGACCGCGGGAGCACCAGGCGCGCGGCGTCGACGAAGTCTTCTTCCGGAAGGCCGAAGCCTGACCATGCCCGAACGTCTCCGAAACGTCCGGTTCGCCGGCGTCCTGCGCCCCTCGCAGGAGGCGTCGGCGCGGGTCATCCGGATGCAGCTGCAGGCGCGCGAGCGCGAGCTTCACATCGTCGCTCCGCCCGGCTCGGGCAAGACGGTGCTCGGGCTCCATGTCTGGGCGGACCTCGTGAAGCGACCCGCCCTGGTCCTGAGCCCGAACTCCGCGATCCAGGCCCAGTGGGTCGCCCGCGCGAAGGAGCTCTTCCATCTCGACGGACACGAGGCCGCGGTGGTCACCGACCCCGCCACGCCGGGCATCCTCACCTCGCTCACGTACCAGTCGGTGACCCTGCCACGGCGGCGCGGCGACGACCTCGACGCGCGGGCCCGGGCATCGTGGATCGAGACGCTGATCGCCGAAGGCGAGGCCGAGGATCCACTCACCGCTGACGCCTGGATCGACGGACTCCGGGCGACCAACGTCGGCTACCATGACAAGCGACTCGGGGTGTACCGGAAGAAGGTCCGGGACGCGGACGCCCGCGATGGCGACGTGCTCGGCACGCTGCACGCCAGCGCCCGCGGACACCTCGATCGTCTCGTCGAGGCGCAGGTCGGGCTCATCGTGCTCGACGAGTGCCACCACCTGCTGCGTCACTGGGGCCGCGTGCTGAGCGAGGTGCGGGGACTCTTCGGCGATCCGGTGATTCTCGGACTCACCGCGACCCCTCCGGACCTCGACGACGCCGACCCCGACGACGCCGAGCGGTACCGCACCTTCTTCGGGCCGGTCGACTACGAGGTTCCGGTGCCGGCCCTGGTCCGCGATGGCAACCTCGCCCCTTACCAGGACCTCGCGTACTTCGTGCGGCCGTCGGTCGGGGAGATGCGGTACATCGCCGGGGTCGCAGGGGACTTCGATCGCCTGGTCGCCGATCTCCGCGCCGCGCCGCCACCACCGGTCGGGGGCGAGCCGCCGAGGGTCCCGGGTCTCGACGACTGGCTCGAGCACGTGCTCGGCGATCTCCGGCTGCCGAGTGTTGACGCGAAGGACTGGCCGAGCTTTCGGCGTCGCGACCAGACGTTCGCCGACGCGGCGCGGCTGCATCTCGTCCGGGCCGGCCGCACGCTGCCTGCGGGTGTGCCTGCCCCCGAGCCCGCGCTCCTCCACACCGACCGGCCGCAGGGCGAGATGACCGACGCTCTTCTCGATCGCTACATCCGGCACGGCCTTCGACGGTCGCGGAGTCCGAAGGACCACGCCCTCGCCGAGACCGCGGTCGACCGACTCCGCCTGCTCGGCACCCAGATCACCGAGACCGGCATGCGGGCGTGCGCGTCGCCGATAGGTCGGGTGATGGCGTACGCCTCGGCGAAGCTCGAGGCCGTGAAGACCATCCTCGAGGCCGAACACCGCGCACTCGGTGACCGGATCCGGGCCGTCCTGGTCACCGACTTCGAGAAGACCTCCGCGACGGCCCTGGTCGAGGGTGTGCTCGACGAGGAGGCGGGCGGGGCGGTCGCCGCGTTCCGGGCCCTGCTGACCGATCCGCAGACCGACGCGCTCGACCCGGTGTTCATGACCGGCTCCACGGTGCTGGTGGACGATGATCTGATCCCGCGGATCCTCCCGTTCTTCGAGCGGTGGATCGGCGACCACGGCCTCGAGATCGACCTCGCCGACGTCGAGCGCGACGGCTACCACGAGCTCCGGGGCGGCGGCCGTCACTGGATGCCTCGGTATTACACCCAGATGATCACCGAAGCGTTCCAGCAAGGTGTGACCCGATGCCTGGTCGGCACGCGAGGACTGCTGGGCGAGGGCTGGGACGCGAGTCGCATCAACGTGCTCGTCGATCTGACCACCGTGACGACGAGCATGAGTATCAACCAGTTGCGGGGCCGATCGTTCCGGCTCGACAAGCACTGGCCGGAGAAGGTCGCCAACAACTGGGACGTGGTGTGTCTCGCGGAGGAGTTCCCGCGGGGCTTCGACGACTACAGGCGGTTCAAGCGCAAGCACGCCCAGCTCTACGGGGTCTGCGACGACGGCGCGATCGAGCAGGGCGTGGGCCACGTGCAGGCGGCGTTCACCTACGCGCGACCGCAGGGTGTCTCGGAGCGGATGGAGCTGTTCAACGAGACGATGATCCAGCGGGCGGCGAGACGATCCGGGGCCCGCGACCTCTGGAAGATCGGCACTCCGTTCGACGAGATCCCGCGGGAGGCGGTCGAGGCGAAGCTCGGCGGCGGTGG
>CAYMLL010000229.1:5121-12965 GCA_964390645.1 uncultured Planctomycetia bacterium | reverse complement strand
AATTGTCAAGAGCTCCGCGATCGGGACGAGACCGCCTTCTCGTTTCCGGCGACCGATGTCACGTCCTCCATCGATGAGGACGCGGTCGTGGCCGACGGCGACGGCAGCGTGCTCGGTTCTCGCGACGCGGAGCCGAGTCGGAAGCTGTTGGAGGCTGACGTCCCCGCCAGTCGCGCTCAGGTAGACGATCGAAAGGTTTCCGAGAGTCCGTCCCAGGTCATCGTGCCCGCCCGCGATGAGGACCATGTCGTCCCGGGTTCCCGGCCGGCGGTCCGGACCCGCCAGCAGCGTTGCCGAGTGCTCGAAGGTCGGTCGCGGCAGATCGGGAAGGCTCTCGAGGGAGCCGACGTCGATCGCTCCCGCGCCGTCCGCTTGCGTTGAGAGGAGCAGCACGTCACGGAGTACGCGACGCGAGTCGCCGTCCGGGTCGATGCCGCCCGCGACGATGGCGTAGTTGCCGAGAAACGGCGTGACGCTGTGACGGGACCGGGAGCCGAGCTCCGGCGACAGGCGCTTGCGTTTCGCCACGAAGGTCGAGAGGCGTCGCTCCAGCGTGCGAGGCATGTCGATGTCCACCTCGCCGACGGAGGCGACGCCCTGGTGGCTGCTGGTGCTGACGATCGCCGCCATCGGCCGTACGTCCGTGCCGTTGACCGTCATTCCGGACGGCACACCCGGTCGGTCTCGATCGCCGCCGGCGAGCGAGGCCTCGAATTCGCCCTCGACGCGTAGCACCGGATTCGACCCGAGCACGATCTCGACCTCGTCGTCCCGGTCGGTCGTGCTGCGGGTCCAGGTCGACACCGTGCCGCCGTCGTCGAGGCGATCGACGCCCTCCTTGCTGAGGAGTACCTGGGCGGGAATCTCGACGGGCGATCTGTCGGCTCCGGCGGCCAGAGAGACGCGATCGTCGAAACGCAGCCGCAAGCGGTCGCCGCGATTGACGACGCCGTTGCCACCTTCGGGATCAGCCCGCACGTCGCCCGTGCGTGGGCTGTCGATCCACGTTGCCCCGACGAGATTCGGTGTGCGCCGGCGGATCTGCAGATCGATGGTCTGGCGCACGCCGTCCCCGAGGTCGATCGTCAGCCCGCTGGCGCCGTCGTCCTCGTCATGGATTCCGGCGAATCGAAAGCCCGGGTTTCCGGTGCGAATCTCGACGAACAGGCGCCGGCGATTCTTACCCAGCCGGATGTCGAGGTCGGCGCTACCGAGGTCCGCGCTCTCGACACGAACCGTCGCGGCGTTGAACTGGCCGGGAAGCACCCGGTCGAGGTGGACGACGATGGTCTCGTCCTGGTTCGCCCTGCCGTCCGGAATCTCGTCAAGGAACTCGGCGAGCGTGACTCGGGCGACGGGCTGGTCGTCGCAGGAGCTCAGCAGGCAGCATGCGGTGCTGATCGCGACGCATCGGAACAGAACCTCGAGGAGTGGAACCGACCCCGGTGCGAGCTCTCCGTCGTCCCGCCGCCTGATCGGGACGAGGGTGCGGACCGGGCC
This sequence comes from uncultured Planctomycetia bacterium, assembly GCA_964390645.1. Lineage (GTDB taxonomy): Bacteria > Planctomycetota > UBA8108 > UBA8108 > UBA8108 > CAYMLL01. The sequence goes on along the minus strand of CAYMLL010000229.1, from coordinate 11,465 downwards.
GAGCCGATCAGTCTTCGCCGCCCGACCACTTCGAGAAGAGATTCTGGACGTTCGGGTCGGGCTCTGCCGTCGCGATGTTCCGCAGTGTGTCGAGGGCATGGGAGGTTCCGATCCGGGACAGGGCCCTGCCGGCCGCGAGGCGGACAGCGCCTTGTTTCGAGTGCCGGGCCTTCTCCGACAGGAACGTGATCGAGTTCGGATCGCCGATCTTACCGATCGTGCCGAGGATTGTCTGCTTGGTGACCCAGTAGCTCTCCTTGTCGAACGCGTGGTAGAGGTCGGGGAGCGTTCCGGAGTCCTTCACCTTGCCGAGGGCCTGGGCGTAGCGGAGGCGGTTCTTCTTCGAGCCCGAGTCGTGAAGCCCGTCCACAAGGAACGGGGTGGCCTCTTCGCGCTGCTGGTGCTCTCCGAGGGCGTAGATCAGCTTGTCCCGATAAGGTCGGGCGTTCGAGTCGGCGATCAGTCCCCTGAGCACGTCGAACGATGACTCGTTCTGGAGCTTCTCCATCGCCTGGATCACGTTGCCGACCTCGGAGCGATTCTGCGGGTCCTGCTGGCGCTTCATGAAGTAGTCGCGGAGGTAGTACGTCGCCTCCTCGGACACGGGACCGAGCTCGCCGATCGCATTGTACATGAAGCGACGGTAGACGAAGTCCGGATCGTGGTTGAGTACGGTGCCGAGGGTCGGAAGAGCTTCCGGACCCAGCCCGGCGAGGTACTCGCGCAGCTCCTCGCGGGCCTTCTCGAGCGGCACGCCGCTCTCACCGGCGCGAGCCGCGGCCTCGAGCTCGTCCATCGTCTCGAAGTGGTTGTGGATCGACTTGGCGAGCCGGGGGTCCCAGCCGTCGGGTAGCTCGGTGAGATTCCAGCGGAAGAGTCCGTCCTGGCGGCCGTGGAAGCGCTCGGTCGACGGCGTTGCCGACGGCAAATCGACCGGGCCCGTGGGCAGGCGGGTGGGGGGGTGCTGGGAGTGCGGCGCGTGGGGGTCGTGGGGAGGGGGGGGGGTCGACTCCGGGTGGGGGACGGCCTGGGGCTCCGCGCGTTCGCCCGACTGCCGGCTCAGGAGATAGACGAAGACGCCGAGCAAGATCAGGGCGGCGGCGGCGGGAATGCCGAGTCTGAGTTGCTGATTCATGGCGAGGTCACGGAAGGTTGATGGTCGGGACCGGGCACCGCGGGTCCGGTCCCCGGGCGCGAGCACGAAGGCCCCCTCATCACCATCTCGTTCCCGGGAAGCACCGACCTGAAGCCCGGACGAGATTTACGTCGTAGTCCGGTTGGCCGGTCCGATCTGTTGCCCATTCGAGATCAGTTGTCGTTGTAGTTGCTGGAGCCCGGCGGCAGGAAGATCTCCACGGACGGGCTGGTCGGCTCACCTCCCTGCGTCGGGTACGAGCGACCACCACCGACAAGCAGGATTCGATCGTCGAAGCTGCCGCTGCGGCCGTCGACGCCATCGAGAGGCGTGCAGACGGTGTAGGCACGAGCCAGTCCGTTGCTCTCTGCCCAGCGAGCGGCCGACGGGGTCGTGCCCCAGCTCGCGAGAGTCTCGTCGATGTAGCTGTCCATCGTGAACCAGGCGCCCACGATTCCCAGGAAGTTCTGGGGGTTCGCACGCCTCGCGTTGACGAGGTCTCGCGGCGGCAGGCCGTTCTGCACGGCGATACCGAGATTGTAGAAGGGATCAAAGACGCAACCCGCGAGCATCGGTGGGCTCGAATGGTTGTAGGCGCACCCACCGGGGACCGGGTAGATGTCACAGCCCGCGAGGGAAAAGACCCACGTCTGGCGTTGGTTGATGCCGCGTGCGAGCGGTTCGATCGCGCGAGGAAGGGCCACCGGATTCGTGGCGCAGCGCCCGATCTGCACGCCCTTTATCGGGCTGAGAGGCGTCGGGTACTCCATGTGCTGGACGTGTGTCATGAACTGATCGTCGCGCGACTCGAAGAACCGGATGCCGAGTGCCGGACCGGCGCCGGGTGTGTACCTCGCGAGGAAGATCTGATCGATCAGCGGCGTGGTCGGGCAGCCGCCGCCGGCGTTGCCGTGTGTGATGAGGACTGCGTTCCCCATGCCGAGGACGCCGTCCGGCGTGAAGTCGTTGAACTGTCCGAGGTTGACGCAGTAGGGTGAGTCGAGACGCCCGGAGTCGAGCTTGACACTCGCGATGAGCGTGAAGATGTTGGTCCCGGGGTCGAAGATCTCGACACTCGTCAGTGCGTCGAATGAGCCGGTGCCGGGGAGCTTCGTCTGCGGTGCGAGCCCGGAGACCGCGCTCAGGGTCTGCATTCCGCCGACGATCATGAACATGTCGTTCGCGCCACCGAGGACGTCGTCGGCACCCGCGAGGCGTCCGACCGTGTGGTCGGCGCGTCCGCGACGCGTCTGCAGGGTCGACTCCGCAAGCGTGTTGTCGAGGAGCCGGAGCGTGATGAAGTCGTCGTTGGTCGGAGAGTAGTATTCGACCTCCTCGGTTGACGGGAAGCGTGTCTCGGTGCGCTCTCGCCCCGGCATACCTTCGGCGATCGTCTCGTCGATGACGGTGATGGTCGCCTTGACCTGGCCGCCCGCGATCAGCAGGTCGCCGTTGCCGAGGAGATCGGCCGAGTGACGAAATCGCGGCCTCTGCATGTCGCCTTCGACGAAGGTGAAGACACGCGCGGAGGGGTCGAGGATCTCGGCTCGGGCCTGGGCGTCAGCGTTCTGGATGTTGGCGGAGCCACCGACGATGATGAGGTTGCTGTTACCGAGTTCGGTCAGCGAGAAGAGAATACGCGGACCGTTCTCCATGATAATCGGGTTGCCCTCGATGTCCGTGTCGATCCACAGACCGGTCAGCGACTCGAGCGGGGGTGCGTTGTCGTCGAAGGTCGATTGATCGAAGAACTCGGCGCTGTCGAGTGACGAGAGGCCTCGCTCGTCGGAGCCACCGATCGCCCATACCAGGCCGCTGGAGTGAGCGACCGCGCGATGCATGTAGCGCGGCGTGTTCATCTCGCCGGTGCGGTAGTACGGGATATAGTTGTTGTTTTCGTCGAACTCGGCCAGCGGGGGGGCCGACTGCAGCACGCCCGGAATCTGGGTCTGAGGGGTTCCGGTGTCGCAGCCACCCGCTGCGACCACGATGATCATCACGCAGAGACAGGCGACGAGCCCCTGGAGGGCCCGCTCCGCGATGAGAAGAAGCGTGGGTCGTGGACTGTCGCACTGGATATCGCCGTGCTGGCTACCACTTCGCTTCGAATCAGGCTGCTTCATTTCTTCGTTCCTCAAGAGAACGGATTCTCCGGTGGTGTTTCGCACGGCTCGAAACTCGCGGCGTTCGTCGAAGTGTCCCCTGACGATTGCTGACTGTTCCGAGCGTCACTGTTCCGAGCCGCCGGCCTTGCGGCGAGACCCGAGATTTGTTCTTTCTACTCTGCGACATGGGGTGCTCCCCGTGCGTGGCGTTCGGAACCGTCGCGACCTTCAAATGGCGGCGCGGCGACGAACGGCGCGGGACACCTCATGCGGATCCTCATTTCAGCAATCCCCGTGCCGTGGCTCCGTCTCCTTGGCTCCGTCTCCGTGGAGCCGTCTCCGTGGAGCCGTCTCCGTGGAGCCGTCTCCGTGGAGCCATCGGGTCGAAACCCGCGTAGCGACACCCCTGCTGGGACTGCAAGTACTTGCTTCGTAGACGTTTCTTGTGTGCCACGCCGACGTTTCGACGGGACGCTGGAGAGGGGAGGCGTCGCTGAAAACCGGGAACCCTCCCGGGCGCTCGCGATACACTCCGAGAGGCGATTTTACAGCGAAGAAGAGGTCGATAACAGCCCTTTTCCACACCGAAGGCGGAGCACCCGGTCACCGCCGGTGGGGTGCTGTTCGGGTGGGGCCACCGCGGGCTAGCGACCGGCCTTGCCGCCGCTGGTCGTCGTCCGGCCGCCGAACCCGCCGCCGCTTCCGCCACTGCTGCGCAGGCGATCCAGGACCCGCTGTCCGAGGCCCGGGGGACCGCCGCCGCGTCCGCCGCCTTCGCCTCGCAGCGCACGTCGCAGGTCGCGGCCGCCGAAGCCTCCCGGTGGTCCTCCGCGTCCGCCGCCGTCGCCCGACCGACCGCGCTTGCCACCCGCACCGTCGGGAACGGCGCTTCCGAAGGTCGACGCCGTCGACGTGCCCTCGGGGAGCCCACCGGCGCCCGCCCCGCCGGCGCCGCCGGCCATGGCGTCGTTGAGAGCCTCGATGTCGATCTCGAGGCGTCGCGCCGTGAGGATCGGAACGATCGTCGAGTAGCGCTTGAGGATCGGCTCGTCGTTCTTCGTCCGCACCCTGCGGCCGATGGCCGCGTAGATCTCCAGGTCGATGCGGACCGCCACGGGAATCGGCGCGGTCGCCTCCTCGAGCGGGTCGGTGAAGAGGTCGCCCTCGATCTGCGGATCGCCGGCTGGTCCGGCTCTGCCGCCGTTGACGTTCTTGTCGGCGCCGCGGTCGCGAGTCGTTCCCTGGCTGACCCGCGGCACACCACCGAGCCCTGCCTCCTCGAGCTCGGCGCGCTCGGCAGCGAGCGCTTCCTGGTCCGCGATCCACGCCTCCGAGCTCCACTCAGGGAGCCATTCGTAACCGTCGAAGTACCAGATATCCAGAGACTTGACCTTGTCGTAGACCACGTAGTTCATGCCCGGCGCGTCGAGAACGCCGTTCTGGTCGAACTCCGTGATCTCCTTGCGGTAGAGCGTGAACGACATGTGGTCGTCGGTCGCCTGATTCTCCTGCAGGAAGTAGCCGACGACGCACACCGTGCGCAGGCTCTCCCAGTCACCGAGGTCCTCGCGGGCCTTCGGGTCGACCGAGGAGAGGAAAAAGACCCGGTCCTCACCGCCCTCCACCCCCTCCGCGTCCACGCCCATGAATACCTGCCCGGCGAGCGCTTCCGTGGAGCCCTTGAAGAACGCGCCGGCGATGTCGCGACGCATGAGCGTGAGGATTCCCTCGCCCACCTTCTCGGGGATGGTCAGCTCCTCGACCGTACGCTCGGTGATGAGGCAGTTGGAGAAGATCTGGTACGAAGTGACCAGCACGATGACGAGGAGTGTCAGCGCGATGATGACCTCGATCAGCGTGAAGCCGTTCGCCTTTCGTCTCATTTCCGCCCTCCTCCCGCCGGCATGCCTGCTGCCGGCTCGCCCATGCCCGGATACATGCCTCCGTAGCCCTCGAAGCTCGGGTCGCCGTAAAGGAGCGAAGGCTGCTGGTTGTAGAAGAGCTCGGCCTGCTCGTCGAGCCACGCCTTGCTCGGTAGCGACCAGACGCTGTATTCATATGTCGACCCGTCGTCGGCGGAGAACGACGACTCGCTGTTCTTCGTGCCTTCGTGGATCGGCAGCGGTACCCGGACCGTGATCGTGTACTCGAGGACGATTTGCTCGCTCTGAGCCCGTAGCTGCGGCTCGGCGATTTGCCAGCTCCACGACGGGTAGCCTTCGTTCTCGAAGGTTCCGTCGCGATCGAGGGCGTTCTCGACGTAGTGGATGTGGTCGTGGATCTTCTGCTGCGCGAGCGCCTTGACCGTGCGCAGCTGCGTGTAGCGAATCGCACGCACGCGGGACTGGGCCAGAATCTGCAGGACCGGCAGCACGAAGACGGCGAGCAGTGTCACGGCGACGACGAGTTCCAGTAGCGAGAAGCCCCTCTCGTCACTTGCTTCGTGTTCGGCTGCGAGCGTGATCCGCATGGTGTCTCCTTCGCGCTCAGTCCGCGAAGTCGTCGAAGACGACGTCGTCTTGCTTGTGAAAATCGACCGTTCCCGTCAGCGCGTTGAACGTGATCGTGTAGACGCCGCCTTCTCGGTGCTGCATATGTATGATGTGGCTCCCCTCCGTGCCGGTGGGGGAGAAGTAGACGTCGACCGTGCCGCTGTCGTGGATCAGCCCTGTACCGCGCATCTCGACGCTGGTGATGCTGACGCCGGGGAAGTGCGAGAGCTGTGGCCGCTCCGTGTGCTCGAAGTAGATCGTCTCGAACGGCTCGCGCTCATCTATCGGCTCCTCGGGGTTGTGCGCAGGTGCCGGAGGCAGGATCGTGTAGCCACAGCGACCCTCGTCGAGGAGGTAGCGTACACCGGTCCAGGAGCCGCGCGAGATTGCCATCATGCGCGCCTCCTCGACTCTCGAGCCGGTCTCTCGTGCTGCCGTGCGCAGCCGGTAACGCGGTAGCGTCCCGGTCAGCTTGACGACACCGATCGAGAAGATGACGCCGAGCACCGCGAGCACGAGCATGAGCTCGAGAAACGTGAATCCGTGCGAGCGTCGAGATCGACTAGTAGCCGGAGTCGTCTTCCCGGGGGTACTGGAGGTCCTCGTCATCTC
>CAYMLL010000229.1:0-5111 GCA_964390645.1 uncultured Planctomycetia bacterium | reverse complement strand
TGCCGTAACAGTAGGCGACCGGTTTGCCATCGCGCAATTCGTAGCGGTACTCGTTGCCCCACGGATCCTTCGGGTACTCCTCGAGTCCCGGTAGCTCCTGGCCGTCTTCTTCCGGGTTCACCATGTCCTCGAGGGCTTCGGGGAAGGAGCCCGTCGTCGCGTACAGCTGCTTTGCGGCCTCGACGATGGAGCGCAGGTCGGTCTCGACCTTCGTGCGGTTTGCCTTGAAGAGAACCGGTACGACCTTCGTCACCACGAGCGTGCCCAGGAGGCCGATGATCGTGATGACGACGATGAGCTCGAGAAGCGTGAAACCGTCGGTCTGGCGACGGCGACGAAGCGGGTTCTGAAACATGGCAGGTCTACCTCTTACGGCAACGGGCGTGTTGGCGGTCACATGTCTCGGGACGGGTTGCGAGCGATCTGTAGGATCGCTGTCACCGTGGGCCCGCGGTACGATTGCCGCGGACCGCGGTAGCCCATAGGGAACCCGGAGGTACCTGGCATCGAGGTACCGGATCCGGGGTGCGCGAAAGGTCATCCTGGGCGCGTACCTGACCATATTTAACCGGTCATGGAGGAGAAGTCGAGCAGCGGCAGAAGCACTGCCGCGATGATGAACCCGACGACGACCGCCAGGAGGACGATGATCACCGGCTCGATCATCGCCGTCAGGCGCTGAATCGTCAGGTCGAGCTCCTCCTCGTAGGACTCGGCGATGCGGTCGAGTATGTCCTCGAGCTGCCCGCTCTGTTCGCCGACCGACACCATGTAGCCGACCATCGGTGGGAAAACCTTCGATCGACGGATCGGCGTCGCGATGTCGGCTCCCTCGATGATTCGAGTGTGGATGTCGTTGATGACGGTCGTCAGGCGCGCATTGTTTACTACGAGCGAGACGATTTTCAGCGAGTCGAGCGCCGGTAAACCGCTCTTGAGCAGCGTTGAGAAGGTCAGCGCGAAGCGTGAGATTGCCTGCTTGGCGAAGAGCGACCCGAAGATCGGAATGCGCAGCAGCATCGAGTCCCACTTCAGACGGCCTCCCTCGGTCGCGAGCGCGGCCTTGAGGCCGATGAGGCCGACGCCGAGGGCGATGAGGATCAGAAACCAGTAGCTCTTCGTCAGGTCGGAGATCACCATCAGCACCTCGGTCATCCACGGAAGTGGCTGACCGCGGTCGGTGAGGATTCGCGTGATCTTGGGTACCACGAAGGTCATCAGGAAGATCACCACCGCGAGCCCGACGACAACCATGATGATCGGGTATGTGATCGCGGAGATGATTTTTCCCTTGAGGCTCGCCTGCTTCTGCAGATAGTCGGCGACGCGCACGAGGACGACGTCGAGATGGCCGCTTGCCTCCCCGGCGCGCACCATGTTGACGTACAGGTCGTTGAAGTAGCGCGGGTGCTTGGCCATCGCCTCTGCGAGGTTGTTTCCGGCGGTGATCTCTTCCTTGATGGCGCGTAGCACCTGCTCCATGTTGCGGTCGACGCACTGCTCGACAAGCGCCTTGAGCGCGTCCGCGAGCTGGATGCCGCTCTTGAGCAGCGTCGAGAACTGGCGCGTGAACACCGCAAGGTCTCGTGCGGTCACGCGACCCTGCAGGAAGGAGATGTCGACGTTCATCGACAGGAGGCCGCCGGGCTTCGTGAGAGCCCGGCTCTCGCCGCCTTTGCCCTTCGCCTTCTTGCCGCCCGCTCGGCGCAGTGCCCTCTCGCTGACCTCCCAGATCTCCGTCACGTGCATGTGATCGGAGCGCAGCTTGCTGCGCGCGTCTCGGGGAGTGTCAGCGTCGACCATCCCCTTTTTTGACTTGCCTGCGCTCGTCAGCGCTCGGTACTCGAAGATCGGCATCCGAGGTTCTCTGCTTTCAGAACACGTCCAGCTGCGTGACGCGGAAGACCTCCTCGATGGTCGTCGCGCCTTCGAGCACCTTCCGCGCTCCGTCCATTCGCAGCGTCTTGAGTCCGCGCTTGACGGCCGTCTGCTTCATGACGGACGCGCTGGTGCCGGAGATGATCTCGTCGCGGGAATATTCGTCGATCCCGAAGATCTCGTAGATCGCGGTGCGGTCGTACAGGCCTCGACCGAGGCAGGCCTCGCAGCCGCGTCCTTGATAGAGGACATCGTCCGCGAGGACGCTGCGATCGGAGTATCCGAGCTCTCGAATCTGTGCGTCGGTCGGTACGTAGGACTCCTTGCAGTGGGGGCAGATCAGCCGCACGAGGCGCTGGGCAACGCAGCAGATGACCGCCGAGGCGACGAGGTAGGGCTCGACGCCGAGGTTGATCATCCGCGTCAGAGCACCGGCCGAGTCGTTCGTGTGCAGCGTCGAGAACACCAGGTGACCGGTGTTGGCCGCCTGCACCGCGATGCCGGCGGTCTCGCCATCGCGGATCTCGCCGACCATGATGATGTCCGGATCCTGCCGCATCAGGGAGCGCAGGCCCGAGGCGAAGGTGAGCCCCTTCTTGTTGGCAACCTGAATCTGCGAGATCCCGTCGATGTTGTACTCGATCGGATCTTCGATCGTGATGACGTTCTTCTCGTCGGAGTCGATGTCCGCGAGCGCGGCGTAGAGTGTCGTTGTCTTTCCGCTACCGGTTGGACCGGTGATCAGGATGATGCCGTGAGAGTAGTTGATGAATCGCTTGATCTGCTCCTGGCTTTCCTCGCCGAGGCCGATCTCGTGCAGCTTGTACAGCCTCGCGGTCTTGTCGAGAAGACGAAACACGATGCGCTCGCCCTGCGACGTCGGCACAGAGGAGATACGGACGTCGACCTCACCGTCGCCGACCTTGATGGTCGTGCGTCCGTCCTGTGGTAGCCGGCGCTCGGCGATGTCCATCTTCCCCATGACCTTGACGCGGCTGGTGATCGCGTCCTGGAATTTCTTGGGGATGACTTTTGCGTCGTAGAGAATTCCGTCGATCCTGTACCGCACCTGCATGCGGTCGTCGTAAGGCTGCATGTGGATGTCGCTCGCGCGAATCTTCAGCGCCTCGAAGAGGATCGTGTTCATCAGCTTGATGATCGGAGGCTTGTTCGCGATATCGAGAACATCTTCGGCCTCGTCGAGAATCTTCGTCAAGCTGATCATGTCGTCTTCCTCGATACCATCGAGGAGGACGTCGACGTCCGTGGACGCCGTCTGATACGCCTTGTTCACGAGCGCCGTGATCTCGGCGCGTGAGGACAGGACGGGACGTACCTCGGCGCCCATCATCGCCGCGAGGTCATCCATCGGATGGAAGTCGAGGGGGTCGCAGGTCGCGACATCGAAGGAGCCGTTCTCGCGACCGATGCACACGAGGTTGTAGGCGCGGGCGAACTGTGCCGGGACCTTCTGCACGAACTCCTTGGGCACGTCGACACCCTCGAGCTCGAGCTGGATCGGCAGGCGAAGGGTACGCGAGAAGATCTCGAGGAGGCTCTCCTCGGACACGTACCCCCTGTTCTTCAGAACGCGATCGATCGGCTGGCCGCTGTCGCGTTCGATGCCCCGACACTCCTCTAGCTGTCTCTCATCGATCAGGCCTTCGGAGATCAGGGTGTCGACCAGACTGAGCTTCATGGCATGTCTCGTGGCGAGTGGGTCATCCTGCTACGGGCCGGGAGCCGGACCGGCATGCGTCGGCGGATCGAGCGCAGCGGGGATGAGGGCGACCGTCTTCGTCGGTTCCAGGCTTTCGCGATCTTGCTCGCGGAGGCGCACTGAGACCGGATCCTCGCCTCGACACGAGCCGAAATCCACTCAATGCCGTTGTTTCGGGAGATCACTTCTCGGACGAGACCTCGGCGTTCTTCGTGGGACGAAGCGGTACGAACCAGCTCTCGCCGTTCGGGTCCACTTCGAGCCCGCGCCGTCGCCACGCGCCGGGTACGGTTCCGCTCGGGAGTGGCGGTATCACGCGTGTTCCGCTTCCGTCCGGTGGCGTGGCGGTCGGAGTCCCGAGCTCGTCGATCTTGCCGTCGTCGAGGGCCGCTCGCGCCCGGGCGTCGAGGCTGAGGTCATCCGGCCTCGCCGTCGTCGGATCTCCGGCCGCAGGGATGGGCGTGTGAGCCTCGCGGCCCTCTGGATCGTCGCCACCGTAGTCGCGGCCCGGGAAGCTTTCGCGTGCCGCGCGAGTACGGCGCTCGAGATCTTCATCGCTGCCGGGGGAGTACCGTCCGCGGGACGACGACTCGACCGGGTTCTTGCGGATCGTGCGCGGATCATCCGGATGTCCGATGGTCGAGGAGCGCGGCGGACGTGCGTCGAGCTTGTACTCAGACTTGACCGTGGTGCCGAAGGCCTCGGTCTTCTTGATCGCCTGGTCGGTGAGCTTGCCGAGGTCGCGGAAGTCCTCGTCGGTCAGAATGTGCGCCCTGAGGAAGACGTAGAGGTTGGTCACGTTGGCGGAGCTGCCCTCGCTGCGGAAGAGCTTGCCGAGAAACGGAATATCGCCGAGGAGCGGCACTTTCTCGACGACCCGTCCCTTTGTCTCGCGCGTCAGACCGCCGATAACGTAGATTCGATCGCCCGCGATCGTCACCGACGAGGTGATCGAGTTGGTCGTCTTCGGAGGCAGCACGTTTTGCGTCTCCACCGAACCGAACTCCGAGACCTCGAGCCCGGTCTCGAGGAAGACCGAGTTTTCCGAGTTGATCGTCGGGAAGATATCGAGGGTGATACCCGCATCCTCACCCTGCTGCGAGGTCGTCGTCGCTGTATTCACCGTCGACGTGTTCTGGACGAACCGAGTCTCGGTGATGTTGATTGTCGACTGCACGTTGTCATCGGCGAGGATGAACGGTGTCGCCAGCACCTCGGTGTCCGTCTGGGACTTCAGGAAGCTGACGAGGAAGGGGAACTTGCCGCGATCCATGATCGCGACGAGCCCACCCGCCGGCGGGTTGGTCAGATCGAAGACGCGGTTGAAGTCCTCGGTGTTGATTCCCGAGAGCCCGAAGGAGGACTCGAAGAGAGCGCGCGTCGTGCGATCGTCCGGGTCGCCCGCAAGGAGCTCGATCGTGAAGTTGAGGGCACTCTGCGCCGACACCTGCACCAGCGCCGCCTCGAGGAAGACCTGGCGGCGCTTGACGTCGATCTCGCCGAGGATGTGGAG
>CAYMLL010000228.1:10074-12967 GCA_964390645.1 uncultured Planctomycetia bacterium | reverse complement strand
GAGTGCGACCCCGGACAACACTGCAGCACCGAGGACGGTGTCTGCAACGGCGACGAACTCTGCTCCTATCAGGAAGGTGAAGAGTACTGCATGGATGTCTGCCTGGGCACGTGCGTCGACGACCAGGTGGAACCCGAAGGATGTGCGGATGATCGAGACGAGCGACGGCGAGAGCTTCCCGGCGCAGCCGGTCGACATGGCGCCCATCGACCGCCAGGCCGGGGCGAAGGATCTTCAGTGCGACCGTTCGCCGCAGATCGATCTCCTCCGCGAGCCACACGACGGCCATGCCGCCCCGGCCGAGCTCTCGCTCGAGACGAAAGCCGTCGAGCTCCACGCCCGGGGCCAGCGGCGTCGCGCCCGGAGAGACACGGGAGAGGCCGGCCTCGATCATCTTCAGGCAACGCTCGAGGCTGTCTCGGTGCTCGGCCGGAACCTGTTCGAGGTAATCTTCCAGTGGCGAAACAACGCCCCGGCCCAGCTGGTCCGAGTAGTCCGCCACGAGACTGTCCATCAGATCGTCGAGTTGTCTTGTCATGATGGTTCCAGGCGTCATCGTCGCCCGGATTCGTCGCAGAATTTCCGGTTTTCTCTACAGTGAGGGCCCGGCGGCCTCGCTCCAGGCTCTCAGGGCGCGTCGGTACAGCGAGTGGACCGCGGTCTCCGTACGACCCATGCGTCTGGCGACCTCCGCGGCGCCCAGTCCCTCGAACTGCCGCAGACCGATCACCCGGCAGTGCTCCGACCCGAGAGACTCGAACGCTCGAATCAGTCCGAGGTGCTCCTCTTCCCGGATCGCCCGCGTCGACGGACCCGGGCCACGATCGGCGATGATCTCGGGTTGGGCCCCCGCGACGCTCCAGTCGCTTCGCGCCAGGGGCGCCTCCTCTCCCGAACGCTTCTGAGCCCGCATCGCCCGCAGGAGGTCGAACACCGTGTTACGCGCGAGACGGCCGAGAAAGCGGCGGAGAGCTCCTTCCTCCTCCGCTTCGGATGGCATCCCCTTCGGCGCGGTCAGCGCCCGGAGGAACACCTCCTGCACGAGGTCCTCGATCTCCACACGTGCACGCACTCGACGGCTCGTCATGTGAAGAAGCAGCAGATGCAGCCAGCGACTCTGCTCGCTCAATCGGGCTCCCGAATCCATGGGCGTCCGTTCCGCGAAAGTCCGGCGAGGAGGGCGCTCAGAGCATCTCCGGTGGCACCGCCCCTGCCTCGAGGAGATACACCGGTCGCCCCTGAAGGTTCTTGATGGTTGCCTGGTGTGGATCCAGGCCGAGCGCGTGATAAATGATCGCACAGAAGTCGTTCGGCCGGACGGGACGGTCTGTCGGGTGCTCGGCCTTGTCGTTCGTCGCGCCGATGATCTGACCGTGCCGGAAGCCCCCGCCTGCGAAGAGAATACTCTGCGCCTGTGGCCAGTGGTCACGACCGCGATCCTTGTTGATCTTCGGAGTGCGACCGAACTCTCCGGCGGTGACGACGAGCGTGTCGTCGAGCATACCTCGCTGCGCGAGATCGTGAATCAAGACGCCGACCGCCCGATCATGGCGTGGCATCTTCTTGTCGAGCGCGCCCTTGATGTTGCCGTGATCGTCCCAGTAGCCGGTATTGAGCGTGACACAGCGAACCCCCGCCTCGATGAGGCGACGCGCCAGCAGGGCTTGCTCGCCCCAACCGCCGCCGTACATCTCACGTGTGCGCTCATCCTCCAGCGAGAGGTCGAAGGCCTCGCGCGCGCGGCCGGACGTCAGGATGTCGACGGCCTCCCGAGTGACGCGATCCATGCTCTCGAAGGTGGGCGACTGATCGACATCTCGACGCAGCCGGTCGAGCTTCTCCCGCAGGGACACACGCGTCGTGATTCTCTGCGAGCTGAGCCCGTCGACCAGCTCGAAGCTCGAGGTGTTCGCCGAGGGCAGCGGCACACCCTCGTTGCCATAGCTGAAGGTTCCGGTGCGAAAAGGGTTGTACGCGACCCCGAGGTACGCAGCCCCGTGGAACCCGAAGCCACCGTCGTTCATGTTCACATAGGCCGGAACTCCCCGTCGCTTGGTGCCGAGCAGCTGCGCGGCGATGGAGCCCATCGAGGGGTTGCGGGGAATGCGATCGGAGCCGTTCGCTCCGACGTAACCGGAGAGGATCCAGTGCGCGGCGGCGAAGTGATCCCCGTTGCTGTGCGTGAAGCTGCGGATGATCGTGGTCTTGTCCGCGATACGCGCCTGGTACGGCAGGTGCTCGGAAACGCGCAGCCCCGGCAAGGCCGTCGGGATCGACGAGTAAGGTCCACGGATCTCCAGCGGCGCGTCGGGCTTCATGTCAAAGGTGTCCAGCTGCGACGGTCCACCGTGCTGCCAGATCAGGATGACGGACCGCTGCTTGCCGGAGGTGGCGCCCGAGGCCTTCCGCACGGACTCGGCGCGCAGCAGATCGGGCAGACCCAGACCGACGACGCCGAGGGAGCCCGCCGCCAGAAAGCTGCGACGGGAGACGCCGTCACAGAAACGCCGTGTCGAACCGCTGACGAAGAGCATTCACGAACCTCCGCTCATGCCGGAAAGTGCACGCATGCCGTCCCGACCAGCATCCACGGGGGAGAGAGACCTGTCAAGCCGCCCGGAACCGACCGGGACCCGTCGATCCGCACGAGCGCGCGCTTGCGATCCGGAGACCACGAACACTCGATCAGTACCCGCGCAGGCGCTCGACCTCCCCGGCGGAGAACGTGGACACCCCCGCCCCCCGTGAAGCGAGGCGAATCTCGCCGGCGAGCTCGAAGAGCGTGCCTCGCGAGACCGCCTGCGCGGCCCTGGTCCCGACGGCGATCTGACCGACGGTGATCTGACCGACGGCGATCTGACCGACGGTGATCTGACCGTGGTTCGTCAGCTGG
>CAYMLL010000228.1:5928-9974 GCA_964390645.1 uncultured Planctomycetia bacterium | reverse complement strand
GATCTGACCGACGGCGATCTGACCGACGGTGATCTGACCGTGGTTCGTCAGCTGGACGACCCGGACCTCGGGATCCGTGAGTGCGTTCCCCACCGCGGACTGGAAGTGCAGGACCGAGCGGACCTCGGGCCGAGTGCGATACACAGCGAGATACATCGGTGTCTCGATCGACCGCCGAGCTGGAGTCCCGGCTGTGCTCGAGCCACTCCGCGGGTTTCCCGTCCCGAGATCGACGGCCACCATCGAGTCCGCACGCACCTTGCGGAGGCGGGCCCCCGAAACGCTGGTGAGGGCCAGGTCGTCGCCAGGCCGGACGCTGGTATTGCCACTGGTCGACACGACGAACCGAGAGTCCGCTGCGTCGAACGCCGCCTCCACCAGAGAATCGATCGAGGTGTCGAGAGACTCGCTCGTCACTTCGCCTTCCCGACGAGCGGTGAGAAACGTGAGAACACGGCGCCGATGTCCACATCCGACTCCCTCGCCGACGAGTGAACGAGCACTCCGAAGCGCAGCTCGAGCTTATCACCCCTGCGTACCACGACGCGACTCTTCTGGCCGCCGGTCATCGCGTTTCGTCCGAAGGGATTCGCGACGAGTAGCCCGTAATCGCGCGCGTGCCACCACGGTGCTCGTGGGTTGTGTCGATCGGAGAGAAGGGCGACGCCGACCCATCGCCCGCCGATGGGACCGGCGTAGTCGCACCAAAGCGACTGCCGCCCCCAGACACCCTTCCCGTCTCGCCTCCCCCCGGCGTCGAGGATGCGACCGCCGCCGCGTCGATCGACCGCCAGAGACGTCGCGACGCGCACACCGAGCCCCATCTCCTCCTGGTCACCGAAGATGAAGTCGCCGTCATCCGAACGAAATTCCGAGCGCCACTCGAGAAGATACCCTTCCCTCAGCACGCGAACGTCATACGTCACCGTCTCGCGGCAGACCGTGTTTCCACCACCCTCGGACACGTAGCGGTTGCGCACGACGAAACGCCCCGCACCGCGTCCTTCCACCGGCTTCTCCAGCAGACCGTCGTGCTCGACGTGGGCGCGCAATCGCCAGAAGTCGTTCCCCGAGATGTCACCGAAGGCCATCCAGATTCCCGGGTGCATGGTCGCGTGATCATTCGCGTCCCCGGGCTTCGGCGGATGGTTCCGCGTCACCTGCACGCCGCTCGGGGAATGGACGTGCGCGAAGTACGGCCGCGGGATCCTCGCGTCGTCGTGAACGTAGGTCACGAACGGCTTGCCGCCAATCTCGACACGCAGCTTGCCACGCTCGGGGAGGATTCGCACCTCGTCGTCCATCGTGACCGGCGCTCGCGCCGGGGAATCGTCAGTTCCGCGACAGGAGCCCAGAAAAGCCACGAGGTCGGCGACCTGTGTCGGCGACAGGAGACGTCCGATGTCCGCCGGCATCGCGGAGATCTCGGAGCGCTGGCGCGAGACGATCGAGGTCTTCTCGATCGTGTGCGGCTCGCCGTCGATATCGACGAGGAGCAAGGAAACGCCGCTCTCCTCGAGGACCAGCCCCACGTGACTCTTCGCATCTCTCGTCACGATGACGTGAGTGCGGAAACCCTCGGTGATCTTGATGCTGGGCGTCAGAATCGACCGAGCGATCTCCGCGAGCGGAGCCCGCGTTCCGAGGTCCGAGAGGTCGGGCGCGTAGCTCTTGCCCAGATCGCCGACTCGATGGCAGCGTCCGCAGTGGGCGCCCTTTTCGTCGAAGAAGACGCGCCGTCCGCGCCCGGCGGCAGCCGTCTCGAGGAGCGGTAGCACGTCGGCGACGGTCGTTCCGGTGGCGCGTGCAACGGTCGCCGTACGCTTGACGATGACCACGTACGCCGACTTGCCCCCGTCGCGCCCGTCCTCGCTGTTACCGCCGAGGACGACGCTGCCGGCGTCGAACTCCTTGCGAAAGAGACGAAAGCTCGCGTCGTCACTCGAGACGGTGAGGCCGCTGTCCTCGAAGCCGGCGGCGCGAATCCACGGTGGCTTCTCGACGACACGTTCGTCGTGTGCGAGGAAGACCTCGGCCCGGGCAGCGATCGAAAATCGCAGGAACTTCTCGCCACGGGATCCCGCGTCCTCGTTGGCGGTTCGGATAACGGTCGCGCCACGCAGGGCTTCGGGTACCCGGGTAAACCGATAGCCACGATCGGTGTAGAGCTTCTCGCCGCGCCGCAACGCCCGGAAGCCGACCTCGTAGCGCTGATCGCTCGCCGCCTTCACGTCGTGCACGAAGGCCCGGTCCCGGAGCTCCTCCTCGGTGAGCTTGTGGAATCGGGCCGCGAGAATACGGCCGAGCACCTGACGGTCGCGAAGAACCGCGGCACGAACGACCGTGTCCTCGGTAATCTCGAGTGGCGCACGATACAGGGGCGAGGAGTCCGTCGGGTCGCTCCCGTCGAGCGTGAAGCGAATCGTCGCGTCGGGAAGTCCGCTGCTGATCCGCACCGTCATCGATCGAGAGAACTCGCCTCCCCCGGGCTCGATCGCCAGCGGTCGAACGTCATCGCGTGCGACCTTCGTCAGCCAGAGTGACGCGACCTTCGCCGCTCCCGGGTCCCTGTCGACGAGAAACGCCCTCACGTTCTCCTTCTCGAACATGCCGAGCTCGAGCGCTGCCAGGAGCGCCCCTCGCCGCTGACCGGCCTTCGTGGACGTCGAAAGCTCGCGGATCGCTTCCGCGGTGCCCTGGTCGCGAAGTCCTCCCCACGCGACGTAGTAGGTCGCCGTGTCCGTCTCCCTCGCCAGAACCTCGACCAGTGTCCCCACGCCGCCGCCGGCGCCCGCGCGACGGATCGCCTGCGCAGCCTCGAAGCGTACACGGGGCTCGGGATCCTCGATCCACGAATGCGCACCGCCGAGACAGGTGACCTTCGACTCGCCCCGCAACACCCTCTCGACGAGCGATCGGATCGCCTGAAGACGACGGTTGAGCGACACACCGTTGCCGTCAGCCCACTCTCGAAGCAGGGTCTCCGCCCGGCTGCTGCCGTCCAATCGGCCGATCGTCCAGACGAGCCAGGTCTCCTTCGAGCGCGACACTCCGTCGACGTTCAGCGTGTTCACCGCGGCCAGCAGCGACTCGAGCACGTCCTCGCGTCGCAGCAGCTCGTCCTGCGCGTTGACGCGCCACGCAGCGATCTGATGGCCGAGGTCGTCGATCAGCTCCTCGACGTCCCAGCTTCCCAGGGGCTTCGCCCGCTTCGGCGGCGACCACTCGTGCCGTGACACGGTCTCTCGCCCCCGCGCACGAATCCGGAAGATGCGCCCCTCGTTCGTCTGTCGTCCATCTTCGAACCGGGCGCCGTACTCCCGGCCCCAGCCGAGCACGTAGAGAGATCCGTCGGGCCCGACCTCGACGTCGGACGGCTTGAAGAGCGCTCCATCGGCCCGAGCGAGGACCTCCAGCCGCTCGCGAGAGCTGTCGATCATCGCTCCGCGGTAGATCGGTCGATGGACGTAGATCCGCTGGCGCAACCAGTCGTTGATGAAGAAGACGCCCCGGTACCCGGGCGGAAACTGCGTCGAGTCGTAGTAGGTGATTCCCGTGCCGGAGCCTTCGAAGAAGGGGCCGCTCGCCGGAACGGTCGGCGGGTGATCGTGACCGAGCCAGTCACTCGACCATGGGTGTCCCCATCCGAAGTGCGCCCCGAAGAAGGGCATGAAGATCTTGTCGCCATGGTTCTGGTCGTTGTCGGTACCGAGAAAGCGGAAACCGTCGTCCATCGCGATGTCCCACGGGTTGCGAAAGCCGCGACAGACGATCTCGAGCTTGTCGCCGAGATCATCGCAGCGCAGCACCCCGCCTTCACGGCCCCAGTCGTCGGCGGGGTCGTGGTAGCTCTTGCGGTACTCGCTCCTGTGGAAGGCACGCGGCGGTGGGAAGTCCGGCGATCCCGGAGGCGCCGAAGCGCCCCAGAGCTCCCGAAATGGCTTCGGCGCGATGCGTCCGGCGCTGAGCCCTCTTCCAGAAGACCGCGCTGGCCCTCTTCCAGAAGACCGCGCTGGCCCTCTTCCAGAAGACCGCGCTGGCCCTCT
>CAYMLL010000228.1:0-5828 GCA_964390645.1 uncultured Planctomycetia bacterium | reverse complement strand
CTTCCAGAAGACCGCGCTGGCCCTCTTCCAGAAGACCGCGCTGGCCCTCTTCCAGCAGGCCGCGTCAACCCCTTCGAGTTGCCCTTCGACATGTACAGCTTGCCGTCGGGCGCCCAGACCAGACCGTGGATGCCGTGCTCCAGGTTGCCGAGGTCCGTGTAGACGAGAACGTACTCGTCGGCGACATCGTCCCCGTCGAGATCCCGCACGATCGTCAGATCCGGCGAGTTCGCGACCCAGAGATCGCGACCTTTCCAAGCCAGGCTCTGGATGCAGTTGAAGCCGTCGGCGAAGACGTGAGCCGAGTCCGCGACACCGTCGCCGTCCTCATCGCGGATGATCTTGATGCGGTCTCCCGGCGTCTCCGGGCGCGGACTGCGAAACTGCGGACCGCCTCCGACGAAGAGGCGTCCTCGCGCGTCGAAGGCCATCGATACGGGGTTGCGGACGAGCGGCTCCCTGGCGAAGAGACTCACCTCGAAGCCCTCGGCGACGGTCGGAAGCGTCTTCGAATCGTCCGAGCGCAAACAGGGAGCGACCGCGACCACCGTCAGGGCGAGAGCGATCCGGCGTTTCACGGGGCCACCACGAGCTTCTCGGCCGACACCTGGCTCACGATCGAGGTCCGATTCCCGGGATACGCCACGGACTTCCTCCCCGGCTCGTCGCCAAGAGACCGGACACGCCACAGTTCGCGACCATGTCCGACGGCGGTCACCTCGTCCCCGGCGAGCTTCCTCCCTTGCTGGCACATGCCGTTCATTGCAACAGAAACCGAGGGCCCGAGTCCACAAATACAGCGCGGCGCCGTCTCCGGCCACGGACACGGTGGCGGACACGGTGGCGGACACGGTGGCGGACACGGTGGCGGACACGGAGCCCCAACTCCGAGTGCAACTCCCGACGCGTGCCCCGGAATGCCCGTGTGCGCCTGTGTACGTCCGTACGCCTGCGCGCTGAGTTTCCGCTTCTGATTCCGGTCCGTGCTCGTCTACCCTCGCGTACCCGCCACCGTGCCCGCGCCTGCTTTCGCTCCCCACTCTGCTCCTCCCTCTTCCCGTCAACCCTTCCGGCACTCCCGGTCACCGAAAGTCCCGACTCCCCGCTCCACCCGGCCTCGCGCTCTCCCGCTCGCCCGCCTTCGCCTGTGGCTCCCAGAACTTCTCGGCGATCACGTGGGCGGCTCCATCCTTCACCTGCAGCCGACCCGTGACCCCGAGAAACGACGCCGTCTTGACGATCACCGTGTGCTTCTCGAAGACGCGGCTCCAGATCACCAGGTTGACGAAGCCGCTCTCGTCCTCGAGCGTCATGAAGACGACACCCGATGCCGTTCCCGGTCGCTGCCGACAGATAACGAGCCCCGCGTAACGTACTCGCGATCCGTCCGGTCGAGTGTTCAACGTACGGGCATCAGGAAGCCCTTGCCTCGCAAGTGCCTCCCGCAGTGGCGCGAGCGGATGGGTGCGCGCGCTGAGCCCCATGGCGTCGTAGTCCCAGACGACGCTCCCGAAGACATCGAGCGACGCGAAGCTCGCGGGCGTCTCCTCGACCGGCAGCGTCATCTCGTCTCCGGGTTCGCGCCCTCCGCCCGAACCCGGAGACGGCGCCCGCACCTCGCCCTGCACCTGCCACAGCGCGGAGCGACGCTTCTCCTCGAGGCTCTCGAGGGCACCGGCCTGCGCCAGTCGACCCAGGGCGCCCTCGCCGATGCCACCACGTCGTACAAGGTCGACAGGCGACTCGAAGGGACACTCTCGCCGCGCCTTGCAAACCCGCTCCCAGTCGTCGCGTCGCATCCCCTTGAGGAAGCGAGCACCGACGCGTACGGCAAGCACCCCGGGCTCGCCCTCTCGAGTCTCGAGCGTACACGTCCATTCGCTGAAGGACACGTCGATGGAGCGTATCTCGACATCGTGACGCCTGGCGTCCTCGATGATCGTCGCCGCCGAGTAGAAGCCCATCGGCAGAGCGTTGAGCAGGCTACAGGCGAAGACGTCCGGATAGTGGCACTTCAACCACGCGGACGCGTACGCGATCAGCGCGAAGCTCGCCGCGTGACTCTCGGGAAAGCCGTACTCGCCAAAGCCGCGAATCTGCTCGAAGACACGCTCGGCGAACTCTCTGGCGATGCCCTTCTCCATCATGCGACGTACGAGGCGCTCGCGGTGACGCTCGATGCGTCCCGTCTTGCGCCACGCGGCCATGTCGCGGCGCAGCTGGTCGGCCTCGCCCGGCGTGTAGTCGGCCGCGACCATGGCAAGGCGGATGACCTGCTCCTGGAAGAGCGGCACGCCGAGCGTCTTCGCGAGCACCGGACGCAGACACTCGTGCGGGTAGACGACGGGCTCCTCGCCGGCGCGACGACGGAGATAGGGATGAACCATGCCGCCGGTGATCGGACCGGGTCGTACGATGCTGACCTCGATGACGAGGTCGTAATACGTCCGCGGCCGCAGGCGCGGCAGCATCGCCATCTGCGCGCGGCTCTCGATCTGGAAGACGCCGACGGTGTCCGAGGCGCAGATGCGGTCGAAGGTCTCACCGTCACCAGGCGGAATCGTCGCCATGCCGATCTCCGCGGGCTCGATCCCTCGTGCCTGGAAGTCCTCCGCGTAGTGCTCCCGCAGCAGGTCGAATCCGAGGTGCAGGTGCCTGAGCGCACCGAGCCCGAGAAGGTCGACCTTGAAGAGGCCGAGCTCCTCGAGGCTGTCCTTGTCCCACTGGATCACGGTGCGGTCCGGCATCGCCGCGTTCTCGATCGGAACGAGGTTGGTGACGGGCTCGTGACCGAGGAGGAAGCCGCCGGGATGGATCGACAGATGGCGCGGTACGTCGATGAGCTCCGCGACGAGTCGCAGCAGGTGCTGATGAGCGGGCAGCTCCGGATCGAGCCCCGCCCGCACGAGAGCCTCGGGAGTCAGCTCGCTGCAGGGTGACAGCATCTTCGACAGACGATCGAGCGCTGTTTCCGCCATGCCGAGCACCTTGCCGACATCACGCACCGCCGAGCGCGCCCGGTAGCGGATGATGTTCGCGACCATCGCGGCATGGTCACGGCCGTACTTCGCGTAGACGTGCTGGATGACCTCCTCGCGCCGCTCGTGCTCGATGTCGAGGTCGATGTCCGGCGGCTCCGCGCGCTCACGCGACAGAAAACGCTCGAAGAGGAGCCCCATGCGCACCGGGTCGACCGCGGTGATGCCGAGGCAGTAGCAGACCGCGGAGTTCGCCGCCGAGCCACGCCCCTGACAGAGAATACCCTGATCGTCACAGAAGCGTACGATCTCCCACATGGTGAGGAAGTAGCCGCAATAGTCGAGCTCATCGATGAGATCGAGCTCCTTCTCGAGCTGTGCGCGCATGGCGGCGGAGATCTCACCGCTGTCACCCCGAGCGCGCGAACGCTCGCCGGCACCGCGAAAGGTGAGCTGCCGTAGCCACTCGGAGGACGAGCGCCCATCTGGCAACTTCTCGGAAGGGTAGCGGTAGCGGATCTCGTCGAGCGAGAAAGTGCACGCCGCGCCGATCTCCCGTGTCCGTGCGACGGCCGCGGGATCGTCTACAAAAAGACGCTCGAAGGCCTGCACCGACCTGAGTGCGTGCTCGGCATTCCCACGGATACGCTGCCCTGCTCCCGAGAGCGACACACCGTGCCGTACACAGGCGAGGACATCCTGCAGATCTCGCCGCGACGTACGATGGTAGAGCACCTCGGATGCGGCGACGACGGGGACTCCGTGGCGGTCGGCCCGAGCGCGCAGCCGCGCCTCTTCCTCCACCTCCCGAGCCCGACGATGCCGTGCGGCAACCGCGAAGAGCCGTTCTCCGAAGGCGTCCCGCAGATCACCGACGACACCGTCCGGCGACACAGCGCCGACGAGGAGGCTGCCGCTGCCTCCCCAGAGAGCCAAGATCCCGCAGGAGTGCTGGCAAACCTCCTCCCAGGTAACGACGCTCTCCCCCTTGACCGAGCGCCGCCGACCCCGGGTGATCAGATGGCAAAGCCGTGAGTAACCGGCGCGGTCCTGTGCCAGCAGCACGATGGACGACCCGTCCTCGAGCGTGATCTCCGAGCCGATGATCAGGCGCAAACCACGCTCCCGGGCCGCAACGTGCGCCTCAACGACGCCGTGAATGCCATCGCGATCGGTCAACGCGATACGCTCGATCCCCAGACCCTCGGCCGTCTCGACCAGCTCCTCAGGATGCGAAGCCCCCTCGAGAAACGAGAAGTGGCTCTTGCACCAGAGGGGAACGTAGGGAGCGCCTGGCATCATCGTCGGTCCCGGTCCCTGTTCCGAACCGCATCCTTCCTTCCCTACTCCACCCGGCCGTGTACGAACCATCGCCGCCGCGGCCGATCGTAATAAGCCCACAGCACCTCCCCCTTCTGCGTCTCGGCAAAGTGGTACTCCCGCACGACGCGCCGCCGCCACCAGCCACCGGAGACGATGTAGGGCCCGAGAATACGTGCCACCGCTCCCTGCTCGAGCCCGCGCAGCATCCAGCCGTCCGGCTCGTGTCGCGGGCGTGGTGGCAAGGCCCGAGGGTACGCGTAGAGACGTCGCACGAGCCGACTGCTGACGCTTTCAGCCCGCGCCTCTTCCGGCGCTTTCCCCCGCGGTGTCGCGATCTTGTCGAGGCGCTTCCAGACGAAGCCGGCCTCCGGCAGATGGCCGTCTCGTGGACAGGCCGTGACCACGGCGTTGTCGCCGAACTCGGCGCGCAGGCGTGCAAACGCCCGGTCGCCGGCGCGCAGGTCACGCACCGAAGTGTCGCGGAAAAATTCGAGCTGCTCGCGACTCGCCCGTGCACCTTCGACGCGCAGCCGGAGGTCGGTGATGCCGACCGCCCCAGCCCACCCTCCGCCGGCAGCCCGCCCGCCGCCGGCAGCCCGCCCGCCGCCGGCAGCCCGCACCGCCGGACGCTCCTGGAGCCGAGCCCCGAGCGACTCGAAGCGCAGACGCAGGAGGTCGAGGACGCGTGGCGCGTCGAGGGTCGGCGCCGCGGTGCGCAGGCTCTCTCGATGAGACTCTCCATCATCGAGAGAGAGGATGACCTCTATGTGCGTCAGCGCTCGATCGCTGCTCGCCAGACGCTCGAGGAGCGGTGGCAGCTCACGCCCGATGACGGCGAGCAGACGGCGCGTGTCCTTCTCTACGTAGCCGAGCTCGACCTCGCACTCGACCGGCATCAGCGGCAAGCGTGGCTCGAAGGGCACCTCGAGCTCGCCGCGGGCCCGACGATAGAGCTGCCAGAGCGGGTCACGGAAGCGCCGCCTCACCCCGTCCGCCGGCAAGCGCACGAGGTCGTCGACGCTGCGCACGCCGAGCTTGTCGAGGAGATCGCGAGCCTTCGGGGCGATCGCCAGGCACCCCAACGAAACCCGCCGCACGGCCTCCTGCTCGACCCCGGGGTCATCGAAAACACGAACTCTCTCGTCACCCGCTCGCGAAGCCCGAGCCACCGCGTAGCTCGCGAACTTGCGGAAGCCGACGACGATCGACGCGTCGAGCTCGCGCGACGCGAGCCCGACGCGCAGCAACGCTGCCCAGTGTCCCAGCGACGGATAAAGCCCCTGCTCCTGCAAGCTCCCGACCGTCGCCACTTCGGACCTCCTGCCGGCTACCGTTTCGAGCGCTGGCGCCGGATCCGGGACCAGCCCGGACGCGTCGAGCCAGAACGCCCCCGCTGGATCTTCCCCGAGCCCGTCGCCCTTCGCGACCACCTCGACGCCGGGTGAGAAGCGCCAGAAAAGCCGCACGAGCGCCTCGACCGCCCGCTCGACGACGACGGACGGAACCTCGGCCGCGCGCAGATCTCCA
>CAYMLL010000227.1:4518-12971 GCA_964390645.1 uncultured Planctomycetia bacterium | reverse complement strand
GCTCGTCGACCTTCACGAAGGCTACGACTACCACCGCGAGAACGGCGACTCCGTCGGCAGCTCGGTGATCGCGGGCCGCACCGACGACGCGCGCGATCTCGCGCGCAAGCTGGTCGAGACGGTGGACGCGACGATCACCGTCGAGTCGAAGCGCTTCTCGCTGCTGGGTCCGCCCGTCGCCGGCAGCCTGGCACGCAAGGCGTGCGTACGGCGCGGCGTCACGGCGATGATTCTCGAGACGACGACGAAGGGACGGTCGGCCGCCTACCGCGCGCGCCAGCATCGAATCCTCGTCCACCGCCTCCTCGATGAGCTGCGCATGGCCGCTCACGGACCGCACGTGCTCGTCGGCACCGCCGGTGGCGACGGCGACGTCGCTGTCGCGATGTACGTGTCGGGCGGAGTCGGCGGTCCCGGGCCGGATCGTATCCAGGCGCTGCTCGACGAGGAGCACGGCTTTGACCTGCGCCGAGTCTGCGCGACCGACGTCCGCACGGGCGTGCTCGGACAGTTCGACGTCGTCGTGTTTCCGGGCGGCTCCGGCTCGGGTCAGGCGAAGGCGCTGCGGTCGGCGGGCCGCGAGTCCGTGCGCGCCTTCGTCGAGGCGGGTGGCGGCTACATCGGCGTCTGCGGGGGAGCGTACCTGGCGTCGGCGGGCTACGAGTGGTCCCTCGGGATCCTCGACGCGGTCGTCATCGATCGCGCGCACTGGCGGCGGGGCGTGGGGACGGTGACGATGAGCTGGACGGCAGACGGCAGACGGCGCGCTTCGAGCGGGCGCGAGGCGCAGTCCGTCCGCTACGCCAACGGTCCGCTGTACGCCCCTGCCCTCGACGACACCATCCCCGACTACGAGGTCTGGGCCGTCTACGACAGCGAGATGAACCGCAACGGCGCACCCGAGGGCATCATGCTCGGCACCCCCGCGGTCGTCTTCGGACACTTCGGGACGGGACGCGTCGTCGGCGTCGGCCCGCACCCCGAGCAGACGGACGGCTCCGAGGAAATCGTCCGTCGGCTCGCGCTTCGCGCGGCCGGGCGTTAGCCCGCCTGCCTCAGGATCCGTCCGAACCCGACGGCGGATTGACCGCGTCCGCCGACGACCTCGCCGGTCGCCCGGACCGTCGCGCGACGAGCCTCGTGATCGACATCAAGACCTCCTCGTTCGTCGCCGGCAGGTCGAGCCGCGGAACCTCGCCCGGAGCGATCGACGACAGCGCGTGCTTCACCGCCGCCCATGCCGACACCCCGAGGAGCAGCGGCGGCTCTCCCACCGCCTTCGAGCTGTAGACGTTGCGCTCGTTCGTCGCGCCATCGAGAAACTCGACGCGGAAGTCGGTGGGAACATCACGCACACCGGGGATCTTGTACGTCGTCGGCGAGTGCGAGAGCAGTGATCCGCCGTCGTCGTAGGCGAGCATCTCCGTCGTCACCCAGCCAACCCCCTGCACGAAGCCGCCGATCACCTGTCCCGTGTCGACCCCGGGATTGATCGACCTGCCGATGTCCATCAGGAGATCGACCCGCTCGAGCTCCACGTCCCCGGTGAACCGGTCGACGGTCACCTCGGTCACGGCGCAACCCGTCGTGTAGTAGAGGAACGGCGTCCCCCGGCCCGTCTCGCGATTGAAATCGACTCCGGGAGTCGCGTGGAATCCCCGCGCACCGAGATCGACCCGCTCCCGCCACGCGCGGTCCGCGAGCTCGGCAAACGGGAGACGCAGGCCGGGGCGGCGCTCGTCGAAGACGGAGCCCCCGGCAAAGCGAACACGATCCGGCGTGGCCGACAGCCCGCGGTCGGGGTCCGCGAGGATCCCCGCGGCGAGACGCGCCAGGCGCCCGCGGATCTCCGTGCACGCGAGAACCGCCGCCGTGCCGTTGAGATCGGTGCTCGCCGATGCCGCGGTCGGAGATGTGTTGTTGTTCTTCTCGGTCGACGTCGTCATCACCCGGACACGGTCGATCTCGACGCCCAGCGCGTCGGCGACGAGCTGGCAGATCTTGGTGTTGCCCCCCTGCCCCATCTCCGTCGCCCCGGTCGAGACCTGCACGGTGCCGTCGGAGTAGACGTTCACGAGTGCGTTGCCCTGGTTCAGGAAGCGCGACGTGAACGAGATGCCGAACTTCACCGCGGTCATCGCGATGCCTCCGAGAACCGACGACGACGAGCGGTTGCTCGCCTCGATCTCGCCACGGCGCGAGCGGTAGTCCGAGGTCTGGAGCAGACGATCGAAGAGCTCGGGGAGACGGTTGCCTTCCACGACCTGACCGTAGGGTGTGACGTCTCGCTCACCGACGCCGTAGCAGTTCACACGACGAACGTCGTAGGCGTCCATCCCGAGATGGATCGCGATCTCCTCGAGCACGTTCTCGATCACCGTCACCGCCTGGGGACCGCCGAAGCCGCGAAACGCGGTGTTCGGCGGCAAGTTCGTGCGACAGACGCGACCACGGATCTCGACGGCCGGCAGGTGGTACGCGTTGTCGGCATGGAGCATCGTGCGCTCCATCACCGATCCGGAGAGGTCGGCGGCAGAGCCACCGTCCGAGCAGAACTCCAGTCGCAGCCCACGGATCCGTCCGTTGTCGTCGAACGCGACCGCGTACGAGGTGCGGTACGGGTGCCTCTTTCCGGTCACCCGCATGTCGAGGTCCTTGTCGTAGACGATGCGCGCCGAACGGCCCGTCACCCACGCGACGAGCGCGACCATCAGCGCCGGCAGCGCCGCCTGGGTCTCCTTTCCCCCGAAGGCCCCACCCATGCGCCGGGTCTCGCAGACGACCTCGTGCATCCCCAGCCCCAGGGCCGCGGCGATGACCCTCTGCAGCTCGGTCGGGTTCTGCGTGGAGGAGTGAACCCGGATCCGGCCCTCCTCGTCCGACGTCGCGATCGCTGCCTGACCCTCGAGGTAGAAGTGCTCCTGACCGCCGGTCCGGAGCTCCCCCTCGATCCGATGCTCCGCGTCCTTCCAGGCCTGCTCGAGGTCGCCGCGGCGGATGCAACGCGTCGGACCGAGCAGCGATCCTCGCCGAAGGGCCGCATCGATGCCGAGAACCGGCGGCTCCTCGTCGATCAAGATGCGCACCGCGTCGCTGCCGCGACGCGCAGCCTCCGAACTGGTCGCGGCGACGACGGCAACCGGCTGCCCGACATGGTCGACCCGGTCCTGGGCGAGGAACGGCTCGTCGGCGACGATCGCTCCGAAGCGGCCGAGCCCCGGAACGTCCACGGCGGTGAGCACCGCGACGACGCCGTCGACCATGCGCGCATCCTCGACGTCGACGTCGACGATCCTGCCGCTGGCGCACGGACTGCCGGCAAAGGTGACCTGGAGCTCGTCCGCACGCGGTACGATGTCGTCGAGGAACAGCGCCTCACCGGTCACGTGACCGCGCGCGGAGTCGTGGGGCAGTGGCTTTCCCGACGTCGACATCAGCCTCTGCCCTGCCGGTCGCCACCGGCCCCCGCGGTCACGAGCCCGCCCCGGCGGCGGTCGTGGTAGAACTTCACCAGGACGTTCTCCGCCAGCTGCAGCCGGAACCCGGCGCTCCCGCGCACGTCGGAGATCGGCGTGATCTCCGTGCGAGCGACCCGTCCGGCCTGCAGAAACGTCTCCTCGGTGAAGGGCCGGCCGACGAGGCTCGCCTCCACGCCCGGCAGCCGCGCCACAACCGGTCCGACTCCACCGTACGCGACCCGCGCACGCTCGATGCGGCCGCCCTCCTCGCGCACGAGGATCGCGGCCGTGAGCGTCGAGATGTCCAGGGCGCGGCGCCGCGAGACCTTGTAGAGCTCGAGCTCGTCCGCCGACGTCGGCAGCGGCACCGAGACACGCGCGATGAGCTCGTCGGCGCCCAGATCGATCTTCTTGTAGCCGAGGTAGAGATCCTCGATGCCGATCCGACGCATGCCGCGGGAGCCGACGAGCTCGACCTCCGCCCCGAGCACGAAGAGAAAGGGTAGCGAGTCGGCGATCGGCGACGCGTTGGCGAGGTTGCCCCCGATGGTCGCGGCGTTGCGGATCTGTGACGACCCGAAGCGTTCCAGCAGCGCACGAAGCTGCGGGACCTCGTCCCCGACGCACTCCTCGATCATCGCCCAGCTCGCTCCGGCGCCGCACTCGGGGCGGCCCGACTCGATCACCACGTCCTTGAATTCCTCGAGACGCCCGAGACATAGCACGGTCGTGGGCTCGATGCGCCCCTTGTTGCAGAGGACGCCGACGTCGGTGGCACCGCTGACGACGAGCGCGTCAGGGTGCGCTGACTTGAACGCGACGGCATCCTCGATGCGCACGGGGACGAAGACCGTCCGGGAGCGCCCGTCGACGACGGCGTCGACCCGCACGGCCTCGTCACGACGGCTGTCGAGATCGGCTGCGATCTCCTCCTCGGGGTAGAGCTCGGAAAGTCGCGTGACTTCGCCGGCGTCGATCGACGCGCAGGCGTCGACGATCTGCACATAGCCGGTACAGCGACAGAGGTTGCCGGTCAGCGCCCCACGAATGTCCTCGACGGCGAGCGGCGCGACGGCCGGATCGACGGCGTCCCGGGTCGCGGGCTCGCTTCGCGCCTCGAACTCTGCGGCGAGCGTGACCACGAATCCCGGCGTGCAGAACCCGCACTGCGATCCGTGGCACCGGATCATCGCGTCCTGCACCGGGTGGAGCGTCGCGTCGTGGGCCAGCCCCTCGACGGTGATAACGTGGGCCCCGTCAAGCTGGTAGAGGAACTGGATACAGGCGTCGAGCGCCGGGTAGCTCCACCGACCGCTCACACCGGGTCGACCGACCAGGACGCTGCACGCGCCACAGTCGCCCTCGGAGCAGACGACCTTGGTGCCCATGAGGCCGAGACGACGGCGAAGGAAGTCGCTCAGGGTCGAGAACACGTCCGCGCCTTCAACCCTCTGCGGCGTTCCGTTGACCCGGAAGCAAAGGTGGTCACGCATCGTCTGCTCCGTCCGACCCGACCGCGGGCCGTCGACGGTCCTCGGCGGCGAACGGTATACTCCAGAACCCACGTCGAAGCTTATCTCCGCGCCGGGGGGGCGGCAAACCGCACACCGGTGTCGGTGACCCCACGGCCGATAAGACCGAAGCCACCGACGAAGCGACAGAAGCGACCGAAGCGACTGATGACCCGTCCCGCCGCGACGACACCCGACGCCTCCGGACGACGCGATCCGCGCCTCATCAACGACATCGCCGGCCGCATCCTCGAACGCTGCGATGAGCTGGCACTCTGTAGCGAGGACCCGCCGCGGCTGACCCGCCCCTGCCTCACTCCGTCGATGCACGCGGCGCACGACCGGATCCGTCAGTGGATGACCGACGCCGGCATGGAGTGCCGCACGGACGCTATCGGCAACATCTCCGGTCGACTCGCCGCGAAGGCGCCGTACGACCGTCGGCGTCTCCTTATCGGATCGCACGTCGACACGGTCGTGCGCGCCGGTCGCTTCGACGGCGTCCTCGGCATCCTCCTCGGTGTCGCCGTCGCGGAGCTCTCGAGGGCGTCGAAGCGGGAGCTCCCCTTCGCGCTCGAGGTCGTCGGCTTCTGCGACGAGGAGGGGCTGCGATTCCGGACGCCCTATCTCGGAAGCCGAACGCTCGCCGGGTGCTTCGACCCGCATCTCCTCGACCTTCGGGACGAGGACGAGATCTCGCTTCGAGACGCGATCGACGCCTTCACGGACGAGGCGATCCCGATCGACGCGGCACGCATCGACCTGGCGCGATACAACGCGCAAGACCTCGTCGGCTACGTCGAGGCGCACATCGAGCAGGGTCCCGTTCTCGACTCGAGAGACGCCGCCGTCGGGGTCGTCGATACGATCGTCGGTCAGCACCGGCTGAGCCTGCGCTTCGAGGGCGAGGCGGCGCACGCGGGGACCGTGCCGATGGTGGAGCGCAGGGACGCGCTCGTCGCGGCTTCGCGGCTCGTCATCGCGATCAACGAGATGGCGAACCGGCGCGACGGTCTGCGCGCGACCGTCGGCTTCGTCGAGAACACCCCTAACGTGCGCAACGTCGTGCCCGCGTCGGTGCGGATCGCCGTCGACATCCGTCACGCGAGCGACGCGACGCGTATCGCGTCGGCCGCCGAGGTCGTTCGCGAGGCCGGAAACATCGCACGAGAGAGCCGTGTCGATCTTCACCTCGATCGCGAGGAGAGCGACGAGGCGGTGGCCATGGACGCCGGGCTCACGTCGATGCTCGAGGGCGCGGTCTCGGCCCTCGGTCTGCCGCCGCAGCGTCTCTCCAGCGGGGCGGGGCACGACGCCGTGGTGATGTCGCGGCTGACGCGCACGGCGATGCTCTTCGTCCGCAACCCAGGAGGTATCAGCCACCACCCGGATGAGTCGGTGAAGGCCGAGGACCTGCCGATCGCGCTCGAGGTCCTCGACGAGCTCGTGACGCGCCTCGCACGAGCCGAGCGCCGGGACCGTCCTGTCAACCCGAACGGCGCCGGAGAGGATTGACCGCATGGACGCATCGAGAGCCACGCCCTTCGGGACGACCCGCAGCCACGTCGAGCGCAACCACGCGCTGATCGCGCCCGACAGTCACGTCGTCGCCCCGCTGTGCGGCTGGCGGGACGCGGCGCCCGTCGTCCTCGTCAGCCCCGCCATGGGCGCGGGCTTCACGCAGTACCTCGTCAACCTGCGGCCGTCGACCCTCGGCGACGCTCCGCCGCCGGGAACGCAGCGCTTTCTCTACGGTCTCTCGGGCACGACCGCGATCGAGACCGACGGTGACGAGATCTCCCTGACGCCCGGCGCCTACGCATGGCTGCCGCCGGATCGCCCCCACCGGGTCCGAGCGGTCGACCCGGGACGCGTGCTGGTCTTCGAGAAGCGCTACGCGCCACTCGACGGGATAGCCGTTCCCGGAACGCAACACGGCCTCGCCGACGACGTCCCTGGCGAGCCGTTCCTCGGCGACCCCGACGCCTGCCTGCAAACGCTCTTGCCCGGCCCACCGGCCTTCGACCTCGCCGTCAACGTGTTCACCTATCAGCCCGGAGCGACGCTGCCGTTCGTCGAGGTGCACGTCATGGAGCACGGCCTCCTGATGCTGTCGGGGGCGGGGGTCTACCGGCTCGACGAGTCGTGGTAGCGGGTCTGGGAGGGCGACTGCATCTGGATGGGGCCCTACTGTGCACAGTGGTTCGCGGCCACGGGAAAGACGCCGGCGTCCTACATCTACTACAAGGATGTCCACCGTGACCCCGGGGAGACGCCGACGTGAGTGACACGGAGCCCCACATCGACACCGACCGCGTGCTCAGGGAGCTCGACACGCTGGCCGCCTGTTCGGATGCGCAGGCTCCGTCGGTGACGCGTGTCGTCTTCAGCGAGCGAGACATCGAGGCCCGAGCCTTCCTCACGGCGCTCTTCGCGGACGCGGAGCTCTCCGTTCGTGTCGACCCGATCGGCAACACGTTCGCGCGCTGGGCGGGGACGGACACCGAGGCAGCGGCCGTCGGCACCGGATCCCACATCGATGCGATCCCGGACTCCGGCCGCTACGACGGCACCGTCGGCGTGATCGGCGCGCTAGAGGCCCTGCGGGCGCTGCGGCGCTCGGGCTACCGGCCCCGTCGCTCGATCGAGATCCTGATGTTCACGTCGGAGGAGCCGACCCGCTTCGGCCTCGGCTGCACGGGCAGCCGCATGCTCTCGGGAGCGATGACGACCGATGAGCTCCGCTCGCTGAGAGACCAGGACGGCGCGGACTACGACTCGGTCCGCCGCGCCGCGGGCTTCGACGGCGATCTCGAGTCCGTCGAGCTTGCCTCCGGCCACTACGACTCCTGGGTCGAGCTCCACATCGAGCAGGGACCGCTGCTCGAGCGGGAGGGACTTCCGATCGGCGTCGTCACCGCGATCGCGGCGCCCGCGTCGCTCCGCGTGGCGATCACCGGCGAGGGAGGACACGCCGGAGCGGTCCTCATGCCGGAGCGTCACGACGCTCTCTGCGCCGCCGCGGAGGTGGTGCTCGCAGTCGAGTCGGCAGCGGTCGATCGAGACAGCGACGACGCGGTGGCGACGACGGGTGTCCTCGACCTGCGCCCGCGCGCGATCAACAGCATCCCGTCGAGTGTCGAGATGCTGATCGACGTCCGGGACACGACTCTCGCCTCACGCGACGCCGCGGTCAATCACGTTCGCCGCCGTGTCGGCGAGATCGCGACGCGACGTGGTCTTCGCACCGACTTCGACCTCCTCAACGCGGATCCGCCGGCCCGCTGCGACGCGAGAGTGGTCTCGGCCGTCGAGGCGGAGTGCGAGAATCTCGGCTGTGGACACCGCCGCATGATCAGCCGCGCCTACCACGACTCTCTCTTCATGGCGCGCGTGGCACCGGCGGGGATGATCTTCATCCCCTGTCGGGGCGGTGTCAGGCCCCCGCCCGCGGCGCCCCCCCCGCCCGCCCCCATCCCGCGCC
>CAYMLL010000227.1:0-4508 GCA_964390645.1 uncultured Planctomycetia bacterium | reverse complement strand
GCCACGGTCCCGAGGAGCACGCCGCGCCCGCAGACATCGCGCGAGGCACGGAGGTGCTCGCCCGCACGCTGCGGCGACTCGCCGGCTGAACTCCGGACTCAGCTCGAGCGGCGAAGCGTGCCGCTGATCTTCCCGAAGGGCTCGGACGTCGGCACGAAGAGCTCGCCGGCGTTCTCCCGCCCGAACGCAGAGAGATCCGCGGGGAGATGGTGCAGGTTGGGCATCGTCAGGCGGATCTCCGAGATCTCCTCCACGGCCCCGAGGGCGGCCTGCCCCATCGCGTGGATCGTCTGCTGCACCGAGAGACTGTCGTGCCGCGCGAAGGTGTCGAGCAGCGCGGTGCGAACGCGCTCCCGGCACCCGACCCAGTCGACCTCGACGGCGGCACCGGAAGCCGTCGAGTCGAGCAACTCGCCCGGGTAGCGCCACTCGGCCTCGATGGCCGTCGCCAGGATGCGATCATCGGTGTCCGCGAGCGTCGTGAACTCGTCTCGCACGAAGCTCGAGAAGCCGGACCCCGTCGTCTTGAGGACGACGAGGGAGTCGATGCCCGAGGCGACGCACTCACCACCGGACCGATCACTCTCGACCGTCGTCGTGCCCACCTCGTCACCACCGTGCACGAAGGAGTGCGGATGTGGGACGCCGTCGACATCGAGCCGGTTCCAGACCGTCTCCCGGATCCGCGCACGGGCCCGGTCGACCTGCTCGTAGCGGCCGACGAAGTGGCTCGCGAGGCGACGACCGAAGGGCTCGATACAGTCGATCGGGTGCTCGTGAGCCAGCACGAGAACGGTGTTCCGGATCGAGTCCGTGGCGATCACCTTGCGATTGTCGCCTTCGGTATAGGAAGCCTCGAAATCTCCCTCGAGAGACACGTCCACGCTGAGCTCGACGAGATCGTGCTTACCGGCACCTCGCCGGACCTTCGTCAGACGGACGTTCGATTTCCCGTAGGGTATCCTCGTCAGGTAGACGGACATCGAGACCTTCTCCTTGCTCCCGGCGACGACGCCGGCCGAGCAGCCCCGAGCGCGGTGCTCTGCAGCGGGCTCCTCGACAGCCTCACTCGTCCCGCAACGGGTCACGCGACATGAGCGACGCGCCCTTCGACCTCGTCATCCGCAGCCGTCGCGTCGTCACGCCCGACGGCGTCCTCGACGCCGCCGTCGCGGTGCGAGACGGTCGCATCGAGTTCGTCGGCGCGATCGACGAGATCATGAAGGGTCTTCACGGGGTTCCGCCGACCGTTGCCGACTTCTCGGACCGTGTCGTGCTTCCCGGGGCGGTCGATGCCCACGTTCACGTGAACGAGCCGGGCCGCACCGAGTGGGAGGGCTTCGCCACGGCGACAGCCGCCGCCGCCGCCGGTGGTGTGACGACGATCGTCGACATGCCGCTCAACAGCTCCCCCGTGACGACGAGCACGTCCGCGCTGCGCCAGAAGCGCGCGCGCGCCCGCGGCAAGTGCCGCGTCGACGTGGGCTTTCACGGCGGGCTCGTTCCCGAAAACGTCGACCGCATCGCGGAGCTCGCCTCCTGCGGCGTCCTCGGGGTCAAGACCTTCCTCTGCAGCTCGGGTCTCGAGGAGTTTCCGGCGACCGACGCGAACGACCTGTGCAGGGCGATGGCGTCGCTGGCGGTGACGGGGCTGCCGCTCCTCGCTCACGCGGAGCTCGACGAGCACGTCGGGACCCTCCGCGATCCGCAACGGTACCGCAGCTACCTCGGATCCCGGCCGCCGCAGTGCGAGCGCGCGGCGATCCGACGGCTGATCGAGGCCTCTCGCCAGACCGGTTGTCGCGTCCACGTGGTGCATCTCTCCACGGCCGACGCTCTCGAGGATCTGACGCAGGCGCGCCGCGATGGCGTGCCGATCAGCGTCGAGACCTGCCCACACTACCTCTTCTTCGACGCGGCCCGCATCGACGATGGGGACACGCGTTTCAAGTGCGCCCCGCCGATCCGCGACGCGCAGAATCGCGACGAACTCTGGCGGGGCCTGCGGCGCGGGGACATCGACCTCGTCGCTTCGGACCACTCTCCTTGCCCGCCGGCGATGAAGGAGCTGGACAGCGGCGACTTCGCCCGGGCCTGGGGGGGGATCGCGTCCCTCGGGCTCGGACTCGCCGCTCTGTGGAGCGCAGGGCGTGAACGCGGAGTGACGCCGTCGCAGCTCGCTCGGTGGACGAGCTCCGCGCCCGCCACACTCCTCGGGCTCTCGGATCGCAAGGGCGCGATCGCCCCCGGACGCGATGCCGACCTCGTGGTCTGGAACCCGGAGGCGGAGATCGCCGTCGACGCGGAGATGCTCCGCTTTCGCCACCACCTGTCGCCGTACGTCGGCGAAACGCTCCACGGCGTCGTCGAGCGTACCTACCTGCGCGGAGAGCTGATCTTCGACGGGGGGATCCCGGTCGGCGAGCCGTACGGTGAGCTGCTCTCGGGCAGACGAGGAGACGAGGAGGCGACCAGACGATGATCGACGCGCACACCGTCGAATGGATCAACGGGCTGCCGCGGGAGAAGGCGCGGACCACGCTTCTCGACTGCTGCGGGTCACAGACCTGGGCAGCCGGCATGGCGGCGGAACGTCCGCACCGCGATGGTGAAGCCCTCGCGGCCGCCTGCGAGCGCTGCTTCGACGCCATGGGGGAGGTCGACTGGCTCGAGGCCTTCGCCGCCCACCCGAGAATCGGCAAGCTCCCGGCGAGCCACGACTGCCGCCCCGGCGGGGACCGAGCGACCGACCGCGGGGCGGCCTGGTCCGCCTGCGAGCAGTCGCGGGTCGAGACGGCATCCGGTGAGACGCTGACGGCACTCGAGGACGCCAACGAGCGATACGAGGCGAGGTTCGGCTTCACCTTCATCATCTGCGCCAGCGGCAGGTCGGCGGAGGGGATGCTGGCGGCGGTCCGCGACCGCCTCGGGAACACCGCGGACGTCGAGCTGGCGAATGCGGCGCGCGAGCAGCGCAAGATCACGGCCCTGCGCCTCGGCAGGCTGGGCGAGCGAGGGGGCGAATCGACATGAGCCGCGTCACGACCCACGTTCTCGACACCGCACGCGGCATGCCGGCCGCGGGTGTTCCGGTGCGTCTGGAGCGCAGCCGTCCGGACGGCGGCTTCGTGAAGATCTCCAGCGGCGTCACCGACGCCGACGGACGCCTCGGCGACCTGGTCGGCGAGGAGGGGCTTGTCGGAGGAGTCCACCGCCTCGTCTTCGACACGAACGCGTACCACGAACGGTGCGGCGAGCGAGGCTTCTACCCGTCGGTGACGATCGACTTCCGCATCGAAGACGCGTCGCAGCACCACCACGTGCCGCTCCTCCTGAGTCCTTTCGGCTACAGCACGTATCGAGGCAGCTGAGGAGATGACAGTGTCCGGCGACGCAGCGAACGACGCCCGCAGCTCGAACGGCACGAGCAGACCGGGCAGCGACGGCGGGACGTCGAGCCACATCGTCGAGGCGAACCTCGTCGACCTCGACTCCGGTCGCATCGTCCCGACGCGGATCGAGGTCGTCGCCGGTCGCGTCGCCACGCTGACCGAGCTCGACGGTCCCTTCGACACCTTCGTGCTGCCCGGCTTCGTCGACGCCCACGTGCACGTCGAAAGCTCGATGCTCGTGCCGACGGAGTTCGCGCGCGCGGCAGTGGTCCACGGCACGGTCGCGGCCGTCTGCGATCCGCACGAGATCGCCAACGTGCTGGGCGTCCCCGGCGTGCGCTTCATGCTCGACAACGCCGCGAGCACCCCGTTCTGCTTCGCCTTCGGCGCGCCGTCGTGCGTGCCGGCGACGCCCTTCGAGACGTCCGGAGCGTCGATCCCCGCGACCGACGTCCGGGCCCTCCTCGCCGACGAGCGCATCTCCTACCTCGCCGAGGTGATGGACTTCCCCGGCGTGCTCGACCGCAACCCCGAGGTGATGGCGAAGATCCGGGCGGCGCAGGACCGCGACAAGCCCGTCGACGGGCACGCTCCGGGGCTGCGCGGCGCTCTGGCGGCCTCCTACATCGACGCGGGGATCTCGACGGATCACGAGTGCACGGTCGCGGAGGAAGCGCTCGAGAAGATCGCCCACGGTGCCCGCATCCTGATTCGAGAAGGATCGGCGGCGCGCAACTTCGACGCTCTCGTCGGCCTGATCGACAGCCACCCGGAAGCCTGCATGTTCTGCAGCGACGACAAGCACCCCGACGAGCTGCTCGCCGGTCACATCAACGAGCTCGTCGCGCGAGGGGTGAAGCGAGGATCCGACCTCATCGCCGTGCTGCGCTGCGCAGGC
The DNA here is from genome assembly GCA_964390645.1 of uncultured Planctomycetia bacterium. Lineage (GTDB taxonomy): Bacteria > Planctomycetota > UBA8108 > UBA8108 > UBA8108 > CAYMLL01. The sequence goes on along the minus strand of CAYMLL010000227.1, from coordinate 218 downwards.
GTGCACCCGGGCCGGCACTACGACCTCGACGTGGGGCTCCTTCGTCCCGGCGACTCCGCGGACTTCATCGAGGTCGAGGACCTCGAACGCTTCCGCGTTGTCCGCACCTTCCTGCGAGGACGTCTGGTCGCCGACAGCGGTCGATCGTCGCTACCGTCGGTCGCCACGACACCGGTCAACCAGATTCGCGGTCGGCGCCGCGGCCCCCCGGCGCACCC
>CAYMLL010000226.1:0-12985 GCA_964390645.1 uncultured Planctomycetia bacterium | reverse complement strand
CCTTCTTTCCCAAACGCTGAACCCCTCGTGCCTGAAGGGAGCTGAGCGAACATGGAGCGGGTACAAGCCCAGATCCGGCCGCGAATCTCGCAGGCACGTCTGCCGTCGAGAGGAATCAGGAGACGACATCCAGCGATGATCCGCTTGCCGAGGAGCCCCGCAATCCTGACAGCGATGCTGCTGACGCTCTGCGTTCGCTCCTTCGCTGACGACTGCAACCACAACGGCGTGGAGGACTCTGACGAGGTCGCGGCGGGGACCTCGAGAGACTGCAACCTCGACTCGATCCCGGATGAGTGCCAGGCCGCGCCGCTCGAGTTCGGTCTGCGCGACGAGGCCATCCAAACGAATCGGTTCCCCCGCGCGATCACCTGCGTCGACGTCAACGGCGACGGCTTCCTCGACGTCGTCACCGCCAATGCCTCCGGCGACACGACATCGACCTTGACCGTGCTGCTGAACGACGGCGATGGCCGGTTCGAGCCCCGCACCCACGACAACGGCGTGCGCACGAGCTCCATCGCCGCCGCCGATCTCGACGCCGACGGCGCGGTCGACCTCGTGACGGCCAACTTCTTCACGGTCGATGTGCTCTGGAACGACGGCGCGGGCGCGTTCGAGTCATCCACGAGCCTCGAGGTCGACCGGGCGACGCGATTCGCCACGCTGGGTGACCTCGACGGCGACTCCCTGCCGGATCTGATCTCCACGAACACGAGCACCGACGAGGCGACCGTTCTTCGGAACAACGGCGACCGCACCTTCGAGTCGCCGGTGCGCCATCCGACAGGCGAGTATCCCACGGACGCCGTCGTCATCGACACGAACGGCGACGGCGCCGCTGATATCGTGACCCTGAACCGCGACACCAGCGACGTCACGGTCCTGGTCAACGACGGAGCCGGCGGCATGACGCGCGGCGGGGACTTCCCGATCGGCACACAGCGCCCTTTCAGTCTCATCACGGCGGACTTCGACCTCGACGGCCAGGCCGATCTCGCCGTCGCCGCCCGAGACGCGGTCTCCGTGCTGAGCGGGGACAGTAACGGGTCATTCGCGGTCTCCTACCAGGTCGAGACCTCGCCCACCCGTCTGACCGCGGCAGATCTTGATGGCGACGGCGACACCGACATCGCCTTCGGCGCCTCGTTCGAGTCTGCCGTCCTGACCCTGGTGAACACGTCGGAGGGCTTCTTCGTCGGCCCGACGCCCTTCGGCGTCGAGTTCGTTCCGGACCTCATGTCGAGCGGTGACCTCGACGGCGACGGCGACGTCGATCTCGTCGCCGCCGTGATCCGTGAGGCGCGAGTCGGAATCCTGTGGAACGGCGATGCAGCCAGCCTGTCGTTCCGTTCGGTCCTCGTCAACATGAGTCCTGCTCCCCATGCGGCGGTCATCGGCGACCTGGACGGCGACGGCTTCGCCGATTACGCCACCGGCGACGGTCTCGGCAGCACGATCTCGATCTTCCGCAACGACGGCGCCGGGAATCTCCGCCCGCAGCGCGCCATCGCCGCCGGCCGCTACCTCAACTCCGTCGACGGCGGAGACTTCGACGGCGACGGCGATCTCGACCTCGTCACCGCCGCGATCCGGGACAATCGCATGCAGGTCTTTCTCAACGGAGGACCGGCGGCGTTCGGCGCCCGGCGCGAGTATCCGACCGGGGTGCGGCCGTTTCACGTTCACGTCGGGGAGCTCACGGGAGACGGGCAGCCGGAGATCATCAGCTCGAACGAGAACTCCGCGACAATCACGGTCTACCGCAACGCCGGGGATGGAAGCGGGATGTTCAGGTCCCGCCAGGACTATCGCGTCGGCTCGCAGCCCGTCTCGAGCGCCACCGGAGACTTCAACCGTGACGGTCACGAGGACATCGTGGTGGCGGCGAGGGGAACTCGCCGCTTCGTCGTCCTGCTCAACGAGGGCGACGGCACCTTCGGCGATCCGTCGAGCTTCAGCGTCGACGGGGCCCCCTGGTACGTCGCCACCGGCGACTTCAACGGAGATCGCCTCGTCGACGTCGCGACTGCGCTCCTCTCGAATCGACGCGTCGGCATCTTCTTCGGTCGCGGCGACGGCACCTTCGAGGACGGAATGAACTTCAATGCCGGCGCTCCTCCGTACTCGCTGATCGTGCAGGACATGAACCGCGACGGCTGGCCGGACATCGTCACGGCGAACCAGGATACGGACAACCTCTCGATCCTCCTCAACCGCGGCGATGGCACGTTCAGCCCGGGATTGACGAACGACGCCGGAGACGCCCCGCGATTCGTCTCCGCCGCCGACCTGGAGAACGACGGCGACGTCGATCTCGTCGCCGCGAATCACGACGGTCGTGATCTGACGGTCTACTACAACCAGGCGCCGGTCGCCTCGACGGAGACTCACCTCGAAGAGATCTGCACGGAGCTGGAATTCCACATGCTCTCGACGGCGTCCTCCCGCGGACGTGACCTGAAGTTCGTCATCCCGGTCGACCCCGACGATCCTTCACTTCTGCCCCCGCAGTACCAGAACGGTCGGCTCTTCGACCTGCACCAGGACTTCCTCGCCGCGGTCTACCCCGATCGATTCCCCGCCCTCGGTCCGCAGGAGTACAACCGGCTCGTCGGACGCCGGGAGACGCGGGACTACTACATAGGGTCGATCACGAGGCTGGCGGCCGCGAGCGGCGTGATCTACGGCTTCAGCGTCTTCGTCGACGTCAGCGAGAGCGCTTCCGAGCTGCTGACGCTCGAGGAGGTCCGATCGATCTACGAGACGTTCCAGGGCTCCTTTCAGCTGGAGACCCTTGCCTACCTGCCCGACAGCGTTCCCGCGAGGGAACGTGCAGCGGCCTGGGAGGACCCCGGATTCCCGATCGTCCTCGACTCGTCCATTCCCGGCGCCGGCTACATCCCGTACACCGAGGCCGTCGGATACGGAACGGTCAAGATCCTCGATCGAGACGCCTTCGAGGAAGCTGCCGACTCCGGCACGCTCAGCTCTGGCGATATCATCGTCATCAGCTTCGCCCCGAGGGACATCGAGGGAGTGGTCTCCGGCGTGATCACCGCCCAGGAGCAGGGCCCCCTCAGCCACGTGTTCGTGCGAACCGCACGACGCGGCACGCCCAACGCCTATCTCGAGGGCGCGATGTCCGCCTTCGCGCCGTTCGAGGGAGAGCTCGTCCGTCTGGAGGTGAAGCGACGCGAGTTCACGGTCGAGCCCGCCTCCCTGGCGGACGCCGAGGCCTTCTGGCAGACCAACCGGCCGCAGCTCGAGACCCAGCCACGCCTCGATGCCGAATTCGCCGCGCTCACGAGTCTCGCCGACATGAATCTCGACAGCCCCCCCGGAGACCTCGAGTCGCGGTTCGGCGGCAAGGCGACCAACTTCGCCCGGCTGCAGGCCATCCTGACCGGGGAGTTCGCGCCGTACGGCGAGGTAGGGTTCGCGATCCCCATGCATCACTACGTCGAGTTCATGACCTCGAACCGGACGCTCTCGATGTTCGAGCCGCTGAGCGTCGTGACGTACCAGGAGTTCCTGGAGGAGATCCTGGCCTCCGAGGAGTTCCGCACCGACTCCCGATTCCGGTTCACCGCCCTCGAGCGCCTCCGCGACACGATGGTCACAGGCGGAATCGTCGACCCGGAGCTGGTCACGGCCATCGCCGCGAAAGTCGGTGAAGTCTTCGGAGCGACCGACGCGAAGGTCCGGCTGCGCTCATCGTCGAACGTCGAGGACGCTCTGGAGTTCAACGGTGCAGGCCTCTACAACTCCTACTCGGCGTGCGCTGCGGACGATCTCGACGACGATGACGACGGGCCTTCCCGGTGTGACGACTCCCAGAGCAACGAACGCGGAATCGACCGCGGGATCAAGCGTGTCTGGGCGAGCCTGTGGAACTTTCGAGCCTTCGAGGAGCGATCTTTCTACGGCATACCGCAGGAGATCGCCGCCATGGGGATCCTCGTGTCGAGGACCTTCGAGAACGAGCGGTCCAACGGCGTCGTCTTCACCGGTAGCCCGACGAATCCTCTCGACACGCGCTACCTGATCACCTCGCAGGTCGGCGAGAACAGCGTCGTCAGCCCGGAGCCCGGTCAGGCGGTCGAGGTCGACCTGGCGCTGGTCGACGATGGAGAGGTCCTCGAGCTCGTCCGTGCGAGCGCTTCGTCGCTCGTCGCCGAGGGCGAGCAGGTCCTCGACGACGACCAGCTCCACGAGCTTTCCCGCGTACTCTGGCACATCGATCAGGGCTTTCCGGTGGAGACCGGTTCGCACGACCGCCGGGAGATCGTCCTGGATCTCGAGTTCAAGTTCGAGTCGGACGGGGCCCTCGCGATCAAGCAGATCCGCCCGTTCCTGCGCAACGCGACGCTGCCCCCGACCCCGGCGTTCCAGCTTCGGGTGGAGCCCGCGACCGCGCTCTGCGTCGGCCTCGGTCTCAGCAGCATCGGACGGGATCCCCGTCTCGTCCACGAGCTCAAGAGCACCGTGCGACTGCGCGCCGGTGAGCATACGCTCGAGACCGACGCACTCGTGGCTCCCTTCGAGCTCTTCGACCAGGTGCGCTTCGGCCCCGACGCGGAATTACTCTCGCCCGCTTCACCGGGACTGATCCGGAGCACCCGGATCGGCGACTCGCAGAAGCTGACGCGCCATCCGTTCCTCTTCGAGCAGACCTTCGTGATCGACGAGGATTGGCGCCTGTCTCTGTCGATGAGGCTCGACGATGCCTTCACCGCTCGCGGAGAGACTCCGGTCCGGTCGTCGCTCGACGTCGACGAGGAGCTGATCGAGAGCGGCCTCGCCGTCTTCGGGCGAATCTTCTCCGTCAGCGATCCCGACGGGCTGCTCTTCGTCGACTACACATCGTGTCACTTCGAGAGTCTCGACCTCTGGGAGACGCGCGCCGAGCTGACGGGCGGAGCGAGAATCTCGATCCTGGAGCGATATCGACCGCCGGCGCCGACGGACACATTCGGTCCGGTTCGCATGCGAGAAGCGGTGCTCGAGATCGCCGGCCAGCGTCGACGGGTCACGTCGTACTGGGATCTGGTCTACGCGGCATCGAGACACAATACGTTCGTCCAGCACTGGATCGTCCTCGACCCTCCCCTGGACGTCCCGGACCTCCCGCGGCCCATCGCCGTCGTCGAGCTCGTGTCGGAGCAGCTCGGTGTCGACGGCGCCGTCCTCCAGGAGAGCGGCGCAACCTACCTCGACACCGATCTCGTCGAGATCGCCAGCCCGGCGGTCCGATCGCTGGTCCTCGAGCCGTACGTGCCGCCCGAGAGCGTGCCGTTTCAACGCGGCGATGTGGACGGCGACGGCCGCCTGGTGCTGACGGATGCCGTCAGCTTGCTGAATTTTCTCTTCGCCCAGGGCGTGACACCGCCGTGTGAAAAGGCCGCCGACGCAGATGACGACGGCGAGCTGACGCTCAGCGATGGGGTGGTCGTCCTCGGCCACCTCTTTCAGGGCCAGCCCCCCCCCGAGCCGCCATTCGACGGCTGCGGCGAGGATCCGACCGCAGACGCGCTCACATGCGAGGCCTTCGGTCCCTGTCGAGCAAACAACGAATAACTCTGAAATAATCGTGGTTGTCGAACGAGCAGGAGGATTGTCATGAAATCCCGTACGTACCAGTCGGCGGTACTCGCCGTTTCACTGCTTTGTGTGTCTCCGTGCCCGGCAGACGTGTACTTCGAGGAGGACTTCGAAGGGTACTTCGACGACGTCGAGCTGCAGACCGACGGCGGGTGGCTCGTCGTCGACGAGAACAACCCGGTCGAGACTTCGGCATGGACGATCCTCAATCCGGGCGGCCGGGGCAATCCTCCCGGCGAGGGCGGCGAGCCGGACTTCGGCCAGTTCGCGATCTCCGACTCGGATGCTCAGGGCGGCTCCAATCCGACCGGAAGCGGCATGTCCCACGACATCTGGAGCCCGGTGATCGAGGTCGACGGAGGCTCGCCCGTCTGGCTCCACTGCGATTGTCTCGCGTCGCTGAACAACAACGGCAAGGCCGTCTTCGACGTCGATGTGTCGACGGACGAGGGCACGACCTGGACGAACGTCTTTCGCCGTGTGGCGCCATCCCGCTTCGAGGCAGAGCCCCTCGCCTCGATCGACAACGTCGGCGGCTTCTTCGGAAGGCTCCACGTGGATCTGACCGCGGCGGTCGGCGACGAGACCGAGTTCCTGGTGCGCTGGCGGCATTTCGAGCCGAACTTCGACTGGTGGATCGCGATCGACAACGTCCTCATCGACGACGTGGCTCCGCCCAGTGGCGGCTCGTGCAACCTGCTCGCCAGGACCGACTTCGCGAGCGGAATTCCCGAGGGTTGGGTGGTGAGCTCGTCGATCGATCCCCCCAACTCCGGAACCGAGTCCTGGCACACGACCGACAAGGGCGATCGTGACATCCGCGAGCACAACGACGGCAACTTCCCGTACCAGGACGGTCACAGCGTCGGTCGACTGCGCGGCCCCTTCGCGATCCTGGACTCGGACGCCGACCCGGATCCCGCCGAGGACGAGTGGCTGCTGACACCCGTCATCGACTGCAGCGACGCGGAAGAGGTTTTCCTCCACTACCGCGAGGAGAACAACGCGACCGGCGGGGAGGAGGTTCTGCTGAGCCTCGACGGTGGCGTCACCTTCGAGCCGGTTCCGATCTTCTCGTACGGGCTCGGGGCGGGCTACGACACCGGCGAGGAGCCGTTCTACGCGGAGCGATTGTTCGCGGTGCCTCTGGCGACGGCGGAGAGCGAGGTGGTCTTCGCGTTCCACTACACGTCCGGCGGCAACGCTTGGTGGTGGGCCGTGGACGACGTGCGAGTCTCGGCGCGGCTCATCGACGGCGCCGAGTGCCCGTGCAACTGCACCACTCGCGGCTTCAGCGCCGGGGAGTTCGACGCGTCCAACGGGACCGTCTCACTCTCCTGGTCGGCTTGCGACGACGACGTGACCCACCGCGTCCTGCGAAACTCGGAGGTGATCAGCGGCGATCTCACCGGAGATGTGACCGACTTCGTCGACACCTCGCCGGAGGCGAACGCCCCGTGTCCACTCGACCCGGAGTCGGAGGAGATCTGGGCCGTCTACACGCTCCAGAGTCTCGATGCCGCCGGCGCCGAGCTGACGACCTGCGGCCCGGTCTGCGTCGAGGCCCGCACCTGCCCGAAGAACCTCAGCTGCTGCTTCGACCGAGAGGCCGGCGAGGTGACGCTCCAGTGGACGCCGGGAGTCGGAGTCGACGGCGTGTCGTGGCGCATCCGGCGCAACGGACTGCCTCGGAGCTCCCTGGCCATCGACAGCGACAGCTACAGCGAGTCCGCTCCCGGGCCGGGAACCTACGTGTACATGCTCGAGCTCAACCGCGGCAATCCGCAGCAGTGCCCGGACCTGCCGCTGACCTGCACCGTCGTGGTCCCGGGGCCCGAGATTCTCCTCTACGAGGACTTCGAGTGCTACACCAGCGATGATCAGGTCGTCGCGGCAGGCTGGCAGTCGCTGCTGACGAACGATCCGCCCGCGGACGGCTCGGAGTGGCGTCTCGGCAGCGACGATTCGTCGAACCCGCTCGGGAACTTCTGCGGTCGAGGCAACCCCCCGACGGCCGATGGAACGCCCTCACAGGGCAAGTTCCTGATCTCGGACAACGACTGCGGCGGATTCACCGCGACGCAGGGCTCCGGCCAGTCGTACGACCTGATCTCCCCGACCTTCGACGCCGGCGACCAGACGGTCGTATGGCTTCACATGGACTGCACCGCGGTGCTCAACAACAACGGCGAGGTCGTCGTCGACATCGACGTCAGCGCCGACGGCGGCGACACCTGGACCAACCACCTGCGCCGTGTCGGAGCTGCGCGCGGCGCGGTGGATCCCTTTCCGCTGGCCGACATCCCGGATGGCCTCCCCGGCGGCCCGCAGGTCGGCAACGCGGACGGCATCTTCGGCCGCATTCACCTCGACATCTCCGACGTGGCCGCCGGCCAGTCCGAGGTGATGTTCCGGGTGCGCCACTTCGAGCCGAGCTTCGACTGGTGGGTCGCGATCGACAACGTCGTCGTCGACTCGAATCCGGTTGTCGGTGGAAATCTCACGCTTCTGGAGTCCGAGGGCTTCGACGACGATGATCTCCCTGACGGCTGGGAGGCCGAGTCGTTCACCGCCGAGGGGCTGGCCCCGTGGCGCACGAGCGACCCCTGCGGTCTGTCGCTGCTGAACTCTGCCGGCGGGATCTTCCCGGACGCGGCGGACGGACGCCAGCTGCACCACTTCGACGAGAACTTCGCCCACGTCTTCGGAGACACGCAGTTCTGCGGGGCGGCCCTGCAGGACGAGATCCTGACGACTCCGTCCGTCGATGCCTCGGCCGCGGAGAACGTGTATCTCCACGTGCGGTCGTCGATCGTGTTCCTGAGCTCCACCGCGAACATCGTCGTCAGTCTCGACGGCGGAAGCACGTTCGACTTCGACAACCCGATCTTCTCCTACTCGCGCGGCGGCGGGTTCTACCGGGCCAACGGCAACGCGGAGGTCGCCTACGGAGAGTACATCCTCGAGGTTCCTCGCGCCGCCGGCGAGTCCGACGTCGTCTTCGGATTCCACTACGCGGATCCGGACTCGATCGGCGGCTGGTGGGCGATCGACGACGTGTCGATCACCGCCGACGGCGAGGGCGGCGCCGAGGTCTGCGACAACGGAAGCGACGATGACGGCGACGACCTCGTCGACTGCGACGATCCGGACTGCGCAGAAGACCCGGAAGCCTGCCCGTCCGGCGGCGGCTTCGTCCGCGGCGACTCGAACTCGAGCGGTATGATCGACCTGACCGACGGGGTCGTCACTCTCAACTTCCTGTTCACCGGAGGTCCACCGCCCTCGTGCCTCGACGCGGCGGACACCGACGACAACGGAGGGCTCGTCATCAGCGACGCGGTCGTGGTCTTCAGCTACCTCTTCACCGGCGGCCCGGCGCCGGTCGAGCCGTCACCGTCGGCGACAGCCTACCGCAGCGAAGACTGCCGGCCGGATCCGACGGACGACGACGCGCTGGACTGCTCGGTCACGGCCGGGACCTGCGAGTAGAGACGCGCGCCCGAGCGCACGGGATCGGTCGGAAGCCCGGGTCCGGAGAGGACGGCTGACCGATCCCGTGCGACGGGACATCCCCGCGACGGTGTGGGGGCGGGTCGCGAACGCTCGACCCAGCGCCCCGGTTCTGCGCCGAGCAGGAAGAAACCGGGACACCGGAAAGCGAGTCGGCTCCGTGTCGCCGCGCCACCCCCTGATCCTGACCCGACGGGAGACCACCACATGGCGATCCGGCTCTGCCTCAACACCAGCACGATCAAGCCCCGTCCGCTGCTCGAGAAGATCCGCCTCACGGCCGAGGCCGGCTTCGACGGCGTGGAGCCGTGGATCAACGACATCTACGAGTTCATCGGCCGGGGCGCCGAGGTGCGCGACGTCGAGAAGGCCATCGCGGATCACGGACTCATCGTTCCGTGCTGCATCGCGATGCGCCAGTGGGCCGAGGCATCGGATGTCGAGTATCCACTGATGCTCGAGGAGGCGAAGCGCCGCATGGAGCTCGCTCGCCGACTCGGCTCCCCCTACATCGTCGCGACCCCGTCACGCGCGCCGTGCGATCTCGAGCAGACGACTCGCCGCTACCGCGACCTGCTGAAGATCGGCCGTGAGGTGGGCATCCGCCCGACGATGGAGTACATCAGCTTCTTCGGCTCGGTCTCGCGGCTCGACGACGCATGGCAGATCGTCCGGGAGGCGGAGGATCCGGACGCGACGATCATCCTCGACGCCTTTCACACCTGGAACAGCAACTCGAACCCGACGCTGCTCGAGGAGATCCCCGTCGAGCGGATCAGCCACTACCACATCGACGATGCCTCCCCCGAAAAACCCGCTTGCGAGCAGACCGACCCGGACCGCGTGATGATCGGCGAGGGCCCGATCGACCTGCGAGCCGAGGTGGAGCTGCTGAAGCGAAAGGGCTACGACGGCAACGTCAGCCTCGAGCTCTTCAACAAGGAGCTCTGGCAGAAGGATCCGGCGGAGGTGCTGCGCGTCGGCATCGAGCGCATGCGCGAGCTGTTTGACTGAGAGGGAAGGCGATTCGGAACGGGGACGGGGAAGGGAATGGAGAGGGTGCCGGGTCGCCGCTCGCCCCTGGGGAGCCTTCGCCCTCGATTCTCGGTATCGAGAAGCGTCCGGCGAAGCCCGCCCGATCCGATGGCCGGCTCGAGAAGCCGGAGCCGTTCACGCAGCTCGACCTCTTCCGGTTCCGGCCGCGACGCCGCCCCGCGAAACGTGTCCCCGAGCGCCGGAGCGGATAGACTCAGCGGAGGAGCTCCGTCTTCTCGCAGCGGTAACGCCACTTCCGCCACACCGGCAAGAGGAACTCGATGAGGACACACCCCCCTGTCCTGCCGCTCTGTGGGCTCGTCACGCTGATTTCGGCGTCGGCGACGCCGTCCGCGATCCGTGGCGACGACTGGCCACAGTGGCTCGGTCCGCGTCGTGATGCGACGTGGCGCGAGTCGGGAATCCTCGACGACTTCCCCCAGTCCGGTGCGACCGTGATCTGGCGCCGAAAGATCGGCGGGGGATACGCCGGCCCGTCGGTGGCGAACGGACGCGTCTACGTCGCCGACTTCATCGCGGACGCGTCGCGTCCCGTGGCGCGCCCGAAGGACGCCGGCCCGTGGACGCGCGCCACGATCCCCGGCAAGGAGAGGGTGGTCTGCCTCCGCGAGTCGAACGGCGAGATCCTCTGGATACACGCCTACGACTGCGACTACCGCAGCGCGTTCGACTACGCGAACGGTCCACGCGTGACGCCGACGGTGTCGGGTGGCAAGGTCTACGCGCTCGGCGCCGAGGGCCGTCTTGTCTGCCTCGACGCGACGAGCGGCGACGTCGTCTGGTCCCGCGACTTCAGGAAGGACTACGGGCTCCAGACACCGGTCTGGGGATGGGCATCTCATCCACTCGTCGACGGAGACAGGCTGCTCTGTATCGTCGGCGGCCAGGGCACGACCGCGGTCGCCTTCCACAAGGACACCGGCAAGGAGATCTGGCGCGCGTTGAGCTCGAAGGAGCCGGGGTACTCCGCTCCGGTGATCCACCACGTCGGCGAACGACGCCAGCTGCTCATCTGGCACGGCGAGGCGATCAACGGTCTCGACCCTCGGACCGGCAAGGTCTTCTGGTCGGTCGACACGAAGCCGTTCAGCGCCATGGCGTGCGCCACCCCGGTGCACTCCGACAGCCACGTTTTCCTGATGGCCTACAAGCACTGGTCGATGATGCTGACGCTCGATACGGAGCCGCCGGGCGCGAAAGTGCTCTGGCGGGGCCGCCCGAAGCTCGGCATCAGCGGCGCGATCAACACGCCTGTCATCCACGACGGGTTCATCTACGCGGACGGCGACAGCGGCCGCTACACCTGTGCGGAGGTCGCCACCGGCAGGTGGCGCTGGACGACGTACGCCCCCACGACGGGCGGGCGGCCGAAGCGCTGGGCGACAGCATTCACGGTGAGGATCGACAACGGCAGCGCGAAGGACCGTTACGTGCTCGCGAACGACCAGGGCGAGATCATCTTCGCGACGATGAGGCCCAGCGGTTACAACGAGACCAGTCGGGCAAGGGTGATCGAGCCGAGCCAGCGGGTGTGGAACCGCCCGCTCGTCTGGGCTCACCCGGCGTTCGCCAATCGACGCGTCTACCAGCGCAGCGATCGCGAGATCGTCTGCGTGTCCCTCGAGGAGTGAGGGAGCCCGAGAACCACGAGGACGAATCATGCGGAACACCCGGCCCCTCCTCGCCACGATGGCACTGACGTTCGTCGTCGCTACGCCACCGAACGTTCTCCTCGCTGCGCCGGAGCCGACGCACGCCGACGTCAAGTATGACGAGAAGCACGAGCGCAACGTGCTCGACTTCTGGCAGGCGGAGTCGAAGAGCCCGGCGCCTCTGGTCGTGTACTTCCACGGTGGCGGATTCCGCAGCGGCGACAAGAGCGGCCTCCGTCGCTACCGCATCCTCGAGCCCTTCCTGAACGCGGGGGTCTCCGTCGCGGCGTGCAACTACCCCTTCCTCGAAGACGCGTCCTACGGCCAGATCCTCGAGCACTGTGGGCGCGCCATCCAGTTCCTGCGCTCGAAGAGCAAGGAGTGGAGAATCGACCCGCGACGAATCGGCGCCTTCGGCGGCTCGGCAGGGGCCCTGATCTCCGAGTGGCTCGCATACTCGAAGGACCTCGGCAGGCGCAGGAGCCGGGATCCGATCGCACGGCTGTCGAGCCGGATCATCGTCGCCGGAGGATTCTGGCAGCCGACTGGAACCGAGCAGATGGTGCTCCCCCACATGCGCAGGGGAGGCGCTCCGCTGTTTCTCTACTCGAACGCGCCGAGCTCGGACCGGATTCACCACCCCAGGTACGCCCGGAAAATCCACACCGCCGCACAGCGTCTGAGGATTCCCGTCGTTCTTTACGGCGGAGGAAAGAACGACCTGCCGGCGCTGCCGGAGGGCAAGAACGTCGTTGAAGCGCAGCTGGATTTCTTCTGCAAGCACCTGAAGGTGAAGTACAAGAAGTGATGGAAAGTCGCCCCTCCACCTCATGGAGCCTCTGACATGAATCGCGTCCGTCAAGCCGTCGACGAGCACCTCGAGCATTCCCGACGGTACTTCCTCGGCCTCGGCGCTGCCGGCGCTGCGGGCCTCGCGACGTCGTCTCTGTGGGCCGAGGACGGTGCGGGAGAGGACGCCCTGCGCAGACTGATCGCAGAGCTCGAGTACCTGACCCCGCCGCTCGAGTTTCGCTCGGTCGAACGCGGCAATCCTCTCCCCTACAAGCTGCCTCCCGAGAAGCGCCGCGAGGTCGGGATGGAGCGAGAGACCTGGAAGCTCGCGGTCGACCCCGACAAGGCCACCCCGGCTATCGTCCGCC
>CAYMLL010000225.1:0-13046 GCA_964390645.1 uncultured Planctomycetia bacterium | reverse complement strand
GCGTTATATTTTCGGGGGCCCTTGCCCTGGGCGCGCCCCCGGGGGCCGTTACCCACCACGCCGCCCGGCGGAGGCCGGACTTTCCTCGACCCGATGTTCGAGAGCCGCGCTCCGCTGTGAGCACGACTCCGGGCCGCGGCCTCGTCCTCTACTGACGGGGGGATTCTACATCGTGGGGTGGGGCGGGACGAAGGAAGATCCGGCGACAGCGGACCGGCGGCCTCCCCGAGGTATCGCGGCGGTGCGCAGAGACGGGGACGCGATACGGGATCGGACGTGGAGACAGGAGCCGACGTCGCCGGGTATCCGGGTAGGGGTCGGAGGTGGCGTTCGGTTCGAGACGCGTACGGCCCGTCAGATGAGCGGTCGTATGAAGATCCACTCCACAGTGAAGAGGACGAGGCAGAAGATCGTGATCCCGACGACGATCTGCAGGAAGAGACGGGTGGTCTCGGTCACGATCGAGCGAGGGTCGCGCAGGCGGATCGACACGGTCACCAGCGATGTGACCAGGCTGACGACGAGGAAGAACCCCAGGTGCGTGGCGAGGTCGGTCATTCCGGGTCTTCCGTCTGCCGCGACTCCGTGGGGCCGGCTCCGTCAGGCTGGTCAGCGACGCTTCCGTGTGTATCCGCCTCTGCATCCCGGGTGGCCTCCCTCCAGGTGCGCGGGTCGAAGACGTGGAGGACGACGAGCAGGTTGAGGAGGCCGCTGACGCTGCAGAGGAGGATGCCGAGGTTCAGGTTCACGGGAAGGTCGTCGTGGATCTTCCTCGTGTTCTCCTCCTGGTGAATCGCATCTCCCCAGAGACCGTCGGCAAGGAAGGCGCTGAAGCCGTTGCCCGCTTGCAGGCAGAAGAAGACCGGGTGAACCTCCCGGGTGACCGCCAGGTTGTCAGCGAGCAGCGACTCGCCGGTCCAGAAGGCACCGAGCAGGGAGACACAGATGACGGTCGCACGGACGCGATAGCCGAGCAGCCAGTGACCGGCCCCCGGCAGCAGCCAGCTGAGGATCCCGGTGCAGAGGTACTGGTAGCTCAGGCTGAACGGCTTCTCGACGGGTTCCGTCGCCGACGCGGCGGAGCGGCCCCTGGCGGGGCTTGCCTTTCGGGACTTCGACATGGGTGCCTACATCTTGAACTCTTCGCCGAGGTAGTGCTTACGAGCGTTCGGATCCTCGAGGATCGTGTCCCGGTCGCCCTGGGCGATGATGCGACCGTCGAGAATGATGAACGAGCGATCGGTCGTGTTCAAGGTCTCGCGGACGTTGTGGTCGGTCAGCAGGATGCCGATGCCCCGATCCGTCAGCCTCTGCATGATCTTCTGGATCTCGGTCACGGCGATCGGGTCGACGCCGCTGAATGGCTCGTCGAGAAGGATCAGGCTCGGCTCCATGATCAGAGCACGGGCGATTTCGAGTCGTCGCTTCTCGCCTCCCGAGAGCACGGCGCCCTTGGAGTGCAGCAGCTTGCCGAGGCCGAATTCGTCGACAAGCTCGTCGCGACGTCGGACGCGGTCTCTCGATGGCAGCGGTGTGAGCTCGAGGATGGCGTTGAGGTTCTGCTCGACGGTGAGGCCGCGGAAGACGCTCGGCTCCTGCGACAGGTAGCCCATGCCGAGTCGCGCACGCTTGTACATCGGGAAGCGTGTGACGTCCTGACCCATGAAGTGAATGCGTCCGGCGTCCGGAGCGATCATCCCGACCGTCATCCGGAACGTTGTCGTCTTGCCGGCGCCGTTCTTGCCGAGAAGGCCGATGACGCGGCCCCGATGGACGCCGAAGTTGACGCCGTGGACGACGGGGCGACCGCCGTAGGTCTTCGTCAGACCCTCGACCTGCAAGAGCAGCTCCGGTTCCCGGCTCTCGTCGACAGGCTTACGCTCTTCGCTCGCGTGCGGCACGCCGGCGGAGCCTTCGTCGACCCCGGTATTCTCGGGGACACCAGGGCGCTCATCGGTTTCGTCGTGAGGTGTGGTCGAAAGCACGGTGCCGGACACCGTGGAGGTGTCGTCGTCACCCGGGCTCCGGCGGCCCTGCGTTCGTCGTATCTTCACGGCCGTGCTCCTCTTCTTCGCCATGGGAACGGGGCTCCTCTCTTCTCTCGGCGGAGCCGGTCAGGAAACGACCCTGCTCATCGGATGAATTTCCAGCGGAAGCCTGACGAGCTCTTCGCGCGCCAGGGAAGGGCCGGCCAGAAAACCAGCAGCGCCTTTCCCATGAGATTTTGCTCGGGGACGTGGCCCCAGGCGCGACCGTCCGACGAGGACGGACTGTTGTCGCCCATGGCAAAATACTGACCTTCCTCGAGCCGGATGCTCTGGAATCCTTGCAGCGGCGTGTAGTAAACATCTTGATAGAGGCGGATCGACTGAACGTTCGCCTTGACGTCGCTCGCGAGCAGCCGGACGTAGTGTTGATCGTAGCTCTGCCGCTGTCCGTGCTTCGCCACCTTGACTTGCCTTGGGGGGGCGTCGACGTTCTCGACACTCACGAAATCGAGATCCAGGACCTCTTCGTCGTCGATGCGAACGACGACACGATCGTCGCAGTTCTCGAACTCGACGACGCTTTTTTCGTTCAGGGTCAGGGAGATCCCTGCGTTTGTCGCCTTCCACGATCTTCCGTCGCTCGTCACGAAGGCGGGCTTCAAGCCACTTTGTCCGTCACCGCGCTTCTCGTTGAGCACGCGTTCGAGTGTCGCCGGCGCGGTCTTCGAAGGGGCGCCGACCGGAATGCGGGCCTGGAAGGTCCAGTTTTGCTCGCGGATCTCCGCGCCGATCCAACCGTCGCCCGAGGTCGGCTCCACCGTGAAGACGAGCTTCATGTCCCCGACGAGGAAATCACCGACGATGTTCTGCGATGTGTACGGCGCCAGCGCGTTGTAGGCGACGTAGTTGTCGAAGCCTCGACCGTCGCGTCCGTCATGGCGCGGGATGAGGCTCTCGTAGGAGAAAATCGACGGCTTCTCGCCCGCAGCGGTGTTGATGCTCCAGCGTCCGTCCTCGAGGCGTTTCCACGTCCGGACACCTACCTCGTCGATCTCGGTCCACGCAGAGGCTTCGTTGAGGCCGCGCTCGCCGACGTCGCTGTCGGAGATCTGCCGCCACAGCGAGTCCTGGACATCCGGCCAGCCCCGGGACTTGCGCACGATCTCGCCGTCGACGTAGATGTCGCCCGCGATCACGTGGATCGTCTCACCCGGGAGTCCGGTGAGTCGTTTGATGTAGTTCTTCCACTGGTCGAAGCCGAACACGATGACGTCGAAGCGTTTCGCCGGCCCGATCTGGTACACGAACTTGTTGACGAGGATCTTGTCGCCGCCGTGACGATTCTCTGACTCGACCACCGCGATCCAGACATGGTGACAGATCGGGCATCGCAGCGGCTTCAGGAGGGCGGTCGTCTTGCGGTACGAGTCCGGCTCGGGTCGGAACTCCGTGCCGTCCGAAGCGCACTTCACCTTCGATCCTCGCTGCAGGCTGCGCTCGCCGGGACCGTAGGCGTGGAGCTCGAGCGCGCAGCTTGCGTCCGGGCACTCCTGCTCGCAGACCCAGATCGACTGGTAGCGCACCTTGAGCTCGCCGGTCGATGAGTTGCTCGAGATGCCGCAGTCGAATTCGTGGTCGCAGTTGGGGCAGTCGAAGCGCGCGTGCATTCCGTAGAGCGTCGTCGCCATCGATCCCGTCGGGATCTCGAAGGCCTCGACAGCGAAGTGGCGGATGACGATCGCCAGCACGATCGCGACGATCAAGGCCTCGAGGTTCTCGCGCAGGCTGTCGTACGCCGTGCGCTCGCGCGGGGCGTCCTCGGCGACGTCCTCCGTGACGGTCCTGGCGTCCGGCCGCGGTTCGTTCTTCGCTGCCGGCTTCCCGGCAGCGGCTCCTGCGGAACCCTCGGAGCTTGTCCTCCCCTTCTTCTTCCGCTTCTTGCTCATGGGCGAGATCCTACCATCATCGCTTTTCGTCGTCCATTTTCAGGACGGCCAGGAACGCGTCCTGGGGAATCTCGACGCTGCCGATCGACTTCATCCTTCGTTTGCCCTCCTTCTGCTTCTGCAGCAGCTTTCGTTTGCGCGTGATATCGCCGCCGTAGCACTTCGCGGTGACGTTCTTGCGCATGGCGCGGATAGTCTCGCGGGCGATGATCCGGTTGCCGACGGCCGCCTGCAGCGGTACCTCGAACATGTGGCGAGGGATCTCCTTCTTCAGGCGTTGGATCAGCTGGCGGCCGCGGCGCTCGGCGACGTCTCGGTGGCAGATGATGCTGAGCGCGTCGACGGTCATTCCGGCGACCAGGATCGACATCTTGACGAGCTTGTCGGCTACGAAGCCCTTGACCTCGTAATCGAGAGTCGCGTGGCCACGGCTCAGGGACTTCAGGCGATCGTAGAAGTCGGTGATGATCTCGGCCAGGGGCAGCTCGTAGGTCAGGATCAGGCGACTCGCGCTGATGTACTCGGTCCGGATGTAGACGCCCCGGCGCTCGTCGAGGAGCCCCATCATGTTGCCGGTGTACTCCGACGGCGCCATGATGGTCGCGCGTACGCGCGGTTCGCGGATTTCCAGGACGTGATCGGGCGATGGCAGCTGGGTCGGGCTCTGTATGCGGATGATCTCCTGTCGGTCCGCGCCCTGATTCCCCTTTACGAGCACCTCGTAGGTGACATTCGGCGCGGTCTGGATGAGCTCGACGCCGCTCTCGCGTTCGAGGCGCTCCTGCACCACCTCCATGTGGAGGAGGCCGAGGAAGCCGCAGCGAAACCCGAAGCCCAGCGCACTGCTCGACTCGGGCGTGTAGGTGAACGAGGAGTCGTTGAGCTGCAGCTTGTCGAGAGCCTCCCGCAGACGCTCGAAGTCGGTGCTCATCGTCGGGTAGAGCCCGCAGAACACCATCGGCAGCGGCTCCTTGTACCCCGGCAGCGGCTCCTCGGCCGGGTGGAGCCTCGTCGTCACCGTGTCCCCGACCTTGATCTCGCGCAGCGCCTTGACCCCTGCGATGATGTAGCCGACTTCGCCACAGCGCAGCTCCGGGAGCTTCTCCATCTTCGGGGAGAAGACGCCGACTTCCTCGACGTCGTAGTGCCGGCCGGTGCCGAGCATGAGGATTTGCTGGCCCGGCTTCAGAGTGCCGTCGACGACGCGAACGTAGGAGATCACGCCGCGGTACTCGTCGTAGCTCGAGTCGAAGATCAGAGCGCGAAGCGCCGCCTGCGGATCGCCGGCAGGCGGGGGCACCTGCTCGAGGATCGCGTCGAGGAGCTCCGGTACGCCGGCGCCCGTCTTGGCGCTGACTTGCAGCACGGTCCGGGCTTCGATGGCGAGGGTGCTCTCGATCTCCGCGG
The DNA here is from genome assembly GCA_964390645.1 of uncultured Planctomycetia bacterium. Classification (GTDB taxonomy): domain Bacteria; phylum Planctomycetota; class UBA8108; order UBA8108; family UBA8108; genus CAYMLL01. The sequence continues at coordinate 7,705 of CAYMLL010000225.1, read as the reverse complement.
ACACCTCGTCGGGGCGCGAGTTCGCCATGTCGATCTTGTTGAGGACCGCGACGATCTCGAGGTCGTTCTCGAGCGCCAGGTAGGCATTCGCTACAGTCTGCGCCTCGACGCCCTGCGATGCATCGACGAGGAGCAGCGCCCCCTCGCACGCCTGCAGCGTGCGCGAGACCTCGTAGCTGAAGTCGACGTGGCCCGGTGTGTCGATGAGGTTGAGGAGGTAGTCCACGCCGTCCTTCGTCGTGCGCAGAGTCACGGCCTTCGCCTTGATCGTGATGCCTCGCTCGCGCTCGAGGTCCATGTCGTCGAGCAGCTGGTCCTGGAAGTCACGATCCGAGATTGCACCCGTGAGCTGGAGCAGTCGATCCGCCAGCGTCGACTTGCCGTGATCGATGTGAGCGACGATCGAGAAGTTGCGGATCCGCTCCTGAGTCACCGGGGAGTAGGGCATGACCGGTCGGCTCTTCAGACGTCGACGAGCGCCAGCAGCTTGCGGTGGAAATCGCGCAGCGCGCGCCCGCGGTGGCTGAGCTCGTTCTTGGTCCCGGAGGGGAGATCGGCGAAGGTGCGACCGGTCGACGCCTCGACGAAGAGCGGATCGTAGCCGAAGCCCCCGGTGCCCGATTCTTCCAGGGCGATCGTGCCGGGGCAGACGCCTTCGCTGCGAAACAGCACCTCGGCGGTGGTGGCAGGGGTCGCCGGAACCGTCGCGCAGCAGATCGAGCAGACGAACCGGGCGCCGCGTTGGCCGGCAGGCACGTCGACGAGCTCTCGCAGCAGTCTGGCGTTGTTGTCAGAGTACGAGCGGACCGGGCCCGCGTAGCGAGCGGAGCGGACCCCGGGGGCGCCGTCGAGCGCGTCGACGCAGAGTCCGGAGTCGTCGGCGACGACCCAGCGCGGGCGCTGGCCGATCGGAAGTGTGGCCGCGCGGACGGCGAAGGCGAGCGCCTTGATCTCGGCGTTCTGCGCGAATGTCGTTCCGGTCTCCTCGACGTCCTCTCCCGGGGGAAGGTGGTCCAGTCCGACGATGCGCAGCGGCAGATCCGCGAGCACGGCGCGGATCTCCAGGAGCTTGTGCTGGTTTCCGGTACCGACGAGAAGCATGGTACGCCCTCCCGAGCGTGCTGGAGAAATGCGCAGATTGTAGTGACTGGCGGGGCGTGGGCCTACGGTACGTCCCGGAATCGCCACTCGTTCTTGCGCCACCAGCGGAGCCACTCCTCGATGTCGTAGCCGTGGTCGACGCCGACGGTGTCGGTCAGCAGACGGTGGATCGCCTTGTTCTGCACTTCTTCGATGTTGCCGCCGGCGTTCGCTCTTGTGGTCACGATCGCGCGGCAGAGGTCCGGCATGCGCCGCTTGAGGAGCAGTGCCTCGGCAAGTCGGCCGGCGCGAGCGACGATCTCGGGTCGCGTCCGCGTGCGGAGTGTCGCGAGCGTACTGCGGAAGGTCTCGTCGGGATGGAATCTTCGGAGGCAGACGAGCAGCACCTCGACGACCCGGTCGCTCGGCTCGCGGAGAAAAACCTCGTAGAGAGTCTTTGCCGTGCTGACGCCTCGTGGGTCGTACTTGCCGGTCGACTCCGACTTCTTCAAGGGGAATCGGCTGAGGCAGCTCGTGGCGACGAGTCGTACGTGCTCGTCGGCGTCACCGAGGTAGGACGTGAACAGCTCGCACGCATGGGGGCCGTCGTAGGCCATGAGCTTGCGGATCGCGTATTCGAGGACGATCTTGTTGTCCGAGCGCACGCTGATGAAGAGCCCGTCGATCTCCTCGCGCTCCGCGTCGAGCACTCGACGGCGCTTTTCCTCCGGGCTCATCCATTCGCCGTGGTACTTCACGAGGCCGAGTTCGGTGCGCTTCTTCCGGAGCTCCTTCTCGAGGATCCACTCGTTCTCGAAGACGATGTAGCCGAGCTCCTTGCGGGCCATCTCGTGGTGCGGGTCGATCTCCAGAATGAGGCGGCTGACCTTCTTCTTGCGCGGCAGGAGTCGTTTCTCACGACAGAAGGTGACGAGCTCTGCGAGCGCGTCGAGGTCTCCGCGGGCGACGTCCGCGAATCGCTCGTCGAAGACGGTCGCCGGAAGGGGCGCCTTCTCGACCCGGAGCACGTCATCGATCGGCTTGACGACCCTTCCACGTGATGTCTCGATCGTGTAGGTACCGTCGGAGAGATTCTTGCGCACCTTGCCCTCGATCTGCTGTCCGGATCTCAGGTGAACGATGTCCGCGGCGAGTGGTGAGGATGCCAGAATCGCGATGAGGATGAGTGGCGGTGCTCTGAGATGCATGAAGGAGCTCCGGGCCGGCTCGGTGTCCGGACACCGAGGGTGATTCTAACATCGCGCGCCGCGGTGCGCGGCCCGTTTTTCGCGTTCACCACGGCTGCTCGCCGTGCCGGAGGGCTCCGCCCACCATGTTGAGCGTGGTCTGTTCACGGTGTCAACGACACGATTGCAGCGTCCGCCGTCCGACCTCGAGAATCTCGCGGATGCCGTGCTCGGCGAGGTCGAGCAGCCGGTCGAGATCCTGGCGCGAGTAGGACGCGCCTTCGGCCGTGCCCTGGACTTCGAGGAGTTTACCGCTGCCTTCCTGGACGACGTTGAGGTCGACATCGGCGGACGAGTCTTCCCGGTAGTCGAGATCGAGAAGCGCGTTGCCGTCGACGAGCCCGACGCTGATGGCGCCCAGCTCCTCGCGAATCGGCGAGGCGTCGAGCTGTCCGACCTTGACGGCGGCGTCGACCGCCAGGCACGTCGCGAGGAAGGCGGCGTTGATCGACGTCGTCCGCGTACCGCCGTCGGCCTGGAGCACATCACAGTCGATGCGCAGTGTCCAGCCGGCCAGCTTCTTCAGATCGAGAATACCTCTCAGCGAGCGTCCGATCAGCCGCTGGATCTCCTGCGTTCGACCGGAGATCTTGCCGTCGCGTTGCCGCGAGTAACGGGGCACGGTCGCTCCGGGCAGCATGTCGTACTCGGCGGTGGCCCAGCCCTTGCCAGCCTCTTCGAGCCATCGGGGCACGCCGGACTCCATCGATGCGACGCAGAGCACCCGGGTGTGGCCGCACGAGTACAGTACCGACGCCGGTCGGTTCTCGAGGTAGCCGGTGCGGATTTCCAGGGGTCGGAGGCTGTTACTGGCGTGTTTTCTTGACATGAGGCCGCGCGGTACTCTGATCCCGGGTCGAAAGACGAGCCACAGACTACCGCCACGGGCGTCATTTTTCCGCACCGATTTGACTTCTCGGGGCTTGCGGCTAGAATCGCGGCACCATGCGCTCCCACAGCCTCGTACCACCGTGTCTCCCAGTCCCGATCTCGGCAGCTCCGCGAGCCGGCCGGATTCCCGTGCTGATCCTGGCGCTGCTGCTGGTCTTCGCGGTGGTGTTTGGGCTCGGTGGCTGCGCCCTTCGCCGCTCGCCGTCCGGTGGTGGGACGACCGCGGGTGAGAGGGCGACGGTCGGTGTCGCGGCGCTCGCTGCCGCTCAACGCCTCGACGCCGATGACGCGGCTCTCTTCAGCGGCGCCGATGAGGTGATCGCCAGCGTCAACGGTCGCGACATCACGCGGCGCCAGTTCATCGCGCGCATGGTGAGGAAGATCGGGACCATGACGTTGCTGTCCGAGGTCGTCAAGGACGAGCTTTTCCTGCAGGAGGCGCAGCGTCTCGGTATCGAGGTGACGGACGATGATATCGAGAAGGAGGTCGACACCATCCTCGACGGAATGGCCCGCGATATCGGTCAGGGGAGTCTCGATCGTGGTCGAGAGAAGCTCTCGGACCTGTACCGCAAGCAGGGACTCGGTCTGGCCGACGTGCGGCGGGATCTGCGCCGTCGTTCGAGTAACCAGCTGATCACCCTTCGTGTCACCCGGGCGATGCGCGAGGTCGACGAGGCGAGACTGCACGAGTTCTACGGGCGCAACCGGCGATTCTTCGCTCGGCACATCGCGTACCGCTTTCCGAGTCCCGCGGAGCAACCGAGCTCGGAGCAGGTCGAGGCGAAGCGCCTGGCGTTGGCCCGCGCGTCCAAGGCGGTCGAGATTCTGCGCCAGGGCGAAGCCTCTTTCGAGGCCCTCGCGCAGGCCGAGTCGGATGACGAGGCGACGCGCTCCTTCGGCGGCAATCTCGGCCCGGTGACGGCGGATGCGCCGATGCCGCCGGAGCTCAAGAATGCGATCTTCGCGCTCGGCGAGAACGAGGTGAGCGATCCCGTGGAGAATCCTCGCGGCGGCTATCACGTCTTCCAGGTGACGAGGATCGTGCCCCGCGAGAGCTTCGAGGCGGTCGCCGACCGGCTGCGCGAGGAGTACGTTGCGAGGGAGCCCGATTTGCGGGAGATTCGCGAGGCCTTCTACCGCTTGCGTGAGAAGGCGCGCATCCGGTGGCCGTCGGAGGGCGGATCAAGGTGAACGAGACGGGGGAGTCTGATGATCGACGATCGACTGGGCGGTGACTCGCTGCGGCCCGAGGACCCGGACGTCGGGCGCCTCGTCGAGGGTCGTGTGGGCGCCACCTCCGAGAGCCCCGGTGTGGCCGATGAGGTCGAGGTGGGCGCGGACGCGGGAACCGGTGCGGGGGCCGGGACGAGCCCCGACGGCGTAACGGAGGGTCTCGCCGAGGATGTTCCCGAGGGAATCGTCGAGCTCGATACCGACCAGCTGCGGCACGCGGTCGAGGCCGTCCTCTTCGCGTCCGACACGCCGGTCCCCATCCGTCAGCTTGGCGAGCTCTTCGATCGGACCGTGCACGATGTTCGCGAGGCGGTCGAGGCGCTTCGTGAGGAGTACGTCGACACGGGGCGTGCATTTTGCATCGAGGACATCGCCGGCGGCGTCCAGCTACTGACGCTGCCCGCCCACGATTTCTGGATCCGCCGACTGTACAACAAGCAGCGCCAGGGTCGGATCTCGGCCGCATCCTTCGAGTCGCTCGCCGTGATCGCGTACAAGCAGCCGATCACGCGCGCGGATCTGGAGAACATCCGTGGTGTCAGCTGCGGGCCGACGCTGAAGACGCTTCTGGACCGCGGCATGATCCAGGTAGTGGGCCGCGACGAGAGTCTCGGACGGCCGCTCCTCTACGGCACGACGCGGCGCTTCCTGGAGAGCTTCGGCCTCGCGAGTCTGCGGGAGCTACCGCAGCCCGAGAGCTTCGCGCAGGCGTTCAGCGACACTTCCGACGAGTTCTGAACCGAGAGTCCGAAAGGCTCGCAGGGAGAGTCGTCCTCGGCGTCATGGCAGAGATCACATTCAAGGAAGTGCAGGCCCTGGTGACGGCGGCCGAGGGCGGCAGCGCGTATCTCGCGGGGCTAGATCTCTCCGGGCTAGACCTCAGCGGGCTGGATCTGCGCGGCGCGAACTTCACGAGCGCCCGGCTCGCCGGGGTGAATCTGTCCGGGGCGAATCTGTCGGTGAACCCGGCGACCGAGACGGCAGCTATCTTCGTCCGTGCGGATCTTGGCGAGGCGATCCTGCGCAACGCGAATCTCTCCTCCACGAATCTGGCCGGCGCCGTGCTGGTTGCGGCCGATCTGGAGGGAGCGAACCTCGAGGATGCACGACTGCAGCCCGAGGGCAACGATGTCACCGACCTCAGCCAGGCCAACCTGCGCGGCGCGAACTTGCGTGGCGCGAACTTCACGAGCGCGCGTCTCGTCGGTGCGGATTTCAGCGGTGCGGACCTCAGCGATGCGGTGCTGTTTCGGGCTGATACGACGGGTGCCATCGGCTACCCGTCGTAGTGGATTCTTGAAGACCTCGACGCGGTGCGACAGCTGCGAGCTTCCGGGAACCGTTCGTCTCCAGAGCTCGACTGAGCACCACGGGGCCTCCGTTCTGGCGTCTCCACCTCGGACCCCGCCACTCGATTCCTGCTCGAAGCACTTTCTCAGCAGACTGACGGCGGTGTCGGAGACCGAGCTTGGTGGGCTCCCGAGCCAGGATCGGGGTCCCGGGACAGATCCGGACCGCACCACGCCTGAAATCGTGCCCACGGGAAGAGGGCCGAACGGTGGCGGGGGCTCGGGGCTTCTGGCAGGTCCGGTGATCGTCCTCCCGCGTGCCCGCATTCGATGAACGACTCAACCCCCTCCGACAGCTCCGTGCCCTGGCGCTGGTATCCGCTGGCTCTCGCGTGGGCGGCGCTCGCGCTGCTGGTCTGCGGGCTGACCGCGTTCCGCGCCGTACTCTTCTCGGACGTCGCGCGCATGATCGATATGCGCGACGTGCCGCTGCTGCACTTCCTCGACGTGAACTACGGCGCGGTCTTCTGGACGACCTTCGCCGTCGCGATCGTCTTCGTCGCGCTGCTCATCCGGGAGTGGCAGCTCCTCGTCGAGCGGCGCCCGAGGTCGTGGAGGGACGTGAGGTCCTCGGTGGTATCGCTCCGCGGTTCCATCGTCGTCGCACTGGTGCTGTCCTACCTCGGCATCGCCTTGATCTCGTCTCGTTACGGGCGTCTGGACGAGGGTGGCTCCATCGATCTCGTCCACGTCGGTTTCGCCGACTGGCTCGTCGTTTTTCTCGTGGCGGCCAGCGCGTGGAGTCTCGGCGCGCTGCTGTCGAGTCGCGCCTGCGCATTCGAGGGTTGTGTTCCCGGCGGCGACCGTGCGCCGACGCGACCGCTCTTCAGGCTCGCGGTCGTCTACCTGCTCTCGAGCTTCTCCGTGGCGGTTTTCGCCGTCGTCGAGCACCTCGCGTTCTGGAATCCGGCGGCGAATGGGGGCTACGACTTCGCGCCCTTCTTCCTCGTCACCGAGCGCGGCGACGCCGACCTCGTGCTCTTCTCGACGTCGGCGCTCTTCTCATCGTTTGCAGCGCTGCTCGGCTGCACCGGATATGTACTGTTCCAGCTTCTGTCGCGCGCCGGAAGGGACACCGGTTTCGGGGTCGCCGGCGTTGACGTGCAGCGCTTCGCGGTACTGACGACCCTCCTGTGGACCTTCGCCGTCGCTGTTCCATGGCAGGTGAAGATCCTTCCGGAGATCCGTGCGGAGGGTGGATGGCTCATGCCGTGCGTCGTGCTCGCCCACATGCTCGCCGCGCTCGGGCCACTCGCCTTCGTCAGTCTCGCGATGATGAAGCGGGACTTCGAGACCATGGCGTCGGTCGGTGGGCAGTCGACCTTGCCCCGGCGCTCCGAGCTCGCGCTCTGGACGTTTCTCCTCTTTCCGGTCTATCCGCTCCTTCGCGGGCTGCTGTTGCGAACGCGACGACTTCGCGTTGCGGCCCTGATGGCCAGTGCCGTTACCGTCCTCGCGGCGGCGACGTGGATGGTCCACCGCATCGAGGCTCTCTACGACTTCGACGACTGGCGCGGCATGCTCCGGGAGGCGCAGCTCCCGTTTCTGCGCGTGTTCTTCGCGCTCCTGAGCGCATACCTGTTCTACCTGGTCGGCAGGCGGGCTCTCTCGTTCGTCGGCACCTGCAAGTGGCGACGTGTGTCCGTGAGCTCCTCTCAGACAGGTGGCGAAGTGCCGTCGGCCGGACGCGTCTGCGTTCTGGCGCTCGCCCTCGTCTATTGCGGCCTCGCGACCTGGCCGTTCTGGGGCTGGCGTGATGTCAGTCGCAACACCTTTGCGCGAACCTGCGAGTTCAGCGACCGTCACGTCTTCGAGCTGGGGTTCCTTCACTGGTTGCTGGACTGGGACCGCGACGGATATGCGGCCGTTCTGCACGGCGCCGATCCGGACGACATTGATGCG
>CAYMLL010000224.1:0-13229 GCA_964390645.1 uncultured Planctomycetia bacterium | reverse complement strand
CGGTCTGGATGGATCCGGACGACGAGGAGTCGGCCGAGTTCGAGGTCTTTCTCGAAGCCGACGTGGTGACGGATGTCGACGCGCTGCTCGGCGACCTGCGCCTGGACCGCGGGACTTCCGGAAGCGGTGCGATCATCTGGGATGATCTCGCCGTCGGCACGACCTGGAACGCGGTCACGAACGTCGGCATCGACCGTATCGAGGTCCAGGTCGATCAGGCGTCGGGTGGCGTCAGCCTGGTCAACAGCAGCGGGTCGGACATCGAGCTCCACTACTACGAGATCGTATCGGCGAGCGGCTCGCTGGACCCGGCCGGCTGGACGGCTCTGGGCGATGAGCCCTTCTCTCGCTGGGAGAAGAACAACCCGACGTCGAACGCCCTCACCGAGTCCTTCTTCCAGGGCTCCGTGACCTTCGCAGCGGGCGGCAGCATCGATCTGGGCCCGATCTTCGTGGTCGGTGGAACGCAGGACCTGGTCGCTCGCGTCGGCAGTCCGTCCGGACTCCTGCACCTGTGCGTCGGTGATCGCGACGAGGACGGTGTGGTCGATCCGCAAGACAACTGCGTCCTCGTTGCCAACGGGGATCAGACCGACGCCGACAGCGACGGGCTCGGCGATGCCTGCGACAACTGTCCGCAGGTCAGCAACCGGGACCAGATCGACCTCGACGAGGACGGCGTCGGCAACCTCTGCGACGACGAGATCGCGGACACGTTCCGCGACTGGTCGACGGAGGGGGCGCAGGGCGAGAACAACATGTTCTACGGTTACTTCGATGTGACCGATGACCTCTCCTTCGGCGGGACGGGCGAGTACGAGCCGGACAAGTTCACCGAGTTTCTCAACGACGGCTCGATGGTGGTCACCAACGACGCGCTCAACTGGCGTGATGGTCTGAACCACTGGAACGGCTCCGCGTGGGATCTCACCACGGGTGCCGCTCCGCCGTGGACCTCTCTCGGTCGACTCGACCTGCACCCGAGTGATCCGGACCCCGAGTCGGAGCACCACGTCGTTCGACGCTGGGTGGCCGACCGCGACGCCAGCGTCACGGTCCTCTGGCACGTGCATCACCAGAACGTCGCGTGTGGCGGGAACGGAGTCGGCGCGCAGCTCTACCACGATGACACGCTGGTCGATGAGGCCGCGGTCGACGGACCGGACGACGTCGGGGTGACGCGCAGCGTCGAGCTGACGATCCGGGAGGGGGAGACGATCGATCTCCTCCTGAGCCCGATCGGCCCTGACGGCAACAACGACGACGGGTGCGACGGCTCCCGGACCTGGTTCCTGGTCAGCGAGGTCGAGGGTGGAGGCTTCAACCGCGGCGACGCGGATGCCGACGGCACCCCGGTCCCCGTCACGCTGACCGACGCGGTCTTCGTGCTCAACTTCCTCTTCACGGGAGGACGCTCGCCGACCTGCCTGGACGCGGCGGACGCGGACGACAACGGCAGCCTCGAGATCTCCGACGCCATCGTCACGCTCAACTTCCTCTTCCTCGGTGGCAACGCTCCGCCGTCGCCGGATCCCTTCAGTCCCTGCGGAACGGACCCGACGGAGGACGACCTGGACTGCGCCAGCTACGAGAACTGCGGCTAGCTTGGTGAGACTTGTCGGAGGGACAGCAGCGCCGCTCGCCGGCGCTCTGTCCCTCGTCGTCCGTTCGCCGGTCGGGAGCCCCGTGCCTACTCGACGACCTCCATCGTCAGGACGAGCGGCCCCTTGCCGCCCTGACGGGCCACGTACCGGACGTCCTTCACCTCGACCGGCCGGCCCTGCCCGTCCTTCTTCACGACGAGCTTGCCGTCCGAGGTGAACTCCTGCGTCTCCTGGCCCGCGGTCCTCGTCCAGCCCGTCAGAGCACCCTGCGCGTCGTAGTGATACTCGTCGCGCCAGCTCTTGCCGTAGTCCAGTTGTGGGTCGACGTAGTTCGATCGGGTCTCCGGGTCGGTGTAGTCGAGGATGCGGATCCGCTTCGTCTCGTCGTAGACGCGCGTCTCGTTGTCGAGAAAACAGAACGTGACGAATGCCGGCGCGGAGTAGTACTTGCCGTTGTGGGCGAAGGCGCCGATATCGACGCGACAGGAGTCCATGGGTGAGCCGGGCAGGACCGGACGCCGGCGATGGTACGGGATCTGCAGCTCGACCACCGAACCGCTGGCGTTCCGTGGCGTGATCTTGATGGCCTCCGCGTCGCCGCGCAGGACCGCCCAGTGCCATGTCAGGGGCCGGCCGTTGAGGTCCGTGCTGGCCTGTGCGCTCACCACCATGCGGCGGTGGTACCGGGTCGTCCGGAAGACCCGGGCGATCGCGCTCGGGGTGTCGAAGAGACGCTCCCGCTCACCGACGTCGAAGTAGTCGCGTCCGACGACCGGGCGGTCCTCCTCGACGACTCGCAGTCGGATCAGGGGCGGCACCGCGTCCTTCGGCATGTCGTGCGCCATCGTCGCCATCGTCTCGAGGTCGAGACTCGACGCCGGGAAGACCGTCGGGTGCGCCTTGCCGGTGAGGTAGTCCTCCGGCTTCTCGAGGGCCTTGCTGGACGCGCGGAAGATCATCTGGACGGTCGGCATCAGCGCGCTCTTCTCGACCAGGAGCCGCTTGACCTCGGGCCGGAAGGAGGCCAGCGTGAAGGCCACGGCGTCCATGAACGGGCGGTCGGAGCCCGAAGAGCCCTGGGAGATGATCACGTACGGCGTGTTCGCGGGGTAGAGGTCGCCCTTGCCGCCCTGTCCTTCCCGGGGGTCGTGGTCCCGGTGCTCCGGGTAGAAGTAGAGGTGGTTGCGCAGATACTGGGCGTGGAGCAGCGCCGCGTTCCGCGGGTTGACGTACGCCACGCGAGGCGTGCTGCGCCAGAAGGGACCCTGGGTGATCGCGGTGGAGGAGTTCCCGAGGACCACGCCGTTGTAGAGGAACTGCAGCTGCAGTCCGGTGCTGAGGTGCCGCTTGCGGGCCTCCTCGCAGAACTCGATCCGGCTCAGCTGCGGGAACTGCTCGTAGGCCATGTTCGAGTGGTCGTTGTCGTGGTTGTCGTAGAAGTCGCCGTGATTCCCCGCGGCGGTGCCTCGCCAGTACCAGCGCCGCAGCCGGATTCCGGCCTTCCCGTGGCCCTCGACCACCTTGCCTCTCGCGGGCTTCTTGCCGAGCTTGAAGAAGCAGCGGAAGATGCCGTTGCGGAAGTCCCAGACGGTGTTCTCCTCCGCGACCATCGCCACGCCTTTCGACACGGGCGCCGCGTTCACCTCACCTTCCCACGGGTCGGGGGGCTTCCGCGCCAGCTCGCCGGCTCGGGCGACGATCTTCTTGAAGGCCTCGCGCTGGTGCAGACCGAGCAGATCGGGGTCGCTGGTGATGTGACGGACGTCGAGGAACCCGAGCTCGACGGCTCGCGCGAGATGCTCGAGGGCTTTCTGCGGGCTACCCTGAAGCGCCTTGACGCAGGCCATGTTGTAGTGGCTCGAGGAGTCCAGCGGCGCCAGCTTCATCATCGCGAGGAGGCGCTGCTCGGCGCCGGCGGGGTCCTTCTTTCGCAGGCACTGCTGGAGCTCGAGCTGCAGCTTCAGGTAGGCGCCTTGCCGCCGGCGTTGGTCGAAGACACCGTCCTGCGGCGGCGCGGCATTCGACGGGACGCCTGCCGTGACGGTGACGACCGACAGCAGGGCGAGAAGCCGGAACCGGTGCCTCGGCAGCAACATGACGAGCTCCGTGAGAAAGCGGGTGGACGACCTTCGCTCCTGGCCGGCCTCGCGACTCTGCGCGGCCGCGTCGCGCTCACATCGGCTCGTCGCCCGGACCCGAAGCCGAGCCGAGTGCTGCCAGCATCGGCGCTCTCCGATCCCGGGTCAAGATTCCGTGCGGCACCAGCGACGGCGCCGGAGGGGGCGGTGACGGCCGGGATTCGGCTCGTTCCTCGTGCCAGCGGGAGCTCGACACTTCACTCGCCGGGCGAGTCCGATCCCTGGGTGATGATCTTCAGCTGAATCTCGTTGATCAGGTTGGCGCACTGCATGAGGAAGATGGAGAAGGCCTGATCGCCACGCAGCTCCTCCTCGGTGAACTCCTGCAGGGCCCGGAGCTTGATGCGGGTCACGGCGTCCAGCAGCGCGCGCAGCTCCTCGGCACCGGTCGTCCGCAGCTGGGCTTCCTCGATGCGCAGCGTCTTCTCGAGCAGCCTGTCGAGCTGCTCCTTCTGGCGGCTCATGATCTCCTGAGCCTCTCTCCTCTTCAGCCCCCGCCAGCGCAGCCAGAGCAGGTAGATGCCCGCGCCGACGGCGAACAGCAGCTCCTTGGTGGCGGCCAGCGACGACAGCACGTTCGACATGAAGCCGAGGTTGTCCGACGGGTTGAAGTACCGCTGGGCGACTTGGTGCAGACGCGTCGGCACCCGACTCGACGCGTCCTGGCGGGGGATCAGCGTCGGGATCGCCAGTCTCAGGCTCTCCTCGTGGACCGCGGCCAGGGCGGCGGCGACCAGGCTGTCCGGGGCATCGACTCGAGCCACCAGGTACGCGGTGGCCGCGACGGTCCGAAGGGGCTGCGCGGGAACGGCAGGGCGCTCGCCGAGAAGGCCTCGTGGTACCCCGGTGGAACGCAGGAAGGGCTGCAGCATGCCGACGGCCTCCGCGTCGGCGATCGGCAACAGCTCGAACTCGTTCGACGAGATCGCGGCGACCAGGTCCGGGTGTCCGATTCCCACCGTGACGATGGCCGCGTCGAGGGTGGGCTCGTCCATCCAGCGTCCGAAGTACCGCTCGTTGTGACCCAGTCCCGCCGGGTCGACTCCGAAGTGCCCCAGCACCCGCAGAGCGCTCTGCCGGTTCCCGGATCCCGGCGGACCCAGGGACACGTTCCGCCCCGCGAGGTCGGCCATGCGCTCGATCCCGCGCTCCTTGCGCACGATCATCAGGACCAGCTCGGGGAAGAGCGGCGTCACGACCGCCACGTCGTCCATGGGGACCGAGCCGCCCTGAAGCACGGCCAGGTGGACCTCTCCCGCGAGGAGCTTCCGCAGGTTCTCCACCGAACCATCGGTCGGCTCGATGTCCACCGGACGGTGGGTGCGGTCGGAGAGCGGCGACTTCAGGGCCGAGCCGAGCCGGTAGTAGAGGCCACCTTGCGCACCCGTCGCCACCCGGACGGTCCCGGGAAGCGTCTCCCGTCCGAGGAACCAGACGCCGAGCGAGGTGACGAATGCGAGCGCGACGATCCACGTCGTCCACTTGCGGATCGTTCTGGTCGTCGTCCGGGCCACCCTCTGACCTCCGCTCACGTTTGCCGTGGAATCACGGAGTGCCGGCGTGCCCGTTCCTCGGGTGCCGGATCGAAAGGAGCGCCTGGTCGTCGCCCCGAGTTCTTCCGTGTGCGCCCTCGGCGGTCGCGGCCTCGCGCACCGCGTCCGGCTCTCTCTGCGGAATCAGCGACGCGGGGCGGCTGCTCGAGACTCCGGACGAGGACGGGAGCTGCCGCGGTCATGTCTCCGTGCCCCGTTCGGCGGTGGTGACGAAGGTCTCGGCGACGCGTTTGAGGTCTTCCCGTTCGTTGCGGATGCGGCCGGCGTCCTGCTCGTCGATGACAGGGTCATCGTCGAGTGCCTCGGAAATGGCCAGCAGCAGGTCGCCGGGCTCCTCGACGATCTGCGCCAGACGCCACAGAGGATCGGAGGTCGACGCCGACTCGTTCTCGTCGATCTGCTCGAAGCAGCGGTAGATCAGCGAAGCAGACGGATTCAACGCGTCGGAGCCCTTCTTGACGCAGACGTCGGCCAGCGACCCACAGAGAACCTCACCCGGTCGCATGGCAGCTCCCTTCTTCGAAGTCGGCCCGGCTCCATCCCGGAACCCGGCTCGAGTGGCGCCAGTGGAGAATGGAGTCAGTATTACACACCCGCAGCCTCCTGGTAAACGCGAGCGCCTGTCCCTGCAGCGCGAAGACTGACGGCGAGTGGACGGCAGACACCCTCGAGCCGCGTGGTGTGTCCTTCCCGTGAGCCACGGCGCGCGGTGACTCCCGGCGTCGACCCGCGTCGCGACCGGACGACCGGGAAGCCGTCTGCCGTCCGCTCGTCAGTGGCGGACTGCCCGCCCGACCCGGGTCGCGCCTCCTGCGGGTCGCCGGCGGCTCCGCGCGCAGCGTGCGAGGACCGGGCGGGCGTCGCCGCCGGCCGACGAAAAGACCGGGCGTCGCCGTCGCTCGAGCGGTTAGCCTGGTGTCTTTCCCCTGCGACGATGAACCGACGCTCGAGCACCATGCCGACAGAACGCCGTGGCAGCCGCGCCATCGCGAACGCGCTCTCGCCGACGACGGCCGTTTCCTTTCTCGTCGTCTTCCTCCTCGCCGTCGCGCTTCGCGCCGGCGACGAGGCGCCGGACTCCGCCGATGTCCGCGACACGCAGAAGGAGACCGTGCCTCTGCTGACCCCCGGTCAGGCGCTCGCGTCGATCGAGCTGCCGGAGGGCTTCCGTGCGACTTTGTTCGCGGCGGAGCCCGATGTGCGCCAGCCGATCGCCATGGCCTTCGACGCGCGCGGCCGGCTGTGGGTCGCCGAGAACTACACCTACGCCGACTCGCGCACCGGGCACGCTCTCGATCTGCGCGACCGGATCATCATCCTCGAGGACAGCGACGGCGACGGCCGCGCCGACCGCCGCAAGGTCTTCTGGGACGACGCGCAGCGGCTGACGAGCATCGAGCTCGGCCACGGGGGCGTCTGGGCGCTGTGTCCGCCGCAGCTCCTCTTCATCCCCGATCGCGACCGCGACGACAGGCCCGACGGCGAGCCCGTCGTGCTCCTCGACGGCTGGGAAGCCGACGCGTCGCGGCACAACTTCGCCAACGGGCTTCGCTGGGGACCGGACGGCTGGCTCCACGGTCGACACGGCATCCTCGCGACCTCCCGGGTCGGCGCTCCGGGGACGTCGCGCGAGCGTCGCACGACGATGAACTGCGGCATCTGGCGCTTCCATCCGACGCGCCGGGTCTTCGAGGTTCTCTGCCACGGCACGACCAACCCCTGGGGCGCGGACTGGGACGCCGACGGGCAGATGTTCTTCATCAACACCGTCATCGGCCACCTCTGGCATGTCATCCCCGGCGCGCACTACAAGCGCATGTACGGTCAGGACCTCGACCCCCACGTCTACGAGCTCATCGACCAGACCGCCGACCACGTGCACTGGGACGTCCGGAACGAGAGCTGGACGGCGCAGAAGAGAGGGCTCAGCGCCGGGAGCGACAGGGCCGGCGGCGGGCACGCTCACTCCGGGATGATGATCTACCTCGGCGAGAGCTGGCCCGAGGAGTACCGCGGCGACGTCTTCACCGTCAACCTCCACGGCCTGCGCCTGAACCGCGATCGGATCACGCGTGCGGGAGCGACCTACGTCGCCCGGCACGAGCGGGACTTCCTGAGCACGCGTGACGTCTGGTTCCGGGGCATCGACCTGGGCTACGGGCCGCACGGCGGAGTCCATATCCTCGACTGGTCGGACATCGGCGAGTGTCACGAGAACGACGGCGTGCACCGCAGCTCGGGGCGCATCTTCCGGATCCTCCACGGCGACGCCGCACCGGCATCTCGGCGGCTGCTCCCCGACCTCCACCGCGTCTCGGCGGCGGCTCTCGCCGGGCTGCAGGCGCTCGACGAGGGATGGACGACCCGCATCGCGAGACGCATTCTCGCCGGGCGCGCCGCCGCCGCAGAGGATCTCACCGGCGCGGAGGCGATCCTGCGCCGGCTACTTCGCGGCGCCGATCCGCGACATCGGCTTCGTGGGCTCTGGGGCCTGTCGACGATCGGCGCGCTCGAGACACGCGACCTTCTCCGGGGGCTGGGCGACGGCAGCGAGCACGTGCGCCTGTGGTCGACGAAGCTTCTCGTCGATGACGGGGCGCCGGGCGCCGCCGCGGTGGGTGCCCTGCACGACCTCGTCGCGAAGGAGACCTCGGGTCTCGTGCTGACGTTTCTCGCCTCCGCGATGGGCAAGCTCGCGCACGCGGACCGCTGGCCGATCGCCGCCGGCCTCGTGACTCACGCCGAGCTCGCGACGGACCCGGTGCTGCCGCTGATGGTCTGGTACGGCATCGAGCCGGCCGTCGCCGTCGACTCCGGGCGGGCCGCGGCGCTCGTCGAGATATCGCGCATGCCGCGCGTCGATCGCCTCGTCGCGCGGCGAGTCGCGGAGAGCCTCGACGACGACGCGAGCGCGGTGGATCCCCTCGTCGAGCTTCTGGCGCGAACGCGGTCGCCGCTGAAGCGTCGCGCCGTGCTCGAGGGCCTCGCGGCCGGCCTGCGGGCCTGGCGCAAGGCGCCCGAGCCTGCGGGCTGGAGCTCGCTCGTCGCCGGCGTCGAGAGCGCCTCCGGCGAGGGCTCGGAGCGCGCTCGCGTCCTCGTCGGGGAGCTGTCGCTCGTCTTCGGCGGCGGACGCTCGCCAGAACAGCTGCACCGGATCGCCCTCGACGGCGGCGACGACCCGTCGCTGCGTCGTCGTGCCGTGCGCTCTCTCGTCGACGCGCGGGCCGCCGGCGTTGTCGACCTTCTGCTGCGACTCCTGCGCGAGCGCGACGTCGCCCCCGAAGCGGCCCGTGGTCTCGGCGCGTTTCCCGGCGCCGCGCCCCGCGTGCTCGATGCCTACGACAAGATCCATCATGACGCCCGGGTCGTCGTCGTCGAGGTGCTCGCATCGCGTCCGGGCACGGCGGCGCTTCTCCTGGGCGCCGTCGAGGCGAAGGTCGTCGCACGCACCGACGTGACGCCGTTTCACCTGCGACAGATCCAGCTGCACGACGTCGATACTCTCAACGATCGCATCGGCAAGCTCTGGCCGGACCTGCGCCTGATCGCCGCCGACAAGCTGCCGCGCATCGCCGCGTACCGCGACGCGCTGACGGCACAGCGGCCGGCGCGCGGCGACATCGCGCGGGGCAAGGAGGTCTTCACGAAGAGCTGCGGCAGCTGCCACAAGCTCTTCGGGGAGGGCGGCGCCATCGGGCCCGAGCTCACCGGAGCACAGCGGGGCAGCCTCGACTACTGGCTCGAGAACATCGTCGACCCGTCGGCCGTCGTGCCGCAGAGCTACCGCATGTCGATCCTGCTCGGGCGCGACGGCAGCGCCGTCAACGGGGTCATCGTCCAGGAGACGTCGCGCGCGCTGACGGTTCAGACGCCGACGGAGCGGCTCGAGCTCGACCCGGCCTCGATCGCGTCGCGCCGGGGCACGTCGCTGTCGCTGATGCCGGAGGGCATCCTCGAGACGCTCGAGCCGCGGGACGCGCGCGACCTCTTCGCGTATCTGATGGCCGGGCGCTGATCGGCACACGTCCCGGAGACGTCGCGGATCCGTCGTCGAGCTGCCGCGTCTACTCGCGACCCCGTCGCGCTCTCCAGGCGGGCAAGTCCTGGGCGAGCAGATCCCGGGCGTAGTGGCCGAGCCACGAGTAGCCGTTGCGACGCTCGTGGGAGATCTCGGCGAGAGTCCGTCGCGGGACGCCGTCGCGGCTCGAGAAGATCGGGGTGTTCGTCTCGATGTCGTAGAATCGTGCCCACAGCGCCGGCGCGTCGGCATCCTCGACGACGACCTTGTCGTATCCGCCGGGGCTGGTCGGGCTCTCGACGCGGACCTGGCGGATGCCCGTCAGCCGGGATCGCTCGAGCCAGGCGACGGCCCCGTCGATGGCGCGGACGATCGGCTTGCCGGGCCGGTCGATCTGCATCAGAAAGCGAACGATGCCGACCGACTCGCTGCCGCTGAGCGACGGCAGCTCGTATGAGCGCGCCCTGCGCCGCTCGAAGGTCAACTCGTCGTGCTGGGCCCACCACGCCGCCGGCTTGCCGTCGACCAGGATCTGGCACCTCAGGATGCAGCCGATGCCGCGCTCGACTGCCTTGCGGCAGCGGGCCCGGAGCTCCGGTGAGACGAACGGAAAGCGCTCGCGGTCACCGGAGATGTCCCGCAGGAGCGTCAGGACTCCGATCATCGCGTCGTCGTTGAAGGTGATGTGCCGGTGGTACCCGCGCGGCGGCGGGAAGCGCTGCGGCCAGCCGCCGTTGGCGTACTGCGCTCGCAGCAAACAGGCCACACCTCGCAGGGCCGCGTCCTTGAAGCGCTCGTCCCGCGTGGTCCCGAAGGCTTCGGCGAGCAGACGGATCTCGGTATGGGTCGCTCCGTTGTCGATCGTCGAGTCGCTCCTGCCCTTCTGCGCCAGGACCTTCGAGCGCTGCTCGCTCGACAGCTTCTGCTCGCGGTCGTAGTTCTTGGGCCAGCCGCCGTCGGCGCGTTGATG
Source organism: uncultured Planctomycetia bacterium (assembly GCA_964390645.1). Lineage (GTDB taxonomy): Bacteria > Planctomycetota > UBA8108 > UBA8108 > UBA8108 > CAYMLL01. Next base: position 2,946 of record CAYMLL010000224.1, on the reverse strand, counting down.
GAGCAGGACGGTCTCGGCGATGCGCCGGCTCCCTGGGCGGCCGGCCTCGTCGACCGGGGCGGGATCGCGGGCCGTGGCGGGGTCGATTCCCCGCGCCATCGACAGCGCGACCAGCATCGCCGTCCGGAGCGTCACGACGGTCCGTCCGGGGACCTTCTCTTGTCTGCGCATGGGGGCGTCCTGTCGGGGTCCGGGAGCGTGTCCGCCGGCATTCCGGTGGCTTCGTGTCATATTCCACGAGACCTCGACGCGGCTTGTCGCCGGGCGAATCGTCGCCGTCGCCCTGCTCCACCGCGCCGGCGGCGTCTTGACGTCCGAGGGTCGCGCCCGGCAGGGGCGGCGATCCATCTCCGGCCATGGCTCACTTCGCGGCACAGGCCGACTCCATCTCGACGAAGTCCCAGTAGAGCGTCGTCCCGGGTGTCGCGCTCGCGTCGTGAAGCTCGACGTGGACCGTCGGTGTCGTCGGACGGAAGTTGAAGGTGATCCGCGACCACTCGTTCCATTGCGTTCCCCGGCCGGCGCGGTCCGTCTCCTTGCCGGCGACGACGCCTCCGTCCGACCGGATGACGCGCAGGCCGGCGCGCCGTCCCGGCCTGTCGGCCATGACCCACGCGGAGACGTTGTAGACCCGGCGGGTGTCGAGGCCGCTGACCTCGAAGGAGGCCCGGTTCGGCACGCTGCCGCGGACCATCTTCAAGCCGTGCTTGCCGTGGGACGACCACCCGTGGGCGTCGTGGTCGCTCTGGATGCCGGCGATGGCGTCGTAGTCGAAGCGCTCGACGGCGCCACCGTCGCCGACACGTCGCTTCCAGCCGTCCAGCGACTCGAACTGCGCGTTGCGAATCAGCTGGCGGCTCGTACCGTCGCCGAGGTGCCCCGTCTTCTTCGAGATGAAGTAGTGCTCCGCGAGGCGGGCGAGGTGCTCCGGCGTCACGTCGGTCTCGCTGCGGTAGTAGACCCAGAACATCACCCCCGGCATCTTCGCGGCGTCGTTGTCGGTGCGGATGCTGCGGAACTGCCGCTCGAGGTGGCCGAGGAAGCCGACCTCGGTGGAGTCGTCGTGGAGGTACCCCCGCTGGGAGACTCCGAGACCGTAGACGGTCTTCTTCAGCAGGCCGGGCTCCACCGCCTTCAACCGATCCGCCCAGTCGGCGAAGTAGCCGTAGTTCGGCCGGGTCTCCCGCAGGTAGACCTCGAGCATCAGCATGTCGGCGTGCTCGTGAGCCGCGCGCAGCAGCTCGGAGTGCCTCGACGCCTCGCGGCCCAGCTGCCAGGTAGCGGCCGCGTAGATCTGCGTGGCGGGGTAGAGCTGGCCCAGCTTCGCCAGCGCGCGGCAGACGCGCCTCGACTGCACGCTGCCGTCGGCGTCGGCTCGCAGCTCGTCGATCGCGATGGCGTCGTATCCGCCTCGAAGCCGGCCACCCAGGTCCCTGTCGAACGGCGCGCGCCAGCGGGCGACCAGCTCCTCCTCGGTGGCCGTCGTCGGATTCGTCACATGAGCCGCGTAGATGCAGCCCCTGGCGCGAAGCTCCCGGATGAACGCGGCGTCGGTGCTGGTGCCCTCGATGACGGTCAGGCGGGGGATCAGCCGGCGAAACGCCGCCGTCACGCCGGGGCCGTCGCTATGCCCGTACATGCAGATGAAGGGATCCGGCGTCCGGTCGACCGCGGCGGCCGTCCCTCCCGGCAGCACGACGGCGACCACGATCGTGAGCACGACGGAGAGACAGCGTGAGGTCATGGTTCGCATCTCTGCCGGCAGGCCCGTGACTGCGGGGTCAGACGAGACTCCAGGGCGCGCGAGGGGAGCGGTCGAGCCAGCTCGACGCCTCGGCGTCGCCGATGATCTCCTCCTTCTGCGGATCCCACTTCAGGGGCCTCTTCAGCCAGTACGCGATGTTCCCGAGGTGGGCGATGGTGGCGGTGCGGTGGCCCAGCTCGATGTCGCGGAAGGGCTTCTCACGGGTCTTCACGCAGTGCACGAAGTCACCGAGCAGACCGCCCCGGCCCTTGTAGTTCGGGATTTCGATGTCCGGGGGCTTCGCGCGTTTGCGCTTGTCGGCGCGATCCGGGAGCTCGCCCTCGGTACCGCGGAACGACAGGATGCCGCCCCAGCCGCCGCCGTGGTAGATCTTCACGCCGTTGGCGAACTCGTAGGTCAGCCGCTCGACGTCCTTGCCGTCCGGAGGCGTGACCTTGACCGGGCCGGTCTCGTGCAGGTTGCAGGTGAACAGCGCGCCGCCGAAGCCGTGGCAGCCCCAGTCGGTCATGCCGCCGCCGGAGTACTCGCGGTAGGGTCGGAAGCCGCCGGTGATCAGCTTGGGGTTGAAGCCGCGCTTCGGCGCCGGGCCGAGCCAGAGGTCCCATTCGACCCCGGCCGGTGTCTCGAGCTCGGGAAGGTCGCAGGGCTTCGATGGCCCGCCGACGTTCACCCAGGCCTCCTTGACCTCGCCGATGCGCCCGCCGCGCACCATCCTGTGGAACCAGTTGTAGTCGCCCCAGACCCGCTGACTGCCGCCGGAGAGCACGCGGTCGTGTCGCCGCGCGGCGTCGGTCATGATCCGCCCCTGGCGGACGGTCAGCGACTCGGGCTTCTCGCAGAAGACATCCTTGCCGCTCTTCACGGCCTCCACGGAGATGATGGCGTGCCAGTGATCCGGCGTCGCGATCATCACGGCATCGATGTCCTTGCGGCGCAGCACCTCGCGAAAGTCCTTGTACTGCGCGCAGTCCTTGTTGCCGTACTTGCGGTCGACCATCGCCTTGGCCTTCTCGCGGTGTCCGGCGACGACGTCGCAGACCGCGACCATGCGCACCTCGGGGAAGCGCATCAGCCCACCCATGTCGCCGCGTCCGCGTCCGCCGCCGCCGCTGGACGCCATCGTGATGCGGTCGTTGGGGCCGGACGCGCGCGGGGGGACGCACAGCCGCGCGCCCCCCCCC
>CAYMLL010000223.1:0-13283 GCA_964390645.1 uncultured Planctomycetia bacterium | reverse complement strand
CACGGTGGTCACATCGCGTTTCGCGCAGGGCTGCGTCGTGTCGCAGAAGTCGAAGGCCTGTAGCATCGGCACGATCAGGGAGCGCTTGCAGAATATGTAGACACTGCGCCGTCTCCGCTCGCTCTCGCTCGACTTGCCCCAGGACTTGCCTTTGCGAGAAAGCCCTTCGAGTCCCTGCTCGCTGATAAGGGGGTAGAAGCCGGGTCCGCCCATCTTCCGGTTGAGGAATCCGGAGGTCTGGAGCATCGCGTCCCGGAGGGCCTCGGCCTCGAGCCGCCGACGCCGGGCACGCCATAGCGTGCGGTTCGCTGCGTCGGCCAGCTCGTGGCGCTCGCGGTCCGGATGCCGCGTGCTCATCCGATAGGCGCTCGATTCGAGGATCATGCGGTGAATGCGCTTTACCTTCCAGCCTCCGTCGATGAGCTCCGCAGCGAGCCAGTCGAGGAGCTTTCGGTGCGTCGGCGGATCGCCCTTGAAGCCGAAGTTGTTCGGCGTGCGGACGATGCCCTGGCCGAAGTGGTGCTGCCAGAGGCGATTCACGAAAACGCGCGCGGTCAGCGGATGGCGCGGGTCGGTCAGCCATCTCGTGAACTCGAGACGTCGCTGTGTCGTCTTGCTTGCGGCCGGGGGTGCAGTGAGCTTCCGCTCCAGGCCTGGCACGAAGGAGAGGGTCGCCGGCTCGATCTCCTGGCGCGGCTTCCGGGATTCGCCCTTGTAGAGGAGTCGCAACGGGGTCGCCGTCCGATCGCGGTCGGTCCAGCCGAGGACCTCGTGGCCGAGCTTCTCGTAGCTCGGTCCACCCATCAGGTCGCCGGCCCCCGGGACGATGGTGCCCGCCCAGAAGGCGCTGCCGAGGCGGTAGTAGTCGGTTTGCGGGATCGGGTCGAACTTGTGGTCGTGGCACCGCGCACACTTGACCGTCATCCCGAAGAACGTCGTGCTGGTCACATGGATGAGATCCTCGAGGCGCGTGTACTTGTAGTCGAACGCGTCGTTGGGCTCATCGTCCCAGGGGCCGAGACGCAAGAGGCCGGTGGCGATGACGGTGTCGACGTCGCGATGTGCGACCTCGTCCCCCGCCAGCTGCTCGGTGAGGAACCGATCGTAGGGCTTGTCGTCGTTGAGCGCGCGGATGACCCAGTCGCGATAGCGCCATGCGTGTGGCTTGGTCGCGTCGCGTTCGTACCCGTTCGTGTCAGCGTAGCGCACGAGGTCCAGCCAGTGGCGTCCCCAGTGCTCGCCGTAGTGCGGGGATTCGAGAAGCCGGTCGACGAGCCTCGTCCACGCATCTGGCGAGTCGTCCTTGACGAAGTAGTCGACCTCCTCGGGGCTCGGCGCCAGACCCAGCAGACCGAAGTAGACCCGGCGAATCAGCGTGTGCCGATCGGCTTCGGGCGCCATTCTCAGTCCCCTCGCCTCGAGCTTCGCGAGGACGAACGCGTCGATCGGACCGCGGACACGGTCCGGGCCATTCGGTCCCGGTGGCGTTGGCCGCTCGACGGGTTCGAGCGACCACCACTCGCGTCCGGCGTGTGTCGCGGTCGTTGCCTCGTAAGGGCTGATTGTGCGCTCTCGCGGCCACGGAGCGCCGGCGGCGATCCATGCACGCAGGAGCTCTACCTCGGACCTCGCCAGCGCCTGCGACTCGCCTTTCCTCTTCGGGGGCATCTCGCCTGCGGCGACGCGCGCCAGGAGATGGCTGTCCCGAGGCTTGCCCGCGACCACGGCCGGACCCTCGTCTCCGCCGCGAAGAAGCGACGCGCGGGTCGTCAGGCGTAGCCCCCCCTTGGCCTCGCTCTGGTTGTGGCACTCCAGGCAATTCCGAGCCAGGAGGGGCGCGATCTCCGCCTCGAAGTCGACGTCGCCGGCAAGGACCACAAGACCTTCGAGAATAGTGGCGATGAACACGACAGCTCTGAACATCGATCAGCCCTGACTCCCTCCGGTAAGGTCGCCCTGGATGCTACCTGTGGTGGGAGCGAGAATCTACCAGACGACGACAGGTTCCGGCACGGCAGTCCGGACTTCTGGCTCCCATCCGCGCGGAAACGAGCCTCGAACAAGCATGTGACACCTCCCGCTTCGGGGTATCCTGTCAATGTAGAAGCGTCGGCTTCGGGGCGCCCGGTAAATACCGTCGCCGCGTCGACCTGCAGACGAGGGACCGGGAAGTCCCAGCCGAGACGAAGGACAGATCACAATGGCCGTCATCAACTCGAGCCCTCTATCCAGGCCCTCCTCGCGTCGCCCGGTTCTCGTTCTGGGCCTGGTCGCGACGCTCGCTGCAAGCACGGCGGCGCTCTCGCAGCTCGAGCCGCCGTCGTTCCGTGACCGCATGGTGTCGCGGCGTGTCGGCCTCTACCTCGAGAACCTCCACATCAGCGGTACGCGCCTCGACGACACCGTGGCGAGGCGGATCTTCGACTCGTACGTCCGGACGCTCGACCCGATGCGTTTCTATTTTATCCAGTCGGACATCTCGGAGTTTCGGGAGCACGTCGACACGCTCGACGACAAGCTCCGCCAGGGAGACCTCGACTTCGCGCACCGCGTGTTTCGTCGCTATCTCGAGCGTCTCGAGGAGGCGGTCGTGCGTCTCGACGCTCTCCTCGAGGAGGAGATCGATTTCGAGGTCGATGAGTTCATCGAGTCGGACCGCGAGAATTCCAGCTTCGCGAAGAACAAGAAGGAGATGGACAGCCTGTGGCGCAAGCGCGTCAAGCTGATGATCCTCGAGCGGCTGGTCAACGATGAGGAGCCGGACAAGGCCCGGGAGCGGGTCGCAAAGCTCCACCACGACTTTCTGGCGAGAATGAAGAAGACGAACAACACCGAGCTTCTCCAGATGTATCTCACGTCGGCGACCACGACCTACGATCCGCATACGACATACCTGTCGCCGGATACGCTCGAGAACTTCCGGATCAGCATGCGTCTGCAGCTCGAAGGCATCGGCGCGGCACTGACGGCAGACGATGGTTTCGTCGTCGTCAGCGAGGTCATTCCCGGTGGGGCTGCGGCCCGCGATGGGCGGCTCCAGGCCCGCGACAAGATTCACGCGGTCGCCGAGGGCAGGAACGGTGAGTTTGTCGAGCTCTTCAACGTTCGTCTGACCGAGGTCGTGAAGAAGATCCGAGGGAAGCGCGGCACGATCGTACGACTTCGCATCGAGCACGAGGGCAGCGGCGATAAGGAGATCATCAATCTCGAGCGTGCGAAGGTCGTGCTCCAGGATCGACAGGCGCAGAGCCAGATCTTCGGGATCGATCCACAGGGTGGCGAGGCCGCCGGCGCGGCAGGGAAGGCCCTCAAGGTCGGGGTCATCGACTTGCCGAGCTTCTACAGGGACCTCGACGCTTCGAAGATCGACAAGAAGGACTTCAAGAGCACGACGAAGGACATCGAGGAGATTCTCTCGCGGTTCAAGAAGGACGGCGTCGATGCCGTTGTCGTCGATCTGCGTTTCAATGGCGGCGGCTTGTTGCGAGAGGCGGTCGACATGACGGGCCTCTTCATCGACAAGGGACCCGTGGTTCAGGTCAAGCGGCCGGGAGGCGCGACCGACGTGCAGGGCGACGAGAGGGTCGGAACGTCGTGGGATGGGCCGCTGGTGGTTCTCACGAGCAAGCTCAGCGCGAGCGCCAGTGAGATTTTCGCCGGAGCGATCCAGGACTACGGACGGGGGCTCGTCGTGGGTGACGCGGCAACGCACGGGAAGGGCACGGTGCAGGAGCTGATCTCGCTCGACCGTGGCAGATCCGCGATGAAGCTCGGTGCGATCAAGATCACGATCTCGCAGTTCTACCGCCCGTCGGGTGACAGCACCCAGAATCTCGGTGTCGTTCCTCACCTCGAGCTGCCGTCGATGCGTAGCCACTTCGACATCGGCGAGGCGGATCTCGACTTCGCGCTCGCATTTGACCGTGTCCAGCCGGCCCGCCACGACAATCTCGGGATGGTCAGCAAGGAGGTCGTCCAGCGGGTGACGGCGCTGTCCCGGACCCGTACGACGCAGAGCGAGGACTTTCAGCAGGTCGAGAAGGAGATCGTCCGCTACCTGAAGGTCAAGGACCGCAAGCTCACGCCCTTGAACAGGGAGAAGTTCTTCGTCGACTACAGGCGTCGTCAGACGAAGGAGCCGGAGTCGGCGGCTCTCGACGGCAAGCGCGTCGAAGACGATTCCCGGAGCGACCTGGACCCGTCGAAGACGCCGGCCGGGTCGAAAGGGTCGGATGACCCGACGAAGGAGGCGAAGAAGGAGTCGATCGTTCGCGACTACTATCTCGACGAGGTGCTCGCGATCACCCGAGACTACGTCATCGCAGTCCGTTCCTGAGGGGCGAACCGAGAAAGAGCTCCGAGGTTGTCGAAAAAAGCCTCCGAAGGTCGCATCGAACACGCTTCGGAGTTCGCTATACTGGGCGGTTACGGAAAGTTCTCGTGGTGCGGCTGGACCCTGCTTCGACCCGATGCCCGACTACGCGTTGATGAACCAGATTCTCCATGAGGGCAAGGCTCCCGCCGTCAAGGAGATGACGGAGCGAGCTCTCGCGGAAGGACGCAGCGCCGAGGAGGTGCTGCAGGACGGCCTCGTAGCGGGTATGAGCGTCGTCGGAGAGGACTTCAAGCACAATCGCCTCTACGTGCCGCAGGTGCTGATCGCGGCCCGAGCGATGAAGGCCGGGATGGCGGTGCTGCGGCCGATTCTCGCGCAGTCAAGCGACACCAGCTCTGCTGGCACGGTCGTCATGGGAACCGTCAAGGGTGATATTCACGACATCGGAAAAAACCTCGTTTGCATGATGGGCGAGGGCGCCGGCTTCACGATGATTGACCTTGGCGTCAACCAGTCCGCTGACGATTTCGTCACGGCCGTGAAGGAGCACGGCGCCGGCATCGTCGGCATGAGCGCGCTTCTGACGACGACGATGCCGTACATGAAAGTCGTCATCGACCGCTTCGCGGAAGAGAATCTCGGCCACATTCAGCTCTGTGTCGGCGGTGCGCCGGTGAGCGAAATGTTCGCCGAGGAGATCGGCGCTGATGGTTACGCGGCGGACGCCGCGAGCGCGATCGACCTGTTCCGATCGCTCGACGCAGCTCGTGCGAAGAGGTGAGCGGTGCCTGTCCGCCTGCACATCGACGGCAAGGATGTCGACGTCGCCTCCGGTTCGACGATCTTCGACGTAGCCGAGGAGCTCGGGGTCCGCGTTCCTACGTCGTGCCGCAAGAACGGCAAGTGTCGAGAGTGCCTCGTAGAGATCGACACCGGCGGTGATCTCATCTCGGCGCGAGCCGCCGAGGAGGATCACCTTGTCGAGCCGTTCCGGCTCGCGTGCCGTGCGCGTGTCACCGCCCGGAACGGTGTCGTGCGTTGCAGCACCTTGCGGCGTGGCGAGATGCGCATCAGCGACGCGGGGCAGGGCCTGCCGTCCCGCAGCGATGACCGGCTGGATCCCGCGGTGACGCGTGACGGAGAATGGGTTCTTCTCGACGGGAGTCCGCTCGTGCGTGCGCACGGACCGCTTCACGGCCTCGCTGTCGATCTGGGGACGACGACCGTTGTGCTGCGTCTCGTCGATCTCGAGAGCGGCCATGTGCTGGCGACGCGCTCGTTCGAGAATCCGCAGCGCTTCGGTGGCAGCGACGTGATGGCGCGCATCCAGTACGACACGGAGCACAAGGGACGGCTGCTGCAGCGTACGCTTCTGGGATATCTCTCTCACGCAATCGAGGATCTTCCGTGCGACTCCTCGACCATCTACGAGCTGTTGATCGTCGGCAACACGACGATGCGGGACCTTTTCTTCGGCCTCTCCGTGTACTCGATCGGCCAGATGCCGTACCGGTCGATTCTCGAGAAGCAGATGGATGACGGGGATCGCGACACGACCGCCATCGATACGACCGCCGAGCGGCTCCGGATTCCGATCTTCCCACGGGCCCGGGTCGCGAGCCTGCCACTCGTGCGCGGTCATGTCGGAGCGGACATGACCGCATGCCTCCTGGGGGTCGAGTTCGAGCGCGGCGAGGGCACGATCGCGCTCGTCGACATCGGCACGAACACCGAGGTGGTCGTCGGTCATCGTCATCGTGCGATGAGTGCGTCCTGCCCCGCTGGACCGGCGTTCGAGGGCGGCAGCATCACCTGTGGAATGCCGGCGCTCGAGGGTGCGATCGAGGCGGTGACGGTCGACGCTGAAGGAGGCACCTCGCCGACCGTCATCGGGGGTGGGCCGCCCCGGGGCATCTGTGGGTCAGGACTTATCGAGACCATCGGCGAGCTGCGTCGTACCGGGCGCATGAGCGCGCTCGGCCGATTCGTCGATGAGTCGGAGCGCTTCATCCTCGACGAGGACGCGGACATCTTTGTTTCCGAGGCCGACATCAGCGAGCTGGCCCAGGCCAAGGGCGCCACGGTCGCCGGGCTCTCGATCGTGCTCGCCCACTACGGTGTCGAGTTCGCGGATCTTGACCGCCTCTACCTCGCCGGCGGCTTCGCGGAGCGCCTGGACCTCGACGCCGCGCGACGTATCGGACTGGTGCCGGATCTTCCGGACGACCGCATCGAGCAGGTGGGCAACGCCGCGATCGAGGGGGTGACGATCTCGCTGTGCTCTCGGGCCGCACGTCAGCAGATCGAGGAGATCGTTCGAGATGTCGAGCACGTCGAGCTCGAGCTCGAGAAGAGCTTCTTCGACCACTTCGTCGAGGGTTGCCAGTTCCGTCCTTTCGGCGGGTCGGGAGCCGGCTCATGAGCGTGGTTCCGGAACTCTCGCTGGTGCGCCACCACCTCGGCTGGCCGCCGGGTGTCGACCTGGGCGAGGAGATCGACAGACGCGTCGACCTCGTCACACGCTGGTACCGCGAGCACGGTAAGCCCTGGACGCGATCGGCTCGCGTCGCGGTCGAGATGATCCGGGGAGAAGTCATTCGGCTTGCCGGAGGTCAGGAGCTTCGCAGCGCGCTGCTGGCGGACCGCTTTCGCCATGCGGAGGTCGAGGAGGTCGCCGTCCTTTGCGCGAGCGCGGGACCCCGGATCGACCCGGAGGTCCGGCGGCACTGGAGCGAGGATCGACCGGATGAGGCGATGTTCCTCGGAGCGGTCGGCAGCGCGGTCGCGGAGCAGCTGCGTGCCGTCGGGAAAGAGCGCATCGCGGCCGCGGCACACGCCGATGGGCTCGTCGCGCTGCCTGCCTACAGCCCCGGCTTCAAGGGCTGGGAGCTGGCGGATCAGCGGCAGCTGTTCGCGGTCCTGGAAGGCGCCGACGCACCACTGCCGGGTCCGCTCCGGGTGCTCGAGTCCGGCGGTCTCGAGCCGTCGAAGTCGACGTTGACCGCGGTCGGTCTGACGCGCCGGAGCGATCTCGACATCGACCCGCAGTCCTTCTGGACGGCACGATCTTCCGGGATGTCACGCTCCTCGACGGCAGGAGCCTTCGTATACTCGTTTGCGCACGGGGCACTGCGGCGATGGTCCCGTCGGCGTCTCGAGTGGCTCCCCGGGACCGGCGATCGCCGCTTCGCACGATTTCGTTTCGATGGCTCCACGTGCAGCAACACGGGGCTCGGCATCGCGATGACCTACGACGTCGAGCTCGAGCGACGATCCGACGGCGCGGTCGTCATGGTCGCCTGTGGCTGCTCCCCGCGACCGGGTGATCGGGGCTACGAGGGGATGTGTGCGTATCGAGCGAATCCCGGCGGCTTCGCGCTCGGGTCCCGGGAGCCTCCCTTCGAGATCGGCGCAACACTCACCGACCTGCTCGGACGACGGGATCCGCAGCGGTCTTCCGGGTGCCTCTGCACGAGGGCTGACCGCGAGCACAAGTGGCGGATCGTTCTGGAGACGATTCACTTTGACCTGTTCGGCCCCGAGGGCCGACCTTCCGGTGAGGGAGCCGTATCATGAGCGAGACTCTCCTCGAGGCCGTCCGCGAGCGCGTGCTCCTCGGTGACGGCGCGATGGGGACGCAGCTACAGTACGCCGGGCTCGAGCCGGGCGGCTGCGGTGAAGCCTGGAACCTCGAGTGTCCCGAGCGCGTGGTCGCGATCCAGAAGGAGTACGCTGACGCCGCGTCGGACTGCCTGATCACGAACACCTTTGGCGGCTGCCGCATCATGCTCGAGCGTCACGCGCGCGGGGGCGATGTGCGTGCGATCAACGAGGCGGGAGCGCGCATCGCTCGGCAGGCTTTCGGAGATCGATCCGGCTTCGTGCTCGGCGATATCGGGCCCTTCGGCGGCCTCATGGAGCCTTACGGAGAGGTCACCGAGGCGAGCGTTCGCGACGCGTTCCGTGAGCAGGCAGATGCGCTCGTTGCCGGCGGCGTCGATGCAATCATCATCGAGACGCAGACTGCCGTCGAGGAGCTTGCGATCGGGCTGGAAGCCGCACGAGCGGCCGGGGCTCCCTGCGTGATCGGGTCGATGGCCTTTGACGTGACGACTGACAGGAGCGACCTGCGGACAATGATGGGAATCAGTCCCGAGGACGCTGCGGATTGCATGCAGCAGGCTGGCGCCGATATCATCGCGTTGAACTGTGGCTCCGGGGTAGACGTGCGATGGGCGGCGAAGGCCGTTGCACGATACCGTGAGGTTTGCCCGTTGCCGACAATGGCACAGCCGAACGCCGGGACGCCCGAACTCGAGAACCTGCAGGTCGTTTACCGTCAGACGGCCGAGGACATGACCGCCGAGCTTCCGGGACTCCTCGACGTCGGAGCGAATATAGTCGGCGGATGCTGTGGAAGCACGCCGGCGCTTGTGAGACTCTTCCGCAAGCTGATCGACACGCGACGACGCGCTCAGGAGTAGGGAGCAGATGGCGAGAACCAAGCTGGCAGACGAGAACGAGGATTCTCTTGATCTGATACCGCCGGCGCAGCCCGATGGGTCCGGCATAGGCGTGAACTACGTCGATGCGTACGTTCAGGCGATGAACGTCGAGCTCGAGGACGGCCGCAAGGTTACGTGCAAGCGCAGGGGTCTGAAGCTCACGCTGACTCTCGGCGACCGCGAGGGCGAGGCGCTTCTGCGTCGCATCGAGAACGGGCCGGATGTGAGGAACATCCTGCGCCGGTGTCTCGAGGAGGCGACGTCCGCGGCCGGAGCGAGTTTTGTCGTCGAGGACGGGACGATCTACCTGGAGGAGTGACCGTCGTGTCATCGAGAGCTCTGGTCGACCAAGCGATGCGGATGGAGCGCCCCGATCGTCTCCCCGTCATGTGCCAGATGGCCAACGGCCACACGATCATCAACACGGGTGCCCACCCGATCGAGTACTTCACCGACAACGAGGTCTGGGCGGACTGTCTCCTGCGTATGCGCGCCCTCTACGACTTCGACGGAATCCTCTGTCACAAGCCGGGTCGCGTGAAGGGTCTCGCCGATCTGGTCGACAGCGTCGACCACGACGCCGACATCCCGACGCTGCGTCTCACGGACGGGTCGCGCATCGAGTGTACCCGCGACGACGACGCCTACTACTACCCGGGACCCGACTTCGTGCGACCGGGACTCGATGAGCTCGACCCGGACGCGCTGCTTTCCTGGGCCCCGGCGAGCTTCCTCGCGTTTCAGGAGAGCAAGGCGACGATACCGATCAGTGATCCGGGGGAGTTCGAGGATCACGTCTTCGGCATGCTCGACCTCGTTATCCAGAAGGCCGGAGAGGACTACTCGGTGCACGGGGAGGTACGCTCGCCTTTCGATCACTTCCTCAACATCACCGGCATGGAAGACGGTCTGATGGGACTTCTCGACGACCCACAGAAATGCCGGCAAGTGCTCGAGGTGACGACACGCTGGTCGGTGGCGCTGGCGATCGCGCAGGTGCGTCGAGGTGCGGCCGCGATCAAGGTCTCGAGTCCGTTCGCGGGCAACGCGTTTCTCGGTCGCGACATGTACGTCGATTTCATCCAGCCGTACGAGAGCGCGCTCGCCAAGGCGGTGCGCGCAGAGGGAGCGGCGATTTACACGCACACCTGCGGAGCGATCGGCGACCGGCTCGATCTCCTGTGTGATGCGGGCGTTTCGGGAATCGAGTGTCTCGATCCGCCGCCGCTCGGTGACGTCGAGATCACCGAGGCGGTCGAGAAGCTGCGCGGCAGGATCTTCATCAAGGGAAATGTGGATCCGGTGAACACACTCCTGCGCGGCACGGCGGAGTCCTTGCGCGAGGACGTGACGAAGGTGCTCGAGGCGGCACGCGGCACAAAGGGCTTCATCGTGTCGTCGGCGTGCTCGATCGCGCCACCGACGCCGCCCGACAACATCAAGCGAATGGTCGAGCTGACCCGCGAGTTCGAGCTATGAGCTCCCCAGGCGTGCGAAGCTGCGCGAGGGCGCCGGTTCGCGTCGATCCGGCCGGTGGTGGAACCGACGCGCCGCCCTTCTGTATCGATCACGGCGGCATGGTGGTCAACTTCGGTGTCAACCTGCATGCGTACGCCAGTGTCGATCGCCTGGCGCGAGGTGAAGGCGTCGTGATCTACTCGTCGGATCTCGACACGGGGGTCGAGGCGACCTCGATCGCGGCTCTTCCCGAGCAAGGACGTCTGGAGTTCCTCGCGGGCTTCGTACGGCGGCTCGTTCCAGAGGAGGACTCGATCCTCCTGGTGACGGACTCGGACGTGCCAGCCGGTGGCGGCCTCGGTGGCAGCGGGGCGATCGGCGTTGCGGTCGTCGCCGCGATCGACCGCGCCTACGGCAACACGCGTTCGAGAGCCGAGATCGCGGCACTCGCCAACGAGATCGAGCGAGTCGACCTCGGGTATCCCGGCGGCAGCCAGGACTCGTACGGGGCCGCGCTCGGCGGGATGAATCGGCTCGAGTACCACGAGGGCGGAGGTATGTCACCGCATGGCATCGCTGTCGGCGTCGACACGCGACGCGCGCTCGAGAGAGCGTCCGTCCTCGTCTACACGGCGGCTGCGCACGTCTCTGGCTCGATTCACGAGGACATCCGGCGATCGTACGCCGACGATGGCTCCCCGACAGTCCGGGCGATGTTGAGTCTGCGCGAGCAGGCATCGAAGATGTGCGTTGCACTGGAGGCCGGCAACATCGGTGGCTACATCGACGCGCTCAACGAATCCTGTCGCAGTCTCTACGCCCTCCATCCGAGCTGCGACAGCGAGGATCACCAGCGGCTCTTTCGCGAGCTCGACAGCCTGATCCTCGGGGGGAAAACCTGCGGTGCCGGTGGCGGCGGCTTCGCGCTCTTGCACACGCGTCCGGGACGACGCGGCGAGTGCATCCGTCGGGCGAGGGAGATCGGTGCGCGTGTATGGCCGTTGACGATCGACCTCGAGGGTGTGGTCAGCTGGACGGAGGACGCGGCGAGTGAGGAGGAGATCCGCCGCTATCGGGAACGCACCGCGGTCTGAACGTCTCTCGGGCTCCGTTGGTCTCGGGCTCGTCGCGGTTGCAAGGACGATCCCGAGGACCGACGCCGTTGGCACGATCAGCGCGATCCGTCGTCACGGGCCAGGATCTTCGCCGGCCCGATCTGCGAGCCACGACTCCATCGTCCGGGAGACGAACCCTGCCGCGTCCTGCTGGACGAAGTGCCCGGATCCGGGAACGGTGACGAGAGTGAGGTCCTTCTCGACCCACTTCCACGTGTCGTTGAGCGCGCCGGGGAGCAGCGCCCAGTCCTTCAGCCCGTGGAACATGAGGACGAGTGCCTTGACCTTGACCACACGCGACCTGTCCTCGGTGTACGGCTCCCGCGGGTAGTTGCGCTTGTAGTAGCTGAGCATCGCCTCGAAATCGGAGCGCTCGAAGGCCTCGACGTAGCGCTTCCTCGCCTCCGGGTCCTTGACCCAGTAGGCGAGCTTCTCCGCCTCGAGCGTCTTGTGCGCTCCTTCCTTCTGGAAGTTCCTCGCGTACTGGCTGTTTCGTTTCTGTGCGGGGTTGTTGACGAGCTCGCGCTGGATGCCACGTGGGTGTGGCAGGTTGAGGATGATCAGCTTGTCGCAAAACCCGGGCTGGTGCATGGCGAGGGACCACGCGACCATGCCGCCCCAGTCGTGGCCGACGATGATCGCCTTCTCGCGCTTGTGATGCTTGATAACCGCGATGACGTCGGCGACGAGGAGCTTGGCGTCGTAGCTTTCGACCCCCTTCGGCTTGTCGCTCCTGTTGTAGCCGCGCTGGTCGATGGCGACTACCTGATGCTTGCTCGAGAGCGTCTGCATCTGGTGACGCCACGTGTACCAGAAGTCCGGGAAGCCGTGGATCATGACGACGAGCGGGCCCGTGCCGAGCGACGCATAGTGGATCTTTACCCCGTCGGAGTCCGCGTAGCCGTGCTCGACGCGATCGAGGAGGTCGTCCGCTCGCGCCGCTGCGCTCGTTATCGCGAGAATGATCGCGATCTGCGAGACGTGTGTTGTGGTCATCGTTTCTTGTCGGGCGTCTTCGAGCTTGCGAGGCAGTAGAGGAACTCGTCAGAGCGCAGGTACATCTTGCCGTCGCTCACCGCGGGGCTGGCATTGAAGACGCTGTCGTCGGATGCGAACTCGTTGTGCGCGAGGCGCTCGAACGGCTCGCTGGTGGAGAGCACGTAGGTACCGTTCTTGCGGCTCACTGCGTACAGGCGATCCTCGGCGAGCAGCACCGACGCGTAGACCCTTCCCGTACCCTTGATCCGCTGCTTCTTGATGCTCCCGCCGGTCCTCGCGTCGATCGAGACCGCGATGCCGCGGTCGCTGACCCAGTAGAGCCGGCCCTCGCGATAGGAGAGCGAGGAGACGTTCGAGCCTACCGACGCCTTCCACAGCCGGTCGACCTTGCCACGACCGCCGGCTTTCACCGCGATACAGGTTGCGCTGCGTCCCCCGATCGCGTAGACGACACCGTCGTGCGCGATGACGCTCGGACAGATGTAGTCGTTGATGGCGTCGCAGCTCCACAGCTCCTTGCCGTTCTCCGGATCAAAGGAGCGGATCGCGCCCTGGTTGTTGAGCACGATCTCCTGGCGACCGTTCGGGGCCGTGACGACGAGGGGCGTGTTCCAGGACTGACGGATGCCCCCGGCCTTCCAGACCACGCTGCCGTCCTTCTTGTCGAGCGCGTAGAGCGAACCGCTCTCCACCGAAGCGTTGATGAGCACCAGACCACCGTGGAGAACAGGAGAGTTGGCGGTTCCGAAAGCGTGCGTCTTCGTACCGACCTGCTTGCGCCAGAGTCGCTTGCCGGTGATGTCGTACGCGCAGACCCCGGTGGCGCCGAAGAACCCGTAGACGGCTTTTACATAGCACGTGGGGGTCGCC
>CAYMLL010000222.1:0-13299 GCA_964390645.1 uncultured Planctomycetia bacterium | reverse complement strand
TGCCCCTCGTCCGCGCCAACGCCGAAAACGTCGCGACGACAATCGAGGCACTCTACAGCACTGGTGCGGTCGACGACGCCGCGAACGATGTCACCGTCACCGCCGACTCACGCGTCAACGCGCTGATCGTGTCGGCTGGCGACACCGACTTCGACCGTATCAAGAAGCTCGCCGAAGAGCTCGACACGGATGTCATCGCACGCGTCACCGAGATCCGCGTCTTCCCGCTCGCCCACGCCGATGCCGCCGAGCTGGCGACGGTCCTGACGAACGCTCTCAACACGAAGCCGGCTCCTCTGACCGAGGAGAGCCCGGCCCTGCAGCGACGGCTGCAGTTCATCACGCGTGGCAAGGACGGCGAGGACCTCGTCACGTCTGCGCTGCAGGAGGGCGTGCTGATCACGCCCGACACGCGTACGAACTCTCTGGTAGTGTCCGCGCCCGTGGAGAACCTGCCGCTCCTCGAGCAGATTATCCTCAACCTCGACGCCGGCTCGCCTCAGCTCGCGAAGATCCAGGTCTTCCCGCTGAAGAACGCGGACGCGCGACAGATGGCGGACATCCTTCTGCAGCTCTTTCGCTTGCAGACCACGCTCGGGGCGGCCGCGGGAGACACTGCCGACCGCTCCGTCCACTACCGTCTGGTGAATCCGACGGCGGCGAACAACGACAACGCGCCCCCTCCCGGACCGAGCGCCTACGGTCCGGGAACCGCGACCGTAGGCAGCGCGGAGCGCGCGGCGCTGTCGATCACTGTCGACTCGCGCACGAACAGCATCCTCGTCGGCGGCACCGACCACTACGTAGAGCTCGCCCGGGAGATCATCGAGGAGCTCGACTCCAGCCCCGCGCGCGAGCAGAAGACCGAGGTCTACCGCCTCAAGAACGCGCAGGCGACCTCGGTCGCGGCCGCGCTGTCGAGCTTCCTCACCCAGCGACGCCAGAGCTTCGCACAGGTCGCGGACACGACGACCGGTGGCTCGATCGAGCAGGCCCTCGAGGAGGAGGTCGCGATCGTCGGCGACGAAGCCTCGAACACGCTTCTCCTTTCCGCGACACCGCGCTTCTTCGAGGAACTGCACGAGCTAATCGATGACCTCGACCAGCCGCAGCCGCAGGTCCTGATCCAGGTGCTGCTCGCCGAGGTGACCCTCGACGACTCGCTCGACCTCGGTGTCGAGTGGCAGGCGACCCCACAGGTCGACGGGCGGGAGGTCCTTACCGGCACCGACTTCGGCATCCCGTCCGACCTCGCCACCTTCGGCGGCTTCTCCGCGGCGGTCTCCGGAAGTGACTTCGACTTCCTGCTGCGGGCGCTGCACTCCGACGGTCGCCTCGAGGTGCTCAGCCGCCCGCAGATCCTCGCCGCGGACAACCAGACGGCGTCGATCAACATCGGACAGCGCGTGCCCCAGGTCTCCGGCAGCGTGACGACCGAGCTCGGCAACGTCAACAACGTCATCGACTACCGCCAGGTCGGCGTGATCATGGAGGTGACGCCTCGCATCAGCCCGGACGGATTCGTGCGCATGGAGCTTGCGCCCGAGATCAGCTCGCTGTCGAGCTCGAGCGTCAACTTCGGCAACGGCCTGACCGCGCCGATCTTCAACGAGCGCAGGGCGTCGACGACGGTCAGCGTTCAGGACGGCCACACGATCCTCATCGGCGGGCTCGTGTCGACTTCCGACGACGAGCGCGAGGAGAAGATCCCGCTTCTCGGCGACATCCCGTTCCTCGGGCAACTCTTCAAGAGCCGAACGGTGACCCGCAAGCGCACCGAGCTGCTGATCATCCTGACACCTCACGTGATCACCAACGTACGCGATGCTGACAAGACGACCGCGGACGCGATCGACGCGACGGAAATCGACGTCGGAGAAGGACGCGACAAGAAACAGATAAGGCTCATCGACGAGCTCAAGGCCCGAGGAGTCGACGCGCGGCGCCATGCGAACGAGCCCGAGCCCGCCAGACCGGCGAGCGACGGGCTCGATGACGACGCGAAGGGAAGCGACGAGGACGTCGAGGACGTCGAGGACGTCGAGGACGTCAAGGCTGATGAAGGGAACGAGCCATGAGAGCCAGTTTCCGGTGCGTCGCTCTCCTGACGACCTTCCCGGCCGTCGTCGGCTGCCAGCTCCTCCCCGGGGATGACGACTCGACACGGCGCGTCGACACGATCCGTCTGGTGACGACGCCGACTGCCCGGAACTTCGACGGCAAGCCCGGCGCGGACGGCTTCCTCATCAAGGTCTACGCGCTGAGCCGCGCGGCCCCGAAGGCGATCAGGATCAGCGATGGGGCCCTCGAGCTGTCGCTGTACGAAGGCGTCGACCCGGAGCTCGTCACCGCAGACGTCCCGCCGCTGAAGACCTGGCGCTACGAGGCGCGCGAGCTGGAGGCCTTCGCCGCACGGTCCTACGTCGGCATCTCGTACACGCTGATCTTGCGATGGGACGACGGCACGCCGGTCCGCGGGGACGTGACGCTCGTCGCGCGCTACTTCGCGTCCACGGAGCGCGTGCTAACGGCGGCGCCGGTCTCGCACACGCTCGGCAGCCGGTGAGCCGCGTCCGCGGAACGGCCCCGCCCTCTGGACTCCCCGCAGCGTCGTTCAACGCAACGACATCAGGTACGTCAGCAGATCCGCGGCCTCCCTCGCCGTCATGTCCCGCAGCAGGAGCTCCGGCATCATCGAGACCGCGCCCTTCTCGAGCACCTGGACGTTCCGCGCATCCAGCGTCACGAGCTTGCGGTCGGCATTCTTGATGACGACCTTCTCGGCGGTCTTCTCGACGAGCAGCCCCGTGTGAGCCTCCCCTGTCCTCGTCACCGCCACCCAGGTCGCGAACGCGTCCTCGATCTTGTCCGCCGGGAGCACGATGTGGCGCAGGAGCTCCGCACGAGCATACTTCTTGCCGATCTCCCGCAGATCCGGGCCGAGTCCTTCTCCCTTCTTCCCCCCGACGACATGACACGAGCGGCAGCGGCTCGAGTCGCTCTGGAAGATCAGCTTGCCGCGCGCGGCATCGCCCTCGAGCCGGAGCACGGTCTCGAGCTGAAAGCTCCCTCCGAGTCGCTTCGAGCGGCGGGCCTCGGGGATGAAGGTCTCGAAGATCTGCCGGATGTCGGAGCTCGGGCTCCGCTGGCTTGCCTCGATAAGCGCCCTCCTCACGGCGTCGGACATCGAGCCTTGATGAACGCGGACGAGCGCAGCCATCGCTCCTCGCGTCGTCGAGAGGAGCCGATCGATCGCGTCGTTACTCACCTCTCCCGACGCCAGAGCCATGAGCGCGCTCTGATCTTCGAGATCGATCTTCGGCGCCTTCGCGCCACGCAGCCTGGTGATCCAGTCATGGATCAACGCGACACCTCGCGAGTCGACGACGCGCGATCCAACGTGCGGCATCCTCGCGTAGCCGAGCTTAGACATGCGGTAAAGGACGATGGATCCGTACGGGTCGCCGGGCCCGACGACGCGCGAGTCGGTGACCCCGAAGTGGCCGACACCCGGACGCCGAAGCACCTTCATCTGCTCCAGCTCGAGCTCGCGGCGAAAGAAGATGCTGATCGTCGTGTCGCCACCGTGGTTGTGGCAGACTCCACAGTTGACATGAAGATACGAGCGCACACGCTCTTCGAACGGAGCCTTCCCGTCGTGGGGATCGAAGAGCCTCATGCGCTTCGTGCCGGCCTTCGAGGCCTCGTCAGCGAGCACTCCCAGCTCGACGAGGCCTCGGATCTGGTTCCTGCCCGGATCCCCGTCGACGGGTCGATCCAGCTGCGCAGCGTCGAAGCCGAGCACGGAGCCGATGGGCGCGTTGTGGCAGAGGTTGCACTCGGAGCGCCCGCCGTAACGCCACACGCGGTGCACACTCTTGCCCGACGCGGCAGGGTCGGGAACGAAGACGTCGCGCGTCTCGCCCGAGGGTCCGATCAGCTCCGCGTCGAGTTGCGAAGCGTCCCACGCGTAGGTGTACGGTCGCCAGCCGCCGTCCTCGCGGTGAAGCAGCTGCGTCTCGACGCGAAACTCGCCGCGAGGACTGTCCTCGGGAAAGGAGAGCGAGCGCACGAGCACGGTCCCGTCGGGATAGTCCCAGATCGCTCCGACCGTCGCGGATTTCGTGACACCCCCGCTGCCGGGAATGGCGACGAAGCGTCTCGCGGACGCGCCGTCCATCCACGGCTCGGCGGTGATCGAGTACGGAACGACTCCAGGCGCGGGCGTCAGGTTCGCGATCGACGAGAAGAGCCCGGTCTCGCTCAGGCGACGCGGGAAAGGCGGCAAGTCCCGCCTCTTACCGGCGGGTACGAGCTCGTAGACCTTCTCGTGGTTGTCGAAGTCGAGCACCCAGATCTCGCCGCGGCGACCCTGGGCGAACGCGATGATCCGGAGATCGGTGTCGACGAGCTCGCGGTGCGTGTACTCGTCCTCGCCGCTCGCACGCAGCCCCCAGATCGTTCCGGTGACGTAGTCGCCGTAGATGAAGAAGCCGTCGAGGTCCGCATGCTTCGACCCGTCGTAGACGATGCCTCCGGTGATCGAGTTTGCCTCGGACCGGGGATGATCCTTCACCGGCGGCAGAATCGGCGTCGGCCCGGGTGTCACATCGCCGCGCTGAGGCATGCGCCCTTCCATGACGCTCCAGCCGTAGTTGCCGCCACGCACGACGCGGTGGACCATCTCCCACGTCTCCCAGCCGACGTCGCCGAGCCAGAGCTCGCCGCTACGGTGATCGAACGCCATGCGCCACGGGTTGCGAAAGCCGTAGGCCCAGATCTCAGGACGCGCCGGCGGCTTGCCGCGGAACGGATTGTCGGCAGGAATCGCGTAGGAGTGACCGGCGACCTCGCGATCGACGTCGATGCGCAGCACGGCACCGTGGAGGTCGGTGACGTCCTGGGCCCAGCCGTTTCGATCCGGCGGGTTCGGCCCGACACCGTCTCCCGTCGAGACGTAGAGGAAGCCCTCCTTGCCGAAACGGATGCACGACCCGTTGTGTCCTCCGGCTCGCCAGCGAAGGATCACCTTCTCGGTATCCGCGAGGATGCGAGGCGGATCGTCCCTCGTCGCCTCGAACCTCGAGACTCTCGTTCGCGGCTGCTTCCCCGGACCGTTGTAGACGAGGAAGACCTGACGGTTCTCGACAAAGCGGGGGTGAAACGTGAAGTCGAAGACCGAGAAGCCGACCTCTGCTCGTGGCTTACCGGGCACGGTGTCTCGCAGATCGAGAACGCTCGTCACCTCCGCGGAGGCTCGATCCGCCGGCAACGCGAGCAGGCGACCGCCGAACTCCGCGACGATGAGCCGATCCGTTCCCGGCACACGTGCGATGGACACCGGTCGGTCGAAGCGCAGCCCCGGGAACGAGTCGACGATCCTGTACGGCGCCGGCGGTCCCGGTGTGCCGCGGACTCGCGACGTCGTCCACGGGGCCCGCCTCACGACGTCGGGAGCACCGTCGGCTCGCGCAGAGATCGTCACGCCGAGGACGCCGACGAGCAGCAGAACGGTCGTGATCACGACCTGGAGACGGGACGAGACGGGCATCTGTAGACGAGACTCCTCGAAGATCGATCTCCCCCGAGCGCACATCGGCCGACAACGACCCGGCGCGGCGATGATCAGACTAAGTAGGCTCAGCGGACGAGTCAATCCGGAGCACTCTTGCGATTCCGGCGTTCAGAACCGATCCTGTGGGCGCGAGCCCGGAGCAAGCGAAGCGCCATGACCGACAGCAACGAGCCCCGTTTCTCAACGCGACTGGGACTGATCCTCAGCGTCCTCGGCATCGCGGTCGGCACCGGCAACATCTGGCGCTTTCCGCGCATCGCGGCGCAACAGAGCGGTGACGAGGGTGCCGGCGCCTTCCTGGTCGCATGGATCGTGTTCCTCTTCGTCTGGAGCATTCCACTGATCATCGCGGAGTACGCGATCGGCCGGACGACGCGTCGCGGGCTCGTCGGCTCCTTCGCCTCGTTCGCCGGCCAGCGCTTTGCGTGGATGGGGACGTTCATCGCGTTCGTCGCCACCGCGATCATGTTCTACTACTCGGTCGTCGCCGGCTGGTGCGTGTTCTACTTCATTCGCATGCTCTCCGCTCCACTGCCGACGGACACGGCCGGCTCCACGGAGATCTGGGAGTCGTTTCAGTCGAGCGGCTGGCCGGTGGCGTTTCATGCGCTCGCGATGCTCGTCGGCGCCATCGTCGTGTGGAAGGGCGTCAAGTCGATCGAGCGCGCCAACAAGGTGCTGATCCCGGCGCTGCTCGTCGTCGTCCTGATCTCGCTCGTGCGCGCGGTCACGCTCGACGGCGCCGGGGACGGCATCCGCTTCCTCTTCACCCCGCAGTGGGAGCTCCTCACGAAGCCGCGAATCTGGCTCGAGGCCTTGACGCAAAACGCGTGGGACACCGGCGCCGGCTGGGGACTGATCCTCACCTACGCGATCTACATGCGTAGACGGCACGGCGTCGTGAAGAATGCGTTCGTCACCGCGATCGGCAACAACACGGTCTCGCTGCTCGCGGCGATCACGATCTTCGCGGCTGTGTTCGCGATCTACGGAGTGAATCACACGCGGGAGGAGATTCTCGTCGTGATGAAAGAGAGCGGTCCTGCGTCGACCGGACTGACCTTCATCTGGATCCCTCAGCTCCTCGCGAAGATCGGCTTCGGGCGCGGGCTCGCGATTCTCTTCTTCCTCGGTCTCTCCTTCGCTGCTTTCAGCTCGCTGATCGCGATGATCGAGCTGGCGACGCGCGTCTGCGTCGACTCCGGCATGAAGCGCGAGAAGGCCGTCGCGATCGTCTGCGGCGCCGGATTCACGCTCGGCCTGCCGTCGGCGATGCACCTCGGATTCCTCGGCAACCAGGACTTCGTCTGGGGCGTCGCCCTGATGCTCGCGGGCGCATTCGTCGCGTTCGCGGTGCGCCGCTACGGCGCCGGGAAGCTGCGATCCGAGATCATCGAGACGTCACCCGGTGACTGGAGGCCGAGCCGAGCATGGCAGCTCATCGTAGCGTGGCTGGTGCCGATACAGGCGATCCTGCTCCTCGGATGGTGGCTCTACCTCGCCGCCGCCGAGTACGACCCCGGCTCGTGGTGGAACCCGCTGAAGCCGTTCAGCGTGATGACGTGCGTCGCGCAGTGGGCGGTGATCCTGGCGCTGGCGATCATCCTCAACCGGAGAATCGTGCGCGCGCAGCGATAGATAGACCTGTCCTCGCCGGCCGCCGCGCCTTCGAGAGCACGGCGAGGCAGCAGCGACGAGCAGCGACACGGGGAGACCCGGGTCAGTCCGCCACGAGCTTCCTCAGCTCCGGGTGCTTGGCGTCGTCGTCCCCCACCGCCTTCTTGAGTCGGAAGAGCTCGGCGCGCAGCGACGCCTGAATCTCCGCATAGGCGGGATCTCCGTGGACGTTCATCACTTCGCGTGGGTCCTTGGCCAGATCGTAGAGCTCCCAGTGAGGCGTCGTGGGCTCCGGCCTCGCGCCGCGCGCATCGAGCGGCAGCCCGTAGAAGAAGATCAGCTTGTGCGTCTTCGTGCGGATACCGTAGTGCGCGGGGTTGTCGTGGTGCGCCATGTGCATCCAGTAGCGGTAGTACGTCGATCTCGGCCAGTCCGCCGCAGCCGGCTCACCGTGGAGGATCGGCAGGAAGCTGCGGCCTTGCATCTCGCCGCTGGCGGTCGAGCCAGCCATCGCGAGAAGCGTCGGCGCGAAGTCGACGTTGTTGATAATCGCGTCGCTGCGCGTCCCCTCACGGATCGATTTCGGGTGACGCACGAGAAACGGCATGCGGAGCGACTCCTCGTACATCCACCGCTTGTCGATGTAGTCGTGCTCACCGAGCATGAACCCCTGGTCGGCCGTGTAGATGATGATCGTGTTGTCGAGCTCGCCGCTCTTCTCGAGATGCGCGATGAGGCGGCCGACGTTGTCGTCGACACCCTTCACGCAACGCAGGAACTTCTTCAGGTAGCGCTGGTACGACTCCCGCGTGTACTCGCGCGCCCGAAGCGAACGATCGACGAACATGTGGTGTCCCATGTTGCGCCGCTTGTTGCGCGGCCCGACCGATGTGCCGTAAGCCGGTCGGCCCTTCGGACCGTGCTCCCGACGCCGCCACAGACTCTCCGGCTCCGGGATGTCGATGTCCTGGTAGAGCCAGTCGTAGCGCTCGGCGTTCTCGAAATTGTCATGCGGAGCCTTGAAGTGATGCATGAGGAAGAACGGTTTGCTCTTCTTCCTGTTCGTCATCCACTTCAGCGAAATGGCCGTGATCGCGTCCGACGAGTGCTTCGAGTCGTAGCCCCTGGCGCGCGTCGTATTCTGCGGCCACGGCTTCGGTCCGCGCACGCGGAAGATCGGGTTGAAGTAAGAGCCCTGCCCCGGAAGAACGGTGTAGAAATCGAACGCGCCGGGCTCGTCCTTGAGATGCCACTTGCCGACGATCGCGGTCTCGTAGCCCGCCGCCTTCATGCGAATCGCGAGCGTCTGGCGGTCCGCGGCGATGCCGCCTCGCAGCGTGCGGATGCCGTTTCGGTGACTGTACTGTCCCGTAAGGATGGTCGCGCGGCTGGGCGTGCAGATAGAGTTCGTGCAGAAGACGTTGCTCAGCAGCGCGCCCTCCGTCGCCAGGCGGTCGATGTTCGGTGTCGGATCGAGCCTCGCCAGACGCCCGCCGTACGCACCGATGGCGTGGGCGGCGTGGTCATCCGACATGATGAAGAGGATGTTGGGCCTCTCCACGCCACCGGCCTCGGCGGCGATCGCTCCCGACAGGAGCAGGATCGTGGACATGATCCGAAACCGAGCGCTCGAGTCGATCATCCGGCCACTCCTGCGCTGTCGCGCCCGCCTCAATTCCATGCCGGCAGAAACGCGTAGCGCTCCGCGTAGTCGAGCATCTGCTTCGTGAAGTCGTCCGGATACGAGATCCGCACGTCGACGATCTCGCCGTCCTTCTCGACCGGGGTGAGCACCGGATTGATGAACCCGGAAAACGCCGGGACGTCGAGCTTCTCGTAACGCGCCAGCACCTCGCGGTGGAGGTCCGGGTCGACCTTCACACCGTATGTCTCGACGAGATGCTCTCCGCCCTCGAAGTCGCCCTCGGACTTGATACGCTGGATCTCGCGCAGGAGATCACCGAACAGCACACGCAGCCTCTGGTAGTCGCGGACGACGAAGAAGGTCTTTCCGTCGCGCGTCCGCTTCTCGATGACGTTGTCGACCTTGCCCTTCTCGTAGACCCATGCGGCGACCAGCTGACGGTTCCTCATGTGGTCCTCCTCGATGTCAGCCCCCGGCTTCACGCGCCGGAGCTGGGAGATGAGGCCGTTGCGGATGTACATATCGTAGCCGGCTCTTCCCACCTCGAGGGACGACATCAGCCCCATATCAACGAGCTTCTCGTCCAGCATGTAGTAGAGAGCGAAGAGATCCGCGCGCGCTTCCTCGAGCGTCGAAGCGTAGTTCTTGAGTGTCTGCTTCGGCGTGCCGACCCCGGGATTGATCTGACCGGATGCGTGCCCGAGCACCTCGTGCATATCGGTGTGGAGGTTGTCGGCAAGCTCTCCGTGCTCGCGGGAGCGAGCGATCTCATCCTCGTCCCAGGCGAACTCCGACAGCGCCGCTCCCTTGACCTGGTTGTACGCGGTGACGATGTTCGCGAGGTTGACGGACTTCGACCCATGCTGCTTGCGGATCCAGTCGGCGTTCGGAAGGTTGATGCCGATCGGCGACGCGGGAGACGAGTCTCCCGACTCGACGACGACATTGATCACCTTCGCCGAGATGCCCTTGACCTCCTTCTTCCTGTGGGATGAAACGAGCGGCGCATGGTCCTCGAACCACTGTGCGTCCTCGGCGAGCGCCGCGATGCGCTTCGTGGCAACCGGATCTCGCACCGAGACGACCGACTCGAACGAGCCGCGGTAGCCCAGAGGATCGTTGTAGACCTCGACGAAGCCGCTGATCACGTCGATGTCGGAGTCGATGTCCTTGACCCACGCGATGTTGTACACATCCCAGTCGACCAGATCGCCGCTGCGATAGTACTTCACGAGCTTCCGGAGCGCGTCGCGCTGCGCGTCGTTCTCCGCGACACCGACGGCCTGCTCGAGCCACGAGACGACCTCCGTGAGCGCCTCCCCGTACATGCCGCCCACCTTCCAGACCCGCTCGGCGACGTGGCCCACGGTACCGACGAGCTGCGCATTCAACCCGTACGAGATCGGCGTGGGATCGTTCGCCTTCCTCCTCGCCGCGTAGAACGCCTCGACGTCCTTCTGGTTCACGCCAACGTAGAAGTTCACCGCCGATGTGGCGACGAGATCTTCTCCCTTCGCCTTGTTGACGAGCTTCGCGTCGACTTCCGGATCGAACATCACCGGGCGGAGCTCCGCGAGGAGGTCGTCCGGCGACTGTCCCTCACGCACCGGGAAGCTCCCGGGAGTCCCCCGGACGTAGCCTGCGAAGACGTCGAAGGAGATCTCCGGGACGAACTTCTCGTTGGAGTAGTGGTGGTGAATACCGTTGGAGAACCAGACCCGCTTCACGTAGACGAGGAGCTTCCCGAAATCGTCCGTCGTACGGTCCCCCGGATACCGGCGAACAATCTCCTCGAGCGTGCGCTTGATGGTCAGATTGTAGCCGTACTTCTGGTCGTAGATGATCTCCCGGCCCGCGAGCGCCGCCTCGTAGAGGTAGTAGAGCAGCTTCTTCTTCTGGAGATCGAGCTCGGCGAATCCCGGCACCTGATACCGCAACACACGAAGGTCGCCGAATCGCTCGGCCTCGTGCCGGAACGACGGCTCCGCCGGCGCCACGATCGACTCGACCTGCGACCGCATGTCGCCCGGGTCCGGGTGGTGCGGCCGCGTGGGCGAGGGAGAACAACTGAACGACAGCGTCAGCAGGACAACGGAAGCCACGGAAGCTGTGTTCAAACTCTTCATGTTCCTTCCTCGATGAGGTGGGGCTCGTGAATGCGGCCCCGGCACCCGGTTCAGACGTCTATCTCGGTCATCGGTGTGTCGCTACCGCCGAACTCGTCGACGCTGGCGCCGAGACGGTGGAGCATCGAGAGGTGCAGGTCCGACATCGACCTTGGCTTCTCGAACCGGATCTGCCGGCCGCCGCGGATCGTTCCGCCGCCGCCGCCGGCCAGGAGCAGCGGCAAGTTCTTCGCAGCGTGCTCATGGCCGTCGGAGAGGCTCGATCCGTAGAGAATCATCGAGCTGTCCAGCAGCGTACCTTCGCCTTCCGGAACACCCTTCAGACGACCGATGAGGTACGCGACCTGCGCGTTGTGCCAGCGCGTCACCTCGTTGTACATGTCCCGCTTCTCCTCCAACGACCCCCACGAGGTGATGCCGTCATCATCTTCGGTCTTGCCGCTGAAATCGCGGTAGTGAGAGAGCGCGTGCCAGGTGCCCTTGACTCCCGGGACGAAGTTGAAGTAGCGATTGCTCTGGCCGTGATCGAGCATGAACGTGACGACGCGCGTCGCGTCCGACCAGAACGCCAGCACGACGAGATCGAGCATCAGGCGAATGTACTCCTGGTGGTCCGTCGGGATCCCCGGCGCCGGTCGCGTGAGCGTGTCGGTGAGCGCACGGTCGTCGCTCACGGCCTTCGACTTCTTCTCGGCGAACTCCAGACGCTTCTCCACAGACCGGACCGCGTCGAGATACTCGTCGACCTTGCGGCCGTCGGCGTCGCTGACCTCGCGGCGCAGACGCCCGGCCTGGCCGAGGACGAGGTCGAGGACGCTGCGCTCCGTCTCGGTACGTCCGCCACCGCGAAACATACGATCGAAGACGACGCGCGGCACTGTCTCGCGGCTCGCAGGCTGACGTCCCGAGAGCCACGACAGCGTGTTACGCGAGAGGCTCTTGGAGAAGAAGCCCTCGCCGCGCAACGAGAGCTCGAGCGACGGCAGCAACGTCGAGCCGCCGATCTTGCTCGCCGCCAGCTGGTCCACGGAGGCGCCGCCGGCGTCGATCCTCTTGCCGTCGTAGTGATGACCCGTCAGCCACGTCGCCGTCCCGGCGCTGTGTCCGTTGCCGCGAGGAGTCCAGACGTTGCGGGGCAGGAGCAGATCGGATCGGTACGGCTCGAGCGGCGCCATCCACTTGTTGAGAGCGAGCAGGCGCCCCTCGTCGTCGACCTTCGCGGCATCCCAGCCGCCGTCGGCGACGCCATTCGGAATGTAGAGGTACGCCGCACGCACGCGCGAGCCCGCTGCACCGGGAAGCCTCCCGGCCGAGTCGCTCGCTGCCGCCAGGGTCTCGAGCCACGGCAAGCAGACGGTCGCGCCGCGGCCGTGCAGGATGCTCCGCCGGGTCAGCTTCAACTTCGCTCGATCACTCATCCGCCCTTCTCCTGCCGGGAGACACCGGTCCGGTTCTTGCGATACCGGAAAGGGTAGCTCCTCGCGACCTCCAGCACCAGCGTCCGGAGGCGGTAGCCGTCGTCCTGGACCTTCGTGACAATCTTGCGTACGGCCGGGACATCGTAGTACTCCAGCTGTCGCCCGAGCCCGTAGGCGAGCATCTTGCGTGCCAGCTGTCGCGTCAGATCGTCCAGGTGCTGCTCCACGACGACTCGCTTGAGCCCCGAGGGACCGGTGAACTCGGTCCAGTTGGGCAGCCGGCCTCGCGCGTCGATGCGGGAGCGCCCGCGTCGCTCTCGCCAGCGCCCGAAGCGATCGAAGTTCTGGAGGCTGAACCCGAGCGGGTCGATGCGCGAGTGGCAGCCCGCGCAGGCGGGATTCACGCGGTGAAGCTCGAGCTTCTCGCGCTGTGACAGTCGCCTCCTCCTCTCCACCTCGGGCGACAGCTCACTGGCGTTCGGCGGCGGCGGCGGCGGAGGCATGCCGAGCACATCCGCGAGAATCCACCGCCCACGCAGCACCGGACTCGTGCGGCCCGGGTGCGATGTGACCATCAGGAGTCCCGCGTGACCGAAGATGCCCCCGCGCTGGGATGTGTCCATCGCGACGCGACGCAGGCGGTGGCCGCGAACACCGGCCACCCCGTAGTGCTTCGCCAGCTCCTCGTTGACGAACGAGTAGTTCGCGTCGACGAGCTCCGAGATCGGACGGTTCTCCGCAAGCAGGTGGGAGAAGAACATCACGGTCTCCTCTTGCATGGAGACCATCAGCGAGTCGGTCATGAACGGATTGTCGATCGGATCCGGCCGCACGCGTACACCGAGCTGATCCGAACCCAGCCACTGCGAAGCGAAGAGCCGCCCGAGCGCGCTCGAGCGCTCGTCGCGCAGAAGACGC
>CAYMLL010000221.1:0-13309 GCA_964390645.1 uncultured Planctomycetia bacterium | reverse complement strand
GTATCACACTGCACGAAGACCAGGCCCTCGTGGATGATCGGGGAGCTCGCGGTTCCCCATTCGTAGTCCGGCGCATCGTAGGCGCCGAGATCCAGACGACCAAGGTCGGCGCTCCACAGATGCTCCCCGTCGACGCCATACGCGTGCACTCCGTGCGAGCCGAAGAACGCGACGACATGCCGGCCGTCGGTCGCAGGCGTCGAGTTCGCGTACGTTCCCTTGATATGCCGCTTCTCCTCCGGCTTGCCGCTGGCAGCGACGCGCCTCCAGCGAATCTGGCCACTGCGTCGATCCACGCAGTAGAGCATCCAGCGATGCGGCGATCTGTCCTGCGACGCGTCCCCCGATCCGTAGAGCCCCGGACGAAAGCTCGCCGACTTCTCGCTGGTGATCGCCGATGTGACGAAGAGCCGGTCGTCCCAGACAATCGGGCTCGAGTGCGCGAGCCCCGGGATCGCGGTGACCCAGCGAATCCGGCCACCCGCCTCGTCGACCCGCCACGAGCCCGGCAGATTCTGACGATCCGCGACTCCGGATGCGTCGGCGCCCCGAAAGGACGGCCAGCGCGACCACGAAGGCGAACGACGGCGCGCTGCCCGGGGCACGACGGTCTGGACGAGCCGACTCCGCACCTGGCGCATCTCCTTCCACGGCGCCAGGGACGGCTGTCTCGGCGAGACGCAGCAGCAGATGTAGAGATGCTCCGTGGCCCTGGCCTTCCACACGTCCATCTCGATGTGAAGCGTCTGTGACGACTTCGTCACGAAGGGCTCGACCCACCGGAGTGAGCCACGATACGGAGTCACGCCGCCGGGAGTCTCGGCCACCCGGTCACCGACGACGAGCTCCTCGAGATCAAGCTCGAACCTGTCGAAGTCGGCGCCCTTGCCACGCATCACGGCCCTGGCAAGCCCGCGGTAGTACGCCAGGGTCTCCCGCCTCAGGACATCCACGGTGAGCTCGATGGAGGCCGGCACGCGAAACACGAAGACGTACGAGAAGAACGACTCCGAGTCGGCCTTGAACATGCCCGGGGCGAAGCGGATCTCCTCGACGCCGCGCAGCTTCATGTCCGGCGCGAACGGCGGCGGCAGACGAATCGTCTCGCCTCCCCAGGTCGCGGGCGCCTCGAGAGGGATCCTGTCGGCGGCATCCTCGGCCATGGTCCGGAATCGGATTCCACTCACGACAACCGAAGAGGCAACGGCAACGGCGAGGAAGGGGTGGGGAGTTCTCATGACGTCGGTTCTACGCAGACGGAAGCCCGAACGCCAGCTTTCCGACTTGATGTCGAGGGCTTCCGACCACAGTCTGGAAGCTCCGTCACCCGAAAACCACCATGGAGACGGCACGATGAGAGTCCTGGTCACAGGAGTCACGGGGCTCCTGGGTCGCGCACTCGAGCTCAGAAAGACCTCCCTCCACGTCGTAGGCACCGGCTTCCGCCGTGCGACCGGGGGAGTCATCGCCACCGATCTCACCGACCGGAACGCCGTGGAGGCCCTGCTCCGGGAGCAGCGCCCAGACGCGATCATCCACTCGGCAGCCGAACGCCGTCCGGACGTCAGCGAGAACGACCCCGACGCGACGCTGTCGCTCAACGTGGAAGCGACTCGCAGCATCGTCGAGATCGCGGCAGCGATCGACGCTCGGGTCGTCTACCTCTCGACCGACTACGTCTTCGACGGCTCGAGCCCTCCCTACCGTCCAGACGCGACGCCGAACCCGCTCAACTTCTACGGCAAGAGCAAACTCGAAGGCGAGCACGTCGTGCGCACGATCCCGGCGAACTGTGTGCTGCGGGTTCCCGTCCTCTACGGTCGGGTCGAGTCACTCGACGAGTCACCGGTAACGATGATCGCCAGGGATCTGTTGACCCACGCACAGGTGAAGCTGGATCACTGGCAAACCCGCTACCCGACTTCGACAGCCGACGTCGCGGCAGTTGTCCGACGAATGATCGAGAAGCACGCCGATGGAGCGAGTGTCGCCGGCACGGTCCACTGGTCGGCGGACGAGGCGATGACGAAGTACGAGATGGGCCGCCAGATCTGCGATATCTGGAATCTGCCGCACCAGAAGCTCATTCCGCAGCCGGACCCGCCCGGCGGAGCGCCACGGCCGAAGAACACCCGGCTCGACTGCAGGGAGCTCGAGACGCTGGGCGTCGGTCAACGCACACCCTTTCGCGACGCGCTCGCATCCGTCCTCGCGCCGTTCTCGCCCGGGCGCTCCTGAAGCGGGTGAGTCGGTCTCGGAAGGCGGTGAAGGGTACGGGACTTCCCGTACTCATGAACACCCTGCCAGACGTGGTGGAGCCTCGGACGTCGCTCAGTCCGAGCACGCGTCGGGGCAGCCGTCGACGCGCACACAGTCCGTCCCGAGCGCCGGCGGAGCCCCGCGCCGGAAGAGGAAGTTGAGGACCGAGATGCCGTCCGTGAGGTTGACGTCGCCGCTGGCATCGACGTCGTAGACCGTGAGGTTTCCTCCCGCCGCGAAGCCCCTGGCGGCTCCGGGGTCGCACGGGATCCGTGGCTCGCGTCCGAGAACGAGCGAGGTCAGGATCAGCACCGCATCGGTCGTGTTGAGTCGACCGTTCTGGTCGATGTCACCGATCCTCTGCCAACCGCCGCGCGGCTCGACATCCCCGTCATCCGCTCCCGGCGAGCCGCCGTCGACGGCCCCGGAGATCCACCCGGCGCCGTCGGACCACGCCTCGCGCGGCTGCGCGGGGTCAGCAAAGACCAGCGAGCGTCCCCCACCGTCGGTCACCGGATGCCACTCGTCGCTGTACGTGAAGTCGAGGATCGGCTCACCGAGAAAGCCTTCCAGGATCAATCGCTCACCGTCATTGTCCAGCTTGCCGCGATACTGCCCGGCAACCCGGATCCCGGAGACGTCGTGTAGCGATGCGAAGGCCTCGAGATTCTCGACGACGACGATCCGCTGGCCCGGCTCGAGAAGCGTCTCGGGGCTGCGGGCGAACTCGAACTCGACTGCCCCGCGAAGGACGATGTCCTCGAGACGAATCGAGGAGGCTCCGACATTGAGAAGCTCGACGAACTCGAAGTCGTCCGACTCCCAGGTGCCCCCTGCCGGAGGCAACGCCGGATGGTACATGATCTCCGTGACTCGCAGCGGGATACCGGTGTCCACGAGGAAGACCGCCTCGGCCAGGGCGCTCCAGCCGGCTTCGACACGCGCACGTGCCAGCACGCGCGTGCTGGCGTCGATCGCGATGCCGCCCTCGGCGGAGTCCGTCGCAACGATCTCCGACTGCATCAGGAAGTCCCCATCGGTCGCGCGGAAGTTCATCGCTTGCAAGGCGAAGACGTTACGCCCGGAGACCAGGTGCTCGGCGGCATGTCGAAGATCGAAGCTCGCGAAATCCACTGCTGCGTTGTCGGAGTGACTGCGGGATGCACGCGAGTTCCACTCGGTGTCCGCACGCGCGTTTTTCTCGACGACTCGCTCGCCGTTGAGATACCCGACAAAACCGTCGTCGTACCGCATGCGGAGCGTCAAGAACGCGAGCGTGGAGAGATCCTCGACGACGAACTCCTGCCGCAGATACACCGTCGCGTTGACCTCGTGCCTCGCCTCGCGCAGGTCGGTGGCGATCAGCTCCTCGTATCCCGAGCCGGTCTCGTAGCCCACCGGCATCGTTCCGAGGTCCCCCCCGGAGTCGTCGAAGTCCGCGGCGGTCCAGTCACGCCCGAGAGAGTCATCCGAAGGCACGTGAATCCGCACTGCACCCGCCGCCGGCAAGACCGTCACCGGATCACCGAGGGTCGCCACGCTCGCAAACGGCGAGACCTCACCGCCCGGGAGCCGCGGGTCGGCGCCATTTGTCGTGTAGAGGACCTCACCCTGCGGAACGTGTAACAGAGCACGATAGCCGGCCGGAACCACCCCACCGTGACGCGCGTACTCGGGAGCAGCGATGCGCGGATAGAGCCCCGCGGCACGGAACTGCTGCAGGACGATCCCCGACCGCTCCACGAGGTAGGTGCGAAGAAGCCAGTCACGCTCCGTACGCCATTCGCGCTGCGTCAAGGGAATGCCGTGATGCTGGTCACCCCAGCGCGCCGACTCGGCGACGATGGCCCGTTCCACCCGAGCAACCAGGCTGTCGTAGCGCGGGACCAGCGACGCAGGCGTCAGCGGCCCATCGTTGAAGAACAGCCGATGAATGCGGTCGGCGAAGAGCTGTCGGTACTCGGAATTCGATCGCAGGTTCGTGTGAAGCTCACCGGCGGAGGAGAAGTTGTTCTGGAGCGCGTTCTTGTGCAGCGGGGACCGATCGCGGTTGTTCCCCATCGTGTTCTCGTAGTCCCAGCAGTAGAACTTGAATCCGGTGCTCGACGCCGTGCGATCCCTGCCCGCCCACCAGTTCTTCCACGGCCAGTCCCAGTTGCCGCCGTAGACGTTGACGATCAGGTAGTCGACGTAATTCGGCACGTCCGCGAGATGCGGGAAGTCCGGGTTGGCGCTGCCGTCGGGATTGCGTCCCTGAAGCTCCTGGTACGCCTCGAGAGACGAGCGAGCGCGGGCCGCGACACGCAGCATGTCCCCCCAGGCGCGGTTGTCGCCGTTCGTGGTCTGCAAGTCGTGGACCGCGTCCCAGTCGTCCTTGTCGCCGCCGTAATACTTCGCCGAGAAGGAGTGGTCCGGTCGCTCGACCGGATTGTAGACTCCCCAGTAGATCCCGTTGATGTAGAGGTGAACGAAGGTCCCGCGAGCGCCGGCGTTGCCGGTCGCGCGCTGCAGGCTGCGACCGAACTCGTCGCGGGTGTACTGTTCGGTCAGACGAGCCGCGTTCCACGAGTAGCCGTCGTTGGCTCCCGCGCGCAAGGTGATCGTGTCGAAGCGATCGTTCCCGTCCTCGCCGAAGAGCGAGGACTCGAGCTTGGTCGGACCGTACCGGCGCTTGAAGAGCAGGCGCAGGGAGTGCTTACGAGCGCCGGAATGCGAGCGGAACCAGCCGCCCTGTATCCGGATGCCGCAGTTCACCTGGAACTCCGTGCCGTCCTCGGGCGAGAACATCTCGACGGAAGCAGGTCGCTCCCAGGCCGGGCCTCGCGACTCCGAGTTCGTGTAGATGCCACGCGGTCCGAGGAGGTCAGCGATATCCATCACGATCGACATCGTCGGCAGCGAGCGCAGGTCGTCGACAATCGTCTCCACGTAGATGCCGCCGAAACGATCTCGTGGTCCGATGACGTCCGGGTCCATGCCGTAGTCGGCCGCGGTGGCGCCCCACGTGCGAGGGAATCCGTATGCGAGCGTTGCCTGGAGATCCTGCCGGACAACGTCGTCGAGAAAGACGTAGGTCTGCGAGTCGATGTTCGTCGGACGCATTCCGACCTTGAACGCACGGGCGCGAAGGGTGGTGGTTCCGTCGATCGAGACCGCCCCCTCGAGGAGCGTGCCGTTCTCCTCGGACGGCTCCGACCCGTCGAGGGTGAAGCGGATCTCCGCACCCTCGGTAGCGGACGTGATCTCGACATCAAAGGGCTCCTCGTAGAAGCCGCGATCGACGCTGAACACGGTGTCGGTGACGACGAGAGGACGATCGCCCGTCGGACCGCCGTTGGCGACAAGCGGCGACGGCGTCAGATGATAGCGGAAGCCGCCGCTGCCGTTCGGCGAACGGGCGTAGGACTGATCGAAGCTCTGCGGGGGGAACGAGACCTCGTCGACGATTTCACCACCGGGGTCGACAAGAAAAAGCGACTCGCCGGCGCTCGTCAGACGAAAGCTCGTGTGGAGCACGGGCGGCACCGTCCCCAGCTCCGGATCGAGGACCACATCGCTGCTGGACGTACGCGTGTTGAGCCCGAAGATCGCCAGGGTGTTCGGGCCCGGGGTCAACGATTCGAGGAAGGGCGTCAAATCGAAGCGCTCCGACCGGCGTGGCGAGTGAGAGCGAGTCGCGGTGCTCGCGAAGGTCGGCTCCTCGCCATCCGGGAAGTTCCCCGCAGCGACGCGCTCACCGTTGAGGTAAGCGACGAATCCGTCGTCGAAACGCAACTGCAGGACGAGGTTGTCGAGACCCGGTCGAAACTCGAAGGTCCGTCGCAGGAGCAGACCACCGATGCCCGACGCCGTCTCGCTCCGGATGCCGTCGTCGTTACCGAAGCCGAAGGCGGGGAGTCCGGTCTCCCAGGAGGTGTCGTCGTAATCCGGGCTCCTCCAGTCGGACGTCGGTCCTTCGTCTTCTGGCATACCCACCGTGTAGCGCCATTCGTCATCTCTGTCGATCAAATTGGCGACGAACGGCAGCGGCGAGTTCGGCTCGACGATGCGATCCTCTCCCGCCTCGACGCGGTTCTTTCCCGAGCACCAGAGCAGCACGTAGGAGTCCGCCGGGACCACCATCCGCGGCAGCACCCACTTGCGCAGATCGGCGCGCGAATCACTGAGCGCGTGATCCGTGAGATCGACCGACTCGGGACCAGGGTTGTAGAGCTCGACCCAGTCGCTCGAGTCCCCATCTTCGTCGGTGTTCGTGAAGTGATTTCGCGCGAGCACCTCGTTGATGACGACCTGGGCGGACACCGACTCGAACGAGGCGAGAACAAGGGTCGCGATGAACGATCGCTGCCACGCCACGGACCTCAGCTTGGACGGGATCATGAACGAACCCTCGTGACCTGATGATTGCAATCGAGACGCCGAAACCGGGAAATGACCCGATCTCCAGGGTGAAGCCGGACAACGAGTTCGTCAACCGCAAAGACGTCTTCGAGGAACATCTCAGGCGAGGTCGACGCTGCCGGTGCCGGGGTGGAACTGCTCGCTCTCCACGCCCATGCGCCACAACAGCGACAGGTGGAGATTCGTCAGCGGGGTGCCTTCGGGACAGACGATCCGGCGTCCGGGTCGGATCGAGCCACCGCCACGGTCGGCGATGAGGACCGGCAGGTTTCTCGTCTTGTGTCCGTTGCCGTCCTTGAGTCCCGATCCGTAGAGGACCATGCAGCTGTCGAGGAGGCTGCTGCCCCCCTCGTCGATCCCCTTCATACGCTCCAGGAGGTAGACGAGCTGCTCGATCTACCAGGGGCTGACCTTCGCGTAGTCGTCCGTCCAGCGCTTCTGGTTGTTGTGATGGGAGACAGTGTCAGGTCTCGAGGAGCTTGCGACCGTCGTCGAAGGAGATGCGGTCGTCGCAGAGAATCGCGGGGGAGACGAGAAGAAACGTGGAGAGAAGGAGCGAGAGCGAACGCATCGACACCCTGGAGATGGACCGATTCAGAAGCGCCAGCATACGCGAGGAGGGCACGTCGGGTCACGCCCGGCGGCGAGTACGGACCCGGAGCGAATTGGAACGGGAACCAGAACGGGAAGCGGAGGTGGCACCACAGAGGCGCGCAGAGCCGTGTCGCGTCGAGGCCCGCGCCGGAACGCGTCGAGGCGCTCGGGAAAACGCGCCCAAATCCTGGTAGCTCGTGGAATTGACTTCTCGGGTGGACTGCTACACTGGAGCTTCATGTGCTGCTCGATGTACAGACTCCTCGTTGGCGCCGCGGTTGCGGCCCTTTCGTCATGCGAGCCGGCGACGACTCCGACGATCTACCCCGGACGTCCCATCCGTCTCGTCGTGCCGTTCGCTCCCGGCGGCAGCACGGACACCTTCGCTCGTATCTTCAAGAAGGCCATCGAGGACAACGAGCTTCTTCCGCAGCGTCTCGCCATCGTCAACGTCGACGGCGCCGGTGGCACGATCGGCAGCCGGCGGGTGATGAACTCGCCTGCCGACGGCTACACGATCCTCCTCCTCCACCAGGCGATGCTGACGGCCAAACGCTCCGGCAAGACGCCTTACGGCCCGGAGGCCTTCGCTCCGATCGCCGGCACCGGTGAGAGCCATCTCGTCGTCGCAACGCGCCAGGGTGGAGACATCGCGAAACTTCCGCGAGTCCGGACACGATTCCGTTCGGCGCCAACGTTGGCGCCCCGAGCCCCATCGTCGCGCGACGGATCGAGGCGACGACGGAGGGCGCACGCTTTCGCTTCGTGCAGACGGGTGGCGGCGCCAAGCGATTCGCGGCGCTGCGAGGCGGCCACATCGAGCTCTCGATCTTCTCCGTCGACGAGCTCCTCCGCTTTCGTTCCGCGGGACTCAAGGCGCTGGCGTTCCTCGGAGAGGAACGACACGAGGCTCTCGCCGACGTACCCACCGCTATCGAGCAGGGGGTCGAGGTCACGGCGAGCAACGTGCACTTCTGGTGGGCCCCGAAGGCCACATCACCGACGCGGGTCGCGACGCTCGCGGAGGCACTGAAGCGCGCCAGCCAGACCGAGCACCTTCGCCGGAAGATGGCTGAGCTTCGCTGCGACGAGCTGTTCTTGACAGGAGCCGCTCTCGACGAGAAGCTCGCCACGCTCCACTCCGAGCTCAGCGGGCTCGACCAGCGAGCAGTCCTCGAGCTGCCCCATCTGCCGA
This sequence comes from uncultured Planctomycetia bacterium, assembly GCA_964390645.1. Classification (GTDB taxonomy): domain Bacteria; phylum Planctomycetota; class UBA8108; order UBA8108; family UBA8108; genus CAYMLL01. Next base: position 4,860 of record CAYMLL010000221.1, on the reverse strand, counting down.
TGATCACGCTGATCGCAGCGATCGTTCTCCTTATTCCCGTGCTCCTCGGCCTCCGCCGGCGGCGGAGGGAGACCGAGGACGAAGACGCGGTCGAGCCCGCGAACGCGAACGAGACCCACGCTGCCCCACGCCTCGACCTCGCGGCTGTCTGCATCGTCACCACTCTCATCTACGTCGGCGTTCTCGCAAGCGGACGGATACCCTTCGGGGTCGCCACCTTCACGTTCGTCCTCGTCACCGGCAGCGTGTTGGCCCGGCGCCGGCGCTCCCTTGCCTCCCTTCTGGTCGTCGCGGCCGTCATGGGCTTCGGCCTCGAGCAGCTCCTCTCGCGCCTCTTCACCATCGACCTGCCGTGACCGAACGATGGACGCGTTTCTCGACTCACTGAGTCATATCTTCACGCCGACTGCGCTGGCACTCCTGGTTCTCGGCACGACGGCGGGAATCACCGCCGGCGCGATTCCGGGACTCACCGGCGCCATGCTGATCACGCTGACGCTGCCGCTGACCTTCTCGATGGAATACGGCAACGCGCTTGTCCTCCTCGTCGCGATGTACGTCGGCTCGATCAGCGGTGGGCTCATCCCCGCGACGCTGCTGCGGATGCCGGGAACGCCCGCCTCGATCATGACGACGCTCGACGGCTACCCGCTGGCTCGCGCCGGTCAGCCGGGACGCGCGCTCGGACTCGGCATCACGGCTTCCTACGTCGGCGGGATGGTGTCGTGGGTCTTCCTCGTCCTCCTCGCCGCTCCGATCGCGTCGCTGTCGACACGCCTCGGCCCCTTCGAGATCTTCTCGCTCGTGGCGATCGCGCTCGTCCTGATCGCGTCGGTCGCGGGTCGCTCGCTCTCGGCAGGGCTCTTCTCCGGCGCGCTCGGAGTCCTGGTGTCGATGCCCGGACTCTCGCCGGCGACCGGCGCACCCCGACTGACGCTCGCGATCGCGGAGATGTCGGACGGCTTCGGTCTCCTGCCCGTTCTGATCGGACTCTTCGCCGTCAGCCAGGTCGTCGTCGACATTCTGCACATCGACGAGACGCCGGAGCACGTCGGCCTGTCACGACACGGCGTCCTTCTACGCTGGGGGGACTGGAGAGCCCATGCGGTGAACCTGCTGCGGTCGTCGTTCATAGGCACGTGGATCGGGATCCTGCCCGGCGTGGGAGCGAACGTCGGATCCGTGATGGCGTACTCGGCCGCTCGCACAGCGTCCCGGAATCCGGAGAAGTTCGGCAGGGGGTCGGAGGAAGGCGTGATCGCGTCCGAGGCGGCCAACAACGCCACCGTCGGCGGCGCGTTGATCCCGCTCGTCGCGCTCGGCATTCCCGGCAGTGTCATCGACGCGATCCTGCTCGGCGGCCTCGTCGTTCACGGTCTCCAGCCCGGCCCGCTGCTCTTCGAGCGCAACCCCGAGGCGGTCTACACGATCATGTCGACGCTCTTCCTCGCCAACTGCCTGATGTTCGGCATGCTCGCCGCGGGAGTCGCGATCGTCGCGAGATTGATGTACGTTCCGCGGGCGTTTCTGGCTCCAGTCGTGCTGACCTTCTGTGTGGTCGGCTCCTACGCCCTGTCGAATCGTGTCTTCGACGTCTGGGTGATGCTCGTCTTCGCCGGCGTCGGCCTCGCGATGCGCGCAGCGCGCGTGCCGCTGGCCCCGTTCGTGATCGGCTTCGTGCTCGCACCGGTCGCCGAGGAGAACCTGAACGCGGGACTGCAGATCTCCGGTGGCAGCTACGCTCCGCTGGTGACTCGCCCGCTGTCGCTGTGCTTCCTTCTCGTCGCGCTGCTGCCGCTCGCACGACGAATTCTGCGTGTTCTGCGTACAGGAAGGCGTCATCCAGCATGATCGAACCCACCTCCCGAAGACCGAACATCCTCTGGTACTGCACCGACCAGCAGCGCTTCGACACCATCGGCGCGCTCGGCAACCCGTATGTTCGCACCGCGACGATCGACGGGCTCGTCGAGTCCGGAGTCGCCTTCACGACCACATACTGCCAGAGCCCGATCTGCACGCCGAGCCGCTCGAGCTTCCTCACCGGCATGTACCCGAGCCGGGTGCACAACACGCGCAACGGCAACGAGAGCTTCCCGGACTTCCCTCCGGTGATCACGAGACTCATCGCGAACAGCGGCTACGACTGCGGTCTGGTCGGCAAGTTCCATCTGCAGAGTGCCGGACGACGCACGGAACCACGAATCGACGACGGCTACGACTACTGGAGATTCAGCCACGCACCGCGGGACGACTGGCCCGACGGTCACGACTACGCCGACTGGGTTCGCGCCCACGGGGCCGACCTCACCGAGCTTCGCGAGAGCGAGGGCCGCGTCCCGCCAGACCTCCACCAGACGACCTGGGCGTCGGATATGGCGATCGAGTTCATCGAGCAAGAGCGTGAGCGGCCGTGGCTGCTGAGCGTCAACGTCTACGACCCGCACCCGCCGTTCATCCCGCCGCGCGAGTATCTCGACCTCTTTGATGCCAGGACGATGCCCGGCCCGCACTTCCAGGAGAGCGACCTCGAGCAGCAGAGACGGCTCGCGGCAATCGACTTCCAGGGCGCCGCGGAGAGCCCCGAGCGCCGCGACGCCAAGGAGATTCAGGCGAAGTACTACGCGATGATCGCCCTGATCGACGACCAGCTCGCCCGTATCCTCGAGTCACTCGACGCCACCAACCAGCGCGAAAGCACGGTGGTGATCTTCACCAGCGATCACGGCGAGTCGCTCGGTGACCACGGCTTGCTACAGAAGGGCTGCCGCTTCTACGAGGGGCTGGTGCGCGTGCCGCTGATCTTCTCTTGTCCCGGACAGATCGAATCCGGCGTGCGAAGTCCGGCACTCGTCGAGCTCATCGACAAGACCGCGACGATCCTCGATCTCTGCGGCCTCGATATCCCCGAGTGGGTACAAGGTAGGAGCCTGGGGCCGATCCTGCGTGGCGAGAAGTCACCGCAGAGCCATCGCGACTTCGTCCGCTGCGAGTACTTCGATGCGCTGAGCTCACACTTCACCGGTGGAAACGGCACCTTCGCGACGATGTACCGGGACCGTACGCACAAGCTGGTCGTCTATCACGGCCACGGCCTCGGCGAGCTCTACGACCTCGAGAACGACCCGCACGAGTTCCACGACCTCTGGAACGACCCCCAGCATCGAGAGCTACGCGACGAACTCCTGCATGCGAGCTTCGACTCCCACGTGCTGCTGGGAACGGACGTCGGCTCCCCGCGCATCGCGCCGATGTGACTCGCTCCGATCGAACTCACGCCGGCTACTTCGCGCGTACATCGAGGCAGACGATCTCCCGGTTGTCCCGCAGGTACAGCCGGCCGTCCGCCAACGCCGGAGCCTGGCGAGTGCCGGCGAGGACCTTCTGACGACCGATCTCTTCGTACCCCTTCGGAGAGGCGCGGACGACGATGAGCTCCCCCTTGCGCGTGACGACGAAGAGCTTGCCGTCGGCAGCGATCAGGTTGCCCTTGCCGAAGCGTGTCTTCTGCCAGAGCCGCTCGCCGCTGGAGATGTCGACGCAGTTGAGGTGTGTGACAGGGCCCGCGCTTCCGACGTTGTCCAGGCCGTAGAGGTGCCCGCCGATCAGCATCGAAGTCTGCCACTCGTTGCGCATCACGCTGTCCTTGCCGAGAGACCTCCACGCCTCCTTCGGCTGGAGGCCGTCGCCCTTCGGAGCCAGCTCCAGGAGCACACAGCCATGGTTCTCTCCGGACGACAGGAACACCTTGCCGCCGAAGGCGATCGGCGTCGCGATGTTGCAGTCGAAGTCCGTGGCCCAGGGATAGCGCCAGAGGACGATGCCGGTGCGAGAGACGCCGAGCGCGGACTCTCCCGTGAACACGACGATCTGCCGTCGACCGCCGACGACGAGCTCCGCCGCGGACGAGTAGCCGGCGCGATCCGATCCGACCTTCCAGACGAGTTTTCCCGAGTGACGATCGTAGGCCACGACCGTACCGCTCTTCGACCCGGCGGTGGCGACCACGACCGAGCCCGCGACGAGCGGCGACGAGGCCATGCCGTAGTCCGCGACCTTGCCCCCGGTGTCCTTGACGACGTCGTGCTTCCAGATCACCTTGCCATCGGCATGTCCGAGCGCGACGAGGACGCCTTCGCCGGTGAAGGCGAAGACACGATCCCCCTCGATCGTCGGCGTCGCGCGCGGACCGTTTCCCATCTGGTTCCTGTAGGTCCTCGCGACCGCCGTCTCCCAGACTCTCTCGCCGCTGCTCGCGTCGAGCGCGATCACTCGCTGCTGCCCCCCGCTGTCGACCAGCGTCACGAGCCGTCCATCGCTGATCGCGAGCCCCGACATCCCCACGCCCCCGGAGACGCGCCAGAGCTCCTTCGGCCCACCCTCCGGCCACTCGTCCAGGAGCTCCGTCTCGACGGATACGCCGTTGCGGCTCGGACCGAGCACCTGCGGCCAGTCACCGGCGGTGAGCGTCGACGACACGACAAGCCCGACGAGGACCGAGCTCGTAGCTCGAAGTTGGTTGACGTGTATACGCATGGCTCGATCCTGAAGGTTCCGAATCCGTGAAATCCGTGTAGTCTGAAGCGCTCTTCGACGCCGCTCTCTCGTCGGGGCAGCCCCGGACGAGAGCCGATGCGCCACCGCGAACCGAGATTGATCATGCACAGAACACTGCTCGCATTCACGCTATTCCTCTGCGCAACACCCACACTTTGCGCCAGGCCCAACATCATCTTTCTCTTCGCCGACGATCAGCGGGCCGACACGATCGCGGCGCACGGCAACCCGAACATCCGGACGCCACATCTCGACAGGGTCGCGACAAGGAGCTTCAGCTTCCGGGGTAACTACTGCTTCGGC
>CAYMLL010000220.1:0-13388 GCA_964390645.1 uncultured Planctomycetia bacterium | reverse complement strand
GCGCCGCGGGGGGCGGGGGGGGCGGCCTCGTCAGAGCGTCGAAAGGCGTCACGACTCATCCTCGGGGCTGCTTCTTTTCCGGAGCTGCCGCCGTCTCCGGAATCACCGCGAGGGACACCTCGACCCCGACGGTGAAGTACCCGAGCGGCTTGTCGTTCCCGTCGGCGATCAGCCACGTGTTCCGCGAGTAGGTGTTCTGCTGCCGGGTCGTCCCCGGGGCGAGCTCCGCGTAGAGCTTCAGCTCGCCGCCGTAGCTGACCCAGTACAGCTTCACGCGTCGCCCCGACTTGTTCTCGAAGTACACCTGAGTGTTGAGTCCGTTCAGCGATCTCGAGGGCACTTCGGTCGCGTCGTCTACCGGAACCCACTTCAAGGTCTCCGTCGGCCTGGGGGGCTCGGGCGGCTTCAGAGAGTAGATCGGCAGCTTGCTCAGGTCGACTCCCTGCACGATGGTCAACCCGGGCAGCTGCTCGCAGAGCCTCTCCGCCCCCGCGTCGGTCACACCGGTCTGCCACACGTAGAGCCGCCGGAGCTTCCCGAGACCCTTGAGGTGATCGAGCGACTTGTCGGTGATCTTCGTGGCGTAGAGATTCAGGTACTCGAGGTGCACCAGACCCGCGAGATTCTCGACTCCGTCGTCACCGATCGCGGTACGCTCGAGGTGGAGCCAGCGCAGCTTCGTGAGCCCCTTCAAGTGCCTGAGTCCCGCACTGCTGATCCGGGTGTCTCTCAGATTCAGCGAGGCGACGTTCTTCAACGCGGCGACGTGGACGAGCCCGGCGTCCGTCAAGCCGCGACCACCGAGATGAAACTCGACCTCCCGGTCGTCGCTGCCGCGTGAGACGGAGCGCACCGATCCGCCGAGCTTCTCGATCGCCGCCAGCGCCGCCGCCTCCGGGTCCGGAGCAGGACCGTCGGCACGACCGCGCGAAGGAAGCCCGACGGCCAGCGACAGCCCCACCAGCACCGAGAAGGCTGCCAGTGCCGTCGGGGCCGCCGGGCGGGAGTCCAGAACGGACGTCTTCATGACGAGATGCTCTTCCGAAGCTGCCGTCGCGACCCGGACAGCGTCGGCGACGACCGACGCCGCCGCAGAGCCGCAAGATCCGGCCCGCGGCTCTCTCGCATCGGATGGCCGTGTTCAACGGCGACGAATATCCGGTTCGCGCCCCGGGCTGCACGACAGATCAGCGGATCCAGAGTAACCCGCGGGCTTCCTCGAGCACAAGCAGGGTCACGACCCGGCTTCCCGGAGCCGGAACGCAGGAGCCCTGGACGAGAGTCGCCGGTGACACGCTCGACGGCACTCGGAAGCACCTGCCGAAGGTGGAGCACGGCGCGCGACGGCGGCCACGGAAGCGAAGAGCGATAGCCGGGCGCGAGGGCGTTCGGGCTCGTCATCCGCATCGGCAACGGGTACAACCGATGCTCCCGACCTGGAGGACGCTCCCGTGATCCCGAGACCTTGCCTCGTGTTCGCCGCTCTCTGTCTCGTCGGCGCGGACACGATCGCCTCGCCGAGAACGCCGAACGTGCTGCTGATCCTGGCGGACGATCTCGGCTACTCCGACGTCGGCTGCTACGGCGGCGAGATCGCCACACCGCACCTCGACGAGCTGGCGGCGCGCGGTCTACGATTCACGCGGTTCTACAACACCGCGCGATGCTGGCCGACACGCGCAGCGACTCTCACCGGCTACTACGCGCAGCAGGTGCGGCGCGACCGGGTCGAAGGCGTGCCGAGCGGTGGGCGGGGAAAGCGTCCGGCCTGGGCACCCCTGCTCCCGGCGCTGCTGAAATCGAGCGGCTACCGATCGTATCACTCCGGGAAGTGGCACATCGACGGCATGCCGCTCGCGAGCGGCTTCGATCGGTCCTACTACCTGCGAGACCAGGGGCGCTTCTTCAACCCACGGGTGCACCGGGAGGACGACAAGAAGCTGCCGCCCGTCGCGCCGGACAGCGGCTACTACGCGACCGACGCGATCGTCGATCACGCCCTGCGGTGCCTGAAGAGCCACGCCGCGAAGCATGCTGATCGACCGTTCTTTCACTACCTCGCGTTCACCGCGCCACACTTTCCGCTTCACGCTCTCCCCGAGGACATCGCCCGTTACCGGGAGCGCTATCGGAAGGGCTGGGACGAGACGCGCCGCGCACGACGGAAACGCCAGGAGAAGGCCGGCATCGCGCGTGGCGCTCTGTCCGCGGTCGAGAGGGACGTCGGACCACCGTACCACTTCCCCAAGGCGCTCCAGACGCTCGGCACGGGCGAGGTGAACCGTCCGCTGCCCTGGAGCGAGCTGACCGGGGAGCAGCGCGAGTTTCAGGCGACGAAGATGGCGATCCACGCGGCCATGATCGACCGCCTCGATCGTGGAGTCGGACGCGTCGTCGACCAGCTCCGCTCGATGGGCGCCCTCGACGACACGGTGATCTTCTTCCTGTCGGACAACGGTGCGAGCGCGGAGATCATGGTGCGCGACGACGGGCACGATCCGTCGGCTCCGCCCGGCTCGGCAGCGACCTACCTCTGCCTCGGTCCGGGCTGGTCGACCGTGTCGAACACGCCCTTCCGTCGTCACAAGACGTGGGTGCACGAAGGAGGCATCGCGACACCGCTCATCGTCAGCTGGCCGCGAGGTATCACCGCGCGAGGCGAGCTCCGGCGCAGCGTCGGGCATGTCATCGACCTCGTTCCGACAGTCCTCGAGCTGGCCGGTGCTCGAGCACCGCGCGAATGGAGGGGCCGGCCCGTGCCGACGCCGCCGGGTCGAAGCCTCGTGCCGGCATTCGGGAAGGACACGGGCGTGCGACCGGGCGCGCTCTGGTGGTCGCACGAAGGCAATCGGGCGATCCGCGTCGGCGACTGGAAGCTCGTCGCGGCCGGCGCAAAGGGACCGTGGGAGCTCCACGACCTGGGTCGAGATCGAGCCGAGTCGCGGGACCTCGCCACGGAAAAGCCGGAGAAGGCCGCCGAGCTGAGGCGGACGTGGACGCGACTGCGAGACGAGTTCGCCGAGCTCGCCAGGCGCGATCTCCGGAAGCCGCCCAGACGGCAGGAGCCCTGACGTGCCGGCTCTTCGCGAAACGGTCATCACGACGACCCCGATGCCGACCACGTCGAGCCCGCTCCGACCTCCGCCGAGACCCTCCACGAGCCGCCGCTGAAGCCGCAGCAGAGCCGGCGCGCCCTGCGTGTCCACCGCCCCCACCGTCGGCTCCTGCTTCCCGTTCTCGTTTCTCCTGGACCGTGCCCCCTTCTTCACGTTCTCCTTGTTCCTTCGAGCGACGCCGTCCTCGTCGAGCGCGTGCGATGACCGGGTGAGCGAAGGAGACCGAAGCGCCCCCCCCGGTGGCTCCACCACGGGGATGCGGCACTCGAGCAACCCGACGGGAGAAGTCCATGGGAGACCTGCTGACGACCTTCGACCTGGTGACCTTCTTCGGCTTCCTGGTCGCCGCGATGGCGGTCGGGTTCGTGGCGGGAAGAAAGGAAGAGACCTCCGAGGACTACTTCCTCGCCGGGAAGTCGATTCCCTGGTGGGGTGTCGCGGGCTCGATCTTCGGCAGCAACGTCAGCGCCAACCACCTGGTCGGCATGGTCGGCATCGGATTCAGCTTCGGCTTCGCGCAGAGCCACTTCGAGCTGGGAGCGATCGCCGGGCTGATGCTCCTCTGCTACGGGTTCCTTCCGGTCTACCGCAAGCTGAACGTCTACACGCTCTCGGAGTACCTCGGCCGACGATACGACGACCGCAGCCGCCTCTGCTACGCGGTGATCATGGTGATCATCATGGCGGTCGTCCAGATGGTGCCCGCGCTCTACATCGGCGCACGGTGCGCGTGCCTCCTCCGCGGGGGCGAGGCGGTCGAGGCCGTCGAGGTCGGGCCGGCGACCGGCGCCGTCGCATCCGCCGGCTCGACGACGAGCCTGGACGTCAACACGACGTACTACGCGATCTTCGTCGTCGCGCTCGCCGTGATCTCCGCGAGCTACACGATCCTCGGCGGCCTCAAGGCGGTCGTCTGGCCCGATGTGATCCAGTCCGCCCTCCTTCTCGTCGCCGGCCTCGGCGTCGCCTTCCTGACCTTTGGCGAGATCGGCGGCTGGGGCGAGATGATGCGACTGGACCGGGCCGCACCCGACGACGAGCAGCTGATGCACCTCTACCTGCCTTCCGACCATCCGAAGCTCCCGTGGACCGGCGTCCTCAGCGGCTTGATGATGCTCCATTTCTTCTACTGGGGGACGAACCAGTTCATCGTGCAGCGGGCGCTGGGAGCGCGCAGCGATCGCGAGGCCCGGCTGGGAATCATCTCGGCCGGCTTCCTGAAGCTCCTGATCCCCTTCTTCTCCATCGGAACGGGCGTGGCGGCCGCGTATCACCTGGCAGGGGAGTTCCCCGACCGCTCGATCGCTCCCGACACGGTGTTCGCCGAGCTGGTGAGGCTGCTCGTCCCGCTCGGATACGGGCTCATCGGCCTCATCGCCGCCGGGATCATCGGAGCGATCCTCTCCTCGATCGACTCGATGATGAACTCCGCCGCGACGATCGTCACGTTCGATGTGTACAGGCGCTACATCAACCCACAGGCGACGGACCGACAGATGATCCGTGTCGGTCGCGTCTCGATCGCGGCATTCGTGGTCCTCGCGACGCTGCTCTGCCTCTTCGTCATCGACCCGAACTCCAAGGAGAACTTCTTTCTGCAGATCGTCGACTACCAGGGCTACCTGACGCCGGGGCTGCTCGTCGTCTTCCTCCTGGGGATGTTCTGGAGCCGGGGAACCCCGACCGCGGGCTTCGTGACCATCGTCGCCGGTGTCCTGTTCTCCGGACTCGTCGAGCTGGTCTACGATCGTTCTCTGGTGACGATCCCGGCCGTGCGTGCCCAGTTCGGAGAGTCGCTCAACTTCTTCCACCGCGTCGTCGCGGTGATCGCGCTGTGCACGGCGACCTACGTCGCGATCAGCCTCCGCGGCACTGTGGATCCGGAGCGCGGGCGGCTGACCTGGACCCGCCTCGGAGGGCATTCGGCAAGTGCCCTCCGAAAGCTGTGCGCCAGGATCGGCGCCTCGCTCGCCCTCTTCGGGCTGCTCGCCGTCGCGATGTGCTCCGGGTGGCTGAGCCCGGTGCCCTGCGCGATCGCCGGGTCACTTTGGACCCTGGCGATGTTCCTGCAGGCCGTCGTACGTTCCCCACGCCAGGTCCGAGACGACCGATCGAGCCAGCTCGGTTCGCTCCGACTCTTCGCCGGGGACGACCGACTGTGGGCGGGACTGCTCTGCTCGGTGGCCGTCTGGATGATGTACTACTACTACTGACGTCCTGCGTGAGCCTCCACCCTCGAGAGCGGTGGAGCTCCGACGAGAGTGCCGATCCTTCCGGCCCCCGGTGCCACGATACTCTCGAGCTCGACGGCGTCGACGTCGCTCCGAACCCGCACGTGGTCACGGAGTGGTCGAGCCCCGTCGACCCAGCCTGACTGTATCGCCCATGACTCGCTGCCGGGGCGGGGCCCCGCTGCCGCGTTCCACCGAGCGCGACGATCTCACCGCCCGAGGTCCACAAGCCCTTTTCCAAGAATAGCTTACCGACACCCCGCGGCACCCGACAGCGGTGAGTCGGAGGCCGCGAGAGGAGCGCGGCCCCTGTCCCCGGCGAGCCCGGACCCGCCGGACGGGGCCCCCTCGCGAGCACCGGTGCGGTCGGGAGATCAGCGAGCTTCGCGGTGCTGGTCCTTCAAGAGCCTGCCGAACCCCCGACGGCAGTCGAATGACCGAAGCACAGTGGCACGAAGACCGCCAGCTGATATCCTGCTATGCCATGGAAGAGTTCGGCCATCAACCGGATCCGGTTCCGTGGCACCGAGGGCCGGCGTTCTTCCTCCTGCTCTCGCTCGTGGCGCTCTACATCGCTCTGCCGCTGGTCCAGGAGATCAGTGGCAACCGGCCCGGGCCCACGGGGGCCCTGGTGTCCGGGACCCTTGTCTGCGGCGTGCTCGTACTCGGCATTCGCGCCGTCACCCGGAAGCGACGCGCGGTGCTGTGGACCGCGTGCACGGCGGCCATGGGACTCCTCCTGGCGACGTGGTCCGCGGTCGACGGTTCCTCCGCCGGTCGTCCGACCGGTGTCGGCCTCGTGGCGCTCGCCGTCTTCACCGCGTTCCTCATGTCGACGACCGTCCTCATGCTGCGCATGGTGCTACGGAACGAGCGAGTCAACGCGGACAAGATCTTCGCCGCGATCTGCGCGTACTTCCTGCTGGGTTTCACCTTCGCTTTCGGTCTGACGTTTCTCTGGGGAGCGATGGGCGACGAGCTTTTCCGGTTCCCGCAGCCCCTCGACGCGGCACGCACCCCGTCGCGCGCCGCGGAGCTCGTGTACTTCAGCTTCACGACGCTGACGACACTCGGCTACGGCGACATGGCCCCCACGACCCCGCTGACGCGAGCACTCGCCACTCTCGAGGCCTTGACGGGTCAATTCTACGTCGGCATCATAGTCGCTCGTTTGGTGTCTCTGCAGCTGAGCCACGCCAAGGAGTAGAGCACGAGAGCAGGGCGAATGACTCGAAATCTCCCGACGCTGACAGCCACGCTCGTGGTAGCAACGGCGCTCTCGACCGGCTGTCGGGTGGGAGACCCCCTGGACCCGCAGACGCTCAAGACACAGCTCGCGGTCGCGGAGACCTTTGGCACCGGCTCCACGAAGGCTGTCGAGAGTGGCTGGCTCGCGGGGTTCGGTGATCGGAAGCTGACCGCCTTCGTCGTCGAAGCGCTCGAGAAGAATCCGGACCTCGAGGTCGCCGCGGCCCTGGTCGACGCCGCTGCCGGGTACGCCCGTCAAGCCGGCGCGCTCCTCCTGCCCGCCGTCAATCTGGGGGCCGGCGGCTACGCGGGTGACGGAGGCATCGTCTCCGCTCAGGCCGGCGCGTCCCTGGACCTGAGCTGGGAGCTCGACATCTGGGGTCGCCTTCGCTCGCAGGCGTCGGCGGCGGAAAACCGCTACGTGGCGGCCGAGCTGACCTACGCGTACGCCCGTCAGTCACTGGCCGCGCAGGTGGCAAAGAGCTGGTTTCTCTGCGTCGAGACGCGCTTGCAAAGGCGGGCGGCGGAGGACGCGGTCTCCCTCTACAAGAAGACTCTCGACATCGTCCAGGGACAGTTCAAGCTGGAGGCCGTCGCGGAGCAAGAAGTTCAGCTGGCAGAAGCCGACCTCGCGTCCGTCGAGGAGGCTCTTCGAGAGGCCACCGGCGCGGATCAGCAGGCGCAGCGCGCGCTCGAGGTTCTCCTGGGACGCTATCCGTCGGCGGAGCTGGAAGTCACCGAGGAGTTCGCAGCGGTGCCCGTGGGTATCCCGGCGGGCCTGCCCTGCGAGATCCTCGAACGTCGCGCCGACCTTGTCGCTGCCGAGAGACGGGTGGCGGCGGCCTTCGAGGCCGTTCGGGTCGCCAAGGCGGCACGACTGCCTCGAGTGGCGATCACCGCTTCGGCCGGCGGATCGACCACGGAGTTCCGAGATCTCGCCAACCCGATGAACGCGTTCTGGAATCTCGGAGGCAACCTTCTCACCCCCCTCTTCGACGGTGGCCAGCTGGAAGCGGAAGAGGACATCGCGACGGCCGAGCAGAAGACTGCCGTCGCCGAGTACCGCAAGACCGCGCTGCAGGCTTTCTCGGACGTCGAGAACGGCCTCGCGAACGACCGTCTGCTCGCACAGCGGGAGTCGTTCCTCCGCCTGGCACTACAGAAGAACACGGCGGCCTGGGAGATCGCGACGAAGCAGTTCGATGCCGGAGCCGTCGACCTCCTCTCCGTGCTGCAAATGCAGAGACGGGTCCTGAACGCCCGAATCGCTCTGATCAACATCTCCGGCCGGCGCCTGGCACAACGCGTGAACCTGCACCTGAGCCTCGGTGGCAACTTCGACTCCCCGGAGGCCTAACTCATGTCCCCTCGAGATCGCGCCTTCACCGCAACGCTGGCAATTCTGGTCCTCGCGGGCTGCCGCGAGAGCCCGCTGCCTCCCGACGACAGCGGCCGACCGATCAAGATCTTCACCGTCGGCGAATCCACCAGCGGCTGGAAACGGGAGTATCCCGGCACCGTCGCCGCCGCGCAGGAAGTCGAGATCGGATTCGAGGTGCCGGGTCAGGTCGTCGAGCGGCCGGTCACGGCCGGGCAGCGAATCAAGGCCGGCGACATCATCGCGAAGCTCGACAAGACCACGTTCCAGGCGGCCGCCTCCGCTGCCGAGGCCCAGAAGGTCGCAGCCGAGTCGAACGCGAAGCGCCAGAGAGAGCTGATCAAGATCGGCGGCACGTCCGGAGTCGCGCTCGACGAGGCGGAGCGACGTCTCACCGCGGCCGAGTCGGATCTCGAAACGGTCCAGAAGGCGCTGCGGGACACGGAGCTCAGAGCGCCCTTCGACGGAGTCGTCGCGAAAACGCTCGTCGAGAACTTCACGAACATCCACGCGAAGCAACCGATCGTCACGTTCCAGGATCCGTCCTGGCTCGAGATCAAGATCAACGTGCCGGAGGCGGACGCCGTGCTCGCCGTGCCGGATCTGTCTCTCGAAGAGCGCAACCGGCGCACCTCCCCCCACGCCGTGGTGTCCGCGCTTCCCGATCGCAGGATCCCGGCGATGATCACGGAGTTCTCCACAACTGCCGACGCCGCGACGCGGACCTACGAGGTGACGCTCACGTTCGCTCGTCCGACCGATGTGTCCGTGCTTCCCGGAATGACGGCTCGCGTCGAGATCGAGCCCAAGGGGCTCAACGACGGCTCGGCGGGCATCCGGATCCCCGCGCGGACCGTCGCCGGCGACAGCTCGAGTCAGCCCTACGTCTGGATCATCGACGCGAACGGGAAGGCCTCCCGCCGGTCAGTGAAGCTCGGCGAGATCACGGGGTCGATGGTGCAGATCGTGGCGGGCTTGAAGACCGGCGAGCGCATCGCGTTGACCGGCGTTCACCACTTGCGAGAAAGCCTGCTCGTTCGTGAGTGGAAGGCCGAATAGCGCATGGATCTCGCCGCGATATCGATCCGCAAGAAGATCGTCACGCTCGTTCTCACGACCGTGATGCTCCTTGCCGGCATCGGCGCGTACCAGTCGATGAGCCGGCTCGAGGATCCGGAATTCACGATCAAGGATGCGCTGGTAGTCACCCCCTATCCCGGTGCGACCGCGGCGGAGGTCGAGCAGGAGATCACGGACGAGATCGAGATCGCCGTCCAGCAGCTCGGTCAGCTGAAGCGCGTCACCTCGAAATCCGATCCGGGCCTCTCGACCGTCACGGTCACGGTCAAGGACAAGTACGACAAGGCCGGGCTGCCCCAGGTCTGGGACGAGCTTCGTCGCAAGGTCGGCGATGCCGCCCGTCAGCTTCCACCGGGCGCGGGTCCGTCGCTCGTCGTCGACGACTACGGCGACGTCTTCGGAGTGCTGGTCGTCGTCCACGGCCAGGAGTACTCGTACGCGGAGCTCAAGAAGATCACGGACTGGCTGAAGAAGGAGCTGCTTCTCGTCCAGGACGTCGCGAAGATCACGGTCTTCGGCGAGCGCCGTGAATGCGTCTACGTCGAGCTGAATCGCGATCGCATGTCGCAGCTCGGGATTCCGGAGCGGGCCGTCGTCGACGAGCTGCGCCAGAAGAACGTGGTGACAGACACGGGCAGAGTGCTGGTGGGCCCCGAGTTCATCAAGCTGAGCCCGACCGGTGAATTTCGCTCCGTCGAGCAGTTCGAGACGCTGTTGATCCGCGCTCGCGGCGAGCAGCAGATCTTCCTTCGTGATATCGCGACGGTGAGGCGCGGGTACGTGGATCCGCAGACCGAGTCCATCCGCTACGACGGTCGTCCGGGAATCGCGCTGGGAATCTCGACCGTGTCCGGCGGCAACGTCGTTGACATGGGCGAAGCGCTTCGCACCCGCATGAACGAGCTCTGGAAGGACCTGCCGCTCGGCATGGAGTTCGGCGTCGTGTCGTACCAGTCGCAGTCTGTCGTCGCGGCGATCGACAACTTCGTGATCTCCCTTCTCGAAGCCATCGCCATCGTCGTCGTCGTGCTCCTCTTCTTCATGGGGCTGCGCAGCGGTCTCCTGATCGGGTTCGTGTTGCTGGTGACCATCCTCGGCTCCTTCATCTTCCTCGCGCCGATGGGGGTCGCGCTCGAGAGGATCTCTCTGGGTGCGCTCATCATCGCCCTGGGAATGCTCGTCGACAACGCGATCGTCGTCGTCGACGGCATGCTCGTGCGCATGCAGCACGGCGAAGACTCGAAATCGGCGGCATCCGCGGTCGTGAGGCAGTCGGCGTGGCCGCTGCTCGGAGCGACCCTGATCGCGATCCTCGCCTTCGCCGCGATCGGCACGTCGCCGGACAAGACCGGCGAGTTCTGCCGCTCACTCTTTCAGGTGATCGAGGTCTCGCTGCTCCTCAGCTGGGTGACGGCGGTGACAGTGACTCCGCTACTCGGCGTCATGTTCTTGAAGTCGCCGAACGCGAGCGGCGACATGAGGGATCCCTACGACACGCGGTTCTACAACCGCTACCGGGGCCTGCTGCGAAAGTGCATACGATTTCGATGGATATCCGTCACGGTCATCGCGGCCGTCTTCCTCTGCTGTCTCCAGGGCTTCTCGTTCGTGGAGCGGAGCTTCTTTCCACCGTCGACGCGTCCACAGTTCACGGTCGATCTCTGGATGCCGCAGGGAACCCACATCGACGAGACGACGAAGGTCGTCGGCGAGGTCGAGGAGTACCTTCTCGGACAGGAAGGAGTCGCGCACGTGAGCACCGTGGTCGGCAAGGGCGCTCCCCGCTTCCTGCTCACCTACGGGCCCGAGAAATCGAACGGCGCCTACGCGCAGATCTTCGTCGACGTCGAGGACTCGGAGATCATCGACGCGCTGATGCCGAGAATCGAGGAGCACCTGGCCGCTCACCATCCCGACGCTCTCGCATACGCGGCGAAGTTCCTTCTCGGTCCGGGATCGACCGGAAAGGTGCAGGTGCGATTCAGCGGCGCCGATCCGGACGTGCTGCGTGACCTCGCGACGCAGGCGCAGGCGATCTACCACGCGGACAGCGACGCCAAGTCCATCAAGACCGATTGGCGACAGCGTGTGAAGACGATTCGTCCACTCGTCGCCGAGGAGCCGGCCAACCTGGCAGGCGTCCGTCGACCGGATATCTCAGCAGCGATTCGTCGAGGTTTCGAGGGACAGCCTGTCGGTGTCTTCCGCGACGGAGATCTCATCCTGCCGGTCATCGTCCGGTCTCCCGAGCCCGGGAGGCTCGACATCGCGAGCTTGCGCAACCAGCAGATCTGGAGTCCCGTCGCCGGCCGGATGATCCCCCTCAGCCAGGTCGTCCGGGGTTTCGAGACCCGCTACGCGGACGACGTCGTCATGCGTCGCGATCGCAAGCGGACGATCACCGTCTACTGCGATCCGAAGGAGGGAATCGCCAGCGCACTCTTCAAGCGTGTGCGACCCGCACTGGAGGCTATCGAGCTGCCTTCGGGCTACACGCGCGAGTGGGGAGGCGAGTACGAGGACTCCGGCGATGCGCAGGCGGCACTGTTCGGCCGGGTTCCGATGTTCGTTCTTCTCATGGTGCTGATCACGATCGTGCTCTTCAACTCGCTGAAGCAACCACTCGTCATCTGGCTCTGCGTGCCGCTCGCACTGATCGGCGTGACCCTCGGCCTGCTGTCGACCGGACAGCCCTTCGGATTCATGGCCCTGCTCGGATTCCTGAGCCTGACCGGAATGCTGATCAAGAACGCCATCGTGCTCGTGGACCAGATCAACATCGAGACGAGCGCCGGCAAGAGCACGACCGACGCCATCGTGGATTCCGGTGTCAGCCGTCTGCGCCCTGTCGCCATGGCGGCGGCGACAACGGTTCTCGGGATGATCCCGCTCGTCGTGGACGCGTTCTTCGTCTCGATGGCCGTGACGGTCATCTTCGGCCTTCTCGTCGCGACCGCCCTGACAATGCTCGTGCTACCGGTCTTCTACGCGATCGTCTTCCGGGCGCCTCAGTAGGAGATGTTCCGACACGTGTCGACAATCCGTGGACTTCCCGACAGCGATCTCCGAGAATCGCGTCGGACTGCTGGATGAACGTCTCTCCTGAAGATCACCGGTGCCGGCCATCTCGACGGCCCGTGTGACGCCCGATCGAAGGGCGGCGCGACCTCCCGACGGGACGGATTGGAGCCGCCCGGACAACGCGGCAGGAGCCGCCGTCTTCCCTACGCGACGCGGGATGCCGCGACCTGCTCTCTTCGCTTCCGTGGACGATTCCGGAGAACCGAGCCGTGACCCGAACGACCGCACAACGGCGCCTTGCCGTCACGACAGCTGCAATCCTCGCCACGACGATATTCCCGGCCGTCGCGTCGGAGACGGACGCCCCGAAGCCGAACATCATCTACATCGTTTCCGACGATCTCGGCTACGGCGACCTCGGCTCGTACGGCCAGAAGGTCGTGAAGACGCCACGTCTGGACCGGTTGGCAGACGAAGGGCTTCGCTTCACCCACCACTATGCCGGTCACACCGTCTGTCGCCCGTCGCGACTGGTGTTTCTGACGGGCTATCACACCGGGCACACGGCGATCGCCGGAAACAACATGCACGTCCTGCCGGCCGGCTCCAGGACGGTCAACTCGCTGCTGAAGAAGGCGGGCTACGTCACCGGCGGCGTCGGCAAGTGGGCGCTCGGGGACAACGGCACCAGCGGTCACCCCAACCGGCAGGGTTTCGACTTCTTCTACGGGTACCTCGATCAGAGCGCCGCGCACGACTACTACCCCGAGGTGCTCTATCGAAACGACCAGGCCGAGCGACTGCCGGGCAACGTCAACAGTGGCAAGAGAAACGTCTCGTCGAAAAAGGTCACCTACGCCCACACCCGTATTACCGAGGAGGCGCTCGCTTTCATCAAGCGCCACCGGGACCGACCGTTCTACCTCAACCTCACGTGGACGATCCCGCACACCAACAACGAGGCCGGGCGCGTCGAGAAGAACGGCCAGGAGGTCCCCGACCACGGGCTCTACAGGGACCGGGACTGGCCAGATCCCGAGAAGGGCTTCGCCGCCATGGTCACGCTGATGGACACCGACACCGGACGGATTGTCGACCTGCTGAAGCGGCTCGAAATCGAAAAGCGGACACTCGTGGTGTTCACATCCGACAACGGCCCGCACCAGGAAGGCGGGCACAAGGTGGAGTTCTTCGACTCCAACGGCGCACTCCGAGGCCACAAGCGCTCGCTTCACGACGGCGGCATCCGCGTCCCGATGATCGCCTGGTGGCCGGGAACCGTGAAGCCCGGCGTCACCGACCACATCTCCGCGT
>CAYMLL010000219.1:0-13601 GCA_964390645.1 uncultured Planctomycetia bacterium | reverse complement strand
GGCCGGACTGCCGCCCGAGGCGTCGTTCACGCCCACGGTGATGAAGTCGCTGGCGGGCGAGGAGGTCATCGTCGTGAAGTCGGTGCAGGGCGGACAGCCGATCCGACGCTGGTACAAGAAGTGGAAGCCGGCGAAGGGAGACCAGCCGGCGGCGACCGGTGACCTCTACGCCCAGCTGATGAAGAAGGTCCGATCCGCTCTCGGCAGCAAGAAGCCGACGACGATCTCCTTCGTGTGGATGCAGGGTGAGCGGGACGCTCGAGAGCAGCACGGCGACGTCTACGCCGCGAGCCTCAGGGGCCTCGTCGGCCAGCTGAAGGCCGACCTCGGACGCCAGGACATAAACGTCGTCGTCGGTCGTCTGAGCGACTTCGACAACGACAACAGGCGCTACCCCCACTGGACGCGCGTGCGCGAGGCGCAGGTGAAGCTCGCCGAGAGCGAGCCGCGCTACGCGTGGGTCGACACCGACGACCTCAACGGCGCCAAGGACGATCTGCACTACACGAAGAAGGGCTACAAGACTCTCGGAAAACGTTTCGCGCAGAAGGCGATCGAGCTGCTGAGCAAGCACCGCAAGTAAAGCCGGTCCAGCTGCGGCGTCAAGGTCCGGGCTCCAGGACATCGAGGGAAATTCCATGCCGATCTCACGGAAAACGTCGTCACTGACCGTTCTCTCGATCTCCCTCTCGGGCCTCTTCGCGTCCGCCGCACAGACTGCGGACTGGCCGACCTGGCGTCACGATGAAGGACGCAGCGGGTCGACCCCCCAGAAGCTCGCGAACGAGCTCCATCTCCAGTGGACGCTGCAAGCCGAGCCGCTGACGCCGGCGTGGCCGGAGGACCGGCGCCTGCAGTTCGACGCCGTCTACGAGCCCGTCGTCGTCGGCACGACGATGTTCCTGGCGTCCGGCCGCAACGACTCGGTCACCGCGGTCGACCTGGAGACCGCCCGGACACTGTGGCGGTTCTACGCCGACGGTCCGGTGCGGCTGGCGCCCGTCGTCACCGACGGGCGGATCTGCTTCGGCTCCGATGACGGGCAGGTCTACTGCCTCGACGCCGCAAGCGGCGCCCTGCTCTGGCGTCTCCGCCCGCTGCCCTCGCGCAAGGTGCTCGGCAACGGCCGGCTCATCTCGGTGCGCCCCGTCCGTGGCGGACCGGTCGTGGCCAGAGGCAAGCTCCACTTCACGACCGGCGTCTGGCCCTTCGAGGGGACGTTTCTGCACGATGTCCCGCTCGACGCGGACGCGCCGGTGGTCGAGTCGAGGCTGCTGGACGACCTCTCGCCACAGGGCTACCTCGTCGCGGGCGGCGAGCAGCTCTTTCTGCCGGCCGGCAGGTCGGAGGTTGCCGCCTTCGACCTGAAGACCGGCAGGCGCGCGAATCTGAAGTACAGCTCCAAGGGCCACACCGACTACCACGCGGTCGCCAACGACCGGTTCCTCTTTCACGGCGGAAAGGTCTACGACCGCAAGACCTCGATCTCCTACCCGACGTTCGCACGTCACCCGGTCATCGACGGCTCCCTCCTCTACTCGTCCGACGGCGGCGTGATGCGCGCGATCGATCTCTCCAAGGCGCACGAGGTCAAGACGAAGAACTCCCGGGGTCGGGACGTCTCGAAGTGGGAGGTCGGCGAGGAGTGGCGTCTGCCGAACGAGGCGATCGCCAACAAGGACGTCGTCGAGAGGCTCCGACGTACGGATCCGGCCGAGGGCTCCCGCAAGACCCCCTACCAGGCCTGGCTCGGCGACAACCCCCTGGTCGTCGCGATCAAGGCCGGCGACAGGCTCTACGGCCACCAGGGCAGCACGGTCTTCGCTCTGGACCTGCCGACGAGCGACGAGCGCCTCGGCGTCTCGTGGACCGCCCAGGTCGAGGGACGGCCCGGCGGCATGATCGCGGCGGCGCAGAGGCTGATCGTCGTTACTCGCGAAGGGGGTATCTGGTGCTTCGGCCCAGGGAAGAGAGCCCGGACGTCGGTGGTCTTCCAGCCGCCGGCGCCCGAGGCGACGGAGCCAGCCGCAGCCGCGGCGTCCTCGCTCGTCGACGTCGATCGAGTCCTCGAAGCGACGAGCGGAAGGGAGGGATACTGTGTCCTTCTCGGGCTCGGGTCATCGAGCCTGCTGGAGGGGCTCGTTCGCCGGACCGGGCTGCACGTCGTCGCTCTCGAGACGGACGCCGCGAGAGTCCTGGCGACGCGGCGCTCACTCGACCGCGCGGGGTCGTACGGGACTCGCGTCTCGATTCTCACCGAGCGGAACGACATCTCGAGACTGCCGCGCTACTTCGCCAGCCTCGTCGTCAACGACGGCACGAGCCTGGCGGACCTTCGTTCCGGTTCTCGGCTCGGCGAGGCGGTACTCCGCATCCTACGACCCTTCGACGGCGTGGCGCACCTGCGTCTTCCCGACGTCGCACGGTCGGAGCTCGTCTCGTGGTTCGACGCCGCCGAGCGCCCCGACGCTCGCCTCGTCTCCCGGGACGGAGTCTCGGTGCTCGAAAAGGTCGACGCGCCGCCGGGGTCCGCGCCGTGGAAGCGCGAGTACGGCAACGAGGGCAACACCCTGATGTCGCGGGACAGCCTGGTGAAGGCGCCGCTCGGCGTTCTGTGGTTCGGCGGGCAGGCGGGAAGCGACGAGCTGTTCTACAACCGGCACAACTGGCCGCCGAGCCTGACGGTCGTCGGCGGCAGGATGTTCATCCAGGGTCCGGGCAAGCTCGCCGCGGTCGATGTCTACACCGGCCGCGTTCTCTGGAAGACGGCCATCCGCTACGGAGGAGGCGGTGTCGAGCAGCGGCGAAACCTGACGAGTGTCAGCGGGGACCGCATGGGCAATCCGATCTTCGGGACTCCGCCGACCGGCTACCACTTCCTCGTCGAGAACGATGCGCTCTACCTGGCGTACCCGGAGCGCTGCCTCGTCCTCGATCCGAGCAGCGGCAAGCAGCTGAAGGAGCTGAATCTCGCGCAGAAGAACGCCGAGTGGGGACGGATTCGCTGTCACGGCGACCTCCTGATCGTGCCGGTCCTGGAGCCTCGCGACGAAAAGGGCGAGAAGCAGCGCCTGCCACAGAAGCTGATCGCGATGGACCGACACTCGGGCGAGGTCCGCTGGACGCGCGAGGCCGAGCACTCGTTTCCCTTCGTCGCGATGGGCAGGGAGCGGGTCTTCTGCTTCGACGCCGACCTCGAGAATCTCTACCGTGACCGGCGCCGTAAGAACAAGGTGCCGAAGTCGACGAGTGACAAGGTGATGGTCGCGCTCGACCTCGAGACCGGGAAGCCGATCTGGCGGATCGAGATGAAGATGATCGCCGCCTGGCTGACCTTCTCGGAGGACCTCAACGTGCTCGTCGCCTCGAACTCCGAGGAGATCGTCGCGATGCACGGGTCGAACGGCTACGAGCTCTGGCGCAAGAAGAAGAAGGCGAAGACCTTCGGGGGCCATCCCGAGAACCTCGTCCACAAGGTCATCCTCTGGAAGGACCGCGTGATCGATCAGCGCGGCCCCGGCTACTCGTACGACCTGCGCACCGGCGCCGACCGCATGGAAGATCACCCTCTCTCCGGAGAGAAGGTCGCCTGGGAGTTCACCAAGGTCGGCCATCACTGCAACTACGCGATCGCCAGCGAGCATCTGCTCACCTTCCGAGCCGCGTCAGCCGGCTACCACGACCTCCTCGGCGGGGGCACGAGCCGCCTCGAGGGCTTTCGCTCCGGGTGCCGTAACAGCCTGATCCCCGCGGACGGCGTGCTCAACGCGCCGAACTTCGCGAACGGCTGCATCTGCTCCTACTCGATCTTCACCTCCCTGGCTCTCGTCCACGTCCCCGAGAACGAGAAGTGGTCCTACTCGGCGTACAGGAGTCCCGCCGGCAAGATCCGCACGCTGGGAATCAACCTCGGCGCGCCCGGTGATCGTCGATCCGAGAGCGGCACCCTGTGGCTCGACTTCCCGAACATCGGCGGTCCGTCTCCCTCGGTGGCGATCAAGACCGAGCCCGCGTCGCCCACGCGATTCCGCCTGCACTCGAGCCAGATCGACGGCGAGGGACCGAGCTGGGTCGCGAGCTCGGGTCTCAGCAAGCTGAGCTCGCTGTCGATCATGCTCAACGCCACCCAGACGAAGAAGGGGCCGGACGAGACGAAGAAGGAGCCAGTCGAGAGCTACACGGTTCGACTGCACTTTTGCGAACCCGACGCGGTCGTCGCCGGCGAGCGCGTCTTCGACGTCTCGCTGCAAGGCGAGAAGATGCTGGAGGACTTCGACGTCCGTGCGAGCGCCGGAGCGAGCCGGAGAGGCTTCGTGAAGGCCTTCCGGGGCGTGCGGATCGGCAAGGAGCTGAAGATCGATCTCGAGGCGTCGACGGGATCCCCGGTGCTCAGTGGAGTGGAGCTGCTGCTCGAGACTTCATGACCTTGACGCAAGTCGACCCTGCGCCCCTCGGAGGAGCCTCTCGTGACGAGCACGTCCGGGAAACCGTAATGCGGAACACGCACGCAACAATTCCCTGAGCACGCCGGAACGAGCGGGCTCCAATCTTCAGTCCGACGAACCGAATCATTCTTCACACACCGAGGAACTCGAACGTGTCAACGCCAAAGCTTCTCCTTCCGATCCCGGTCTTCGTCCTCACTCTCGCCGCCAGCGCCGCGATCGACGCGGAAGATTGGCCGCAGTTCCGCGGCCCGGGCAGCAACGGCATCTCCGACGCGAAGAACCTGCCGACGACCTGGGGCGACAGCGAGAACCTGCTCTGGAAGATCAAGCTCCCCGGCGCCGGCGCGTCGAGCCCGATCATCCTCGAGAATCGACTCTACGTCACCTGCCACAGCGGTTACGGCACGTACGTCGAGACGTCCGGCGACATGGAGGATCTCGGTCTTCACGTGGTCTGCGTCGATCTCGAAAAGGGCAAGACCGTCTGGGACACGAAGATCGCGCCGAAGCTGCCCGAGTCGAGCCGGGTGAGAGATCACGGCTACTCCGCACCCACTCCCGCAACCGACGGCAAGCACCTCTACGTGTTCTTCGGCAAGAGCGGGGTCTTCAAGCTCGGCCTCGACGGCAAGCGGATCTGGCAGGCCGACGTCGGCAGCCGCACCCATGGCTGGGGCTGCGGCACGTCGCCGGTTCTGTTCAAGAACCTGGTGATCGTCAACGCCAGCGTCGAGAGCAAGTCGCTGGTCGCGATCGACAAGAAGAGCGGCAAGGAGGTCTGGCGCGCTCCCGGCATGTCGCGCGCGTGGAACACGCCCCACCTGATCCCGCTCGAGAACGGCAAGACCGAGCTGGCCGTCAGCGTCAAGGGAAGCATCCTCGGCTTCGACCCGGCCACCGGCGACCAGCTCTGGACCTGTCGCGGCATCCAGGACTACGTCTGCCCGAGCATCGTCTCCCACAAGGGGATCGCGTACGCGCTCGGAGGCCGCACGTCACGGGCGATCGCGGTGCGGGCGGGAGGACGCGGAGACGTCACCGAGTCCCACCGTCTCTGGGAGGCTCCGGCGGGCGCGAACGTGGCGTCGCCGGTGATTCACGACGGACACATCTACTGGGTCAGCGACCGCAACAGGGTGGCGTACTGCCTGCGGCTCTCCTATGGTGAAGTGATCACCGAGCGTCGGGTCAAGGCTAAACCTTACGCAGCGGCGCTGCTGGCCGACGGCAAGATATTCGTCGTCACACGACGCGGCGGCACCTTCGTACTCGAGGCCAAACCCGACTTCAAGGAGCTGGCCTACAACTCTCTCGACGACGCGAGCACCTTCAACGCCAGCCCCGTGGCCGTCGGCGAGAGGCTCTACTTGCGCAGCGATCGTTTTCTCTACTGTGTCGGCAAGAAGAGCTGATCGACGACCCCGATCTTTCGCTGCACCTCGACCACCGCCCCCTGACGCAGAAGAGTAGACAGACCGCTACGCGAGTATCTCGCGGACGACTCTTCCGTGGACGTCGGTCAAACGGAAGTCACGACCACCGTGGCGGTACGTGAGGCGCTCGTGATCGATGCCGAGCTGATGGAGGATCGTCGCCTGAAAATCGTGCGCGGTGACGATGTTCTCGGCGACATCATCACCGAGCTCGTCGCTCGCGCCGTGGACCATGCCGCCGCGTACGCCTCCGCCGGCCAGCCACGATGAGTAGGCGCGGGCGTGGTGTCCGCGTCCTTCGGCCCCGGGCGAGGGGCTGAACGGGCCGCGGCCGAACTCGGTCGTCCAGACGACGAGTGTCTCGTCGAGCATGCCGCGCGCCTTGAGATCCTGGATCAGCGCTGCGATCGGCCGATCGACGTTCCGCGCGAGCGCGTCGTAGCTGCTCATCTTCGCGTGAGCGTCCCAGTTCTTGTCGATCGACGAGTCGCCGTCGATGAGCTCGATGAAGCGCACGCCGCGCTCGGCGAGACGCCGGGCGACGAGGCACTGCCACGCGAAACCCGCGGTGCTGCCACGCTCGAGGCCGTAGAGCTCGTGCATCGCGTCGGACTCCGACGACAGATCGAAGACTTCGGGAGCGGCAGCCTGCATGCGGAACGCGGTCTCGAGCGACCTCACGCGAGCGGCCAGCGTCGAGTCGGTCTCCCGTCCCTCGAGATGCTGCCGATCGAAGTACTGGACGAGGTCGAGCTCCGTCGCCTGCAGCGCCGCCGACGACGAGCGACGACGCACGTTCGCGATGGGCTCGTCGCCCGGAACGATTCGCGTGCCTTCGTGCGTCGCCGGCAGGAAATCCGAGCCCCACGACTGCGCGCCGCCGTAAGGAAGGCCCGGCGAGACGACCATGAACGCGGGGAGGCTACGATTGACCGTCCCCAGCCCGTAGCTCACCCACGAGCCGATGCTCGGGCGATTGAACGTGGCCGAACCCGTGTGGATACCGATCGTCGCGCCGAAGTGGTCGCCGTTGATGTTCTGCATCGAGCGGATGACACAAATGTCGTCGATCACGCTGCCGATGCGCGGAAAGAGATCGCTGACCTCGATACCGCTCTTGCCGTGACGGCGAAAGGACCAGTCGGCGCCCTTGTAGTACGAGCCCTTGCGACGCGGCCGGTCGTGGTTCTTGGTCAGGAAGGGCTTCGGATCGAATGTGTCGACGTGCGACACGCCGCCGGTCATGAAGACAAAGATGACCCGCTTCACCTTCGGCGCGATGTGCGGTGGCCTGGGTGTCGTCGAATCGTTGCCGATCAGCTCCGAAAGCAGGCCCGGCAGGATCAGTCCGCCACCCGCGAGGGATCGGATCACCTGTCGTCGTGATGGGCTCGAGCCACGCGATACGGTCATCGGTCTCAATCCACGAAGAGAAACGCGTTGCTGCCGACCATGCTACGCAAGTAAGCGCTCCACGCCAACCTCTCGACGTCTGCCCGCGCCCCCTCCGATCGAGCGATGATCGCGCGAAGAGTCGACAGGTGCTCGCGCCCGCGGGCGACCTCCTGGTCATCGGGACGACGGGAGAAAAGCCTCTCGTACGCCCAGTCGAGCCGCGACCGCGGCGAGCCGTCACCGGTCTCGGCGAGCAAGCGTCTCGCCATGGCGTCCACCTGCTCGTGAACGAACTCGGAGTTCATCAGGTAGAGCGACTGCAGCGTCGTCGTCGACTCCCCGCGCTCACCGACGTGCAGGTTGCCGTCGGGACCATCGAAGAGATCGAGGAAGGCGTCCTTCTCGAGACGCCGCTGTAGCATGTAGACGCTGCGCCGGTTCGTCGCATAGGTCTCCGAGAACGGCTCGTGTTGCCGATAGAAGTACGTCAATCGGTGCGGAAAGGGATGGCGCTGCCCGATCGACGCATCGAGCCGACCGCTGAGGGTCAGCAGGCTGTCGCGGAGCTGCTCGGCCTCGAGCCGAACACGATTCGCTCGCCAGAGGAGGAGATTCTCCGGATCGAGCTTCGAGTTTCGCGCTGACTCGGCATTCCCCAGCCGGTAGGTCTCCGAGAGCAGCACCAGTCGGTGCATCGCCTTCACCGACCACCCACTCTCGACGAAACGCGCCGCGAGATAGTCGAGCAGCTCCGGATGCGTCGGAGGCGATCCGCGCACGCCAAAGTCGCTTGTCGTCGCGACGATCCCGCGGCCAAAGTGATGGTGCCAGACACGGTTCGCCATGACTCGAGCGGTCAACGGGTTCGACCGATCGGTCAGCCAGCCCGCGAGCTCTGCGCGACCGCTGCCCGCCGCCTCGGCGGCCAGCTTCGCGCCACCGAGGACCCGCAGGAATCCGCGACGCACGAGCGCCCCCTTCGCCTTGCTGGACGGATCGCCGCCCTTCATCACGTGTGCGTCGCGCGACTTGCCCTCCTGAATCGCGTGCGCGATCTCGAGATCGGGAAAGGTCCTCGCGACAAGAGCGCGCCGCTCGCGGACGCGAAGCAATGCCTTCCACGTCGACTCGCGCGTCAGGCTCGGATCGGTCACCTTTCGATCCTGGAACGACCGGTAGAGCTTCAGCGCTTCCCGCTCACGCCGATCCCATGGAGCGAGAGTCTCACGGTAGGGTCGAAGGATCTCGTCCGCCTTCGCCTTCCCGGCGCGATAGACGAAGTCCCGTCGGTACGGCTGGTGCTCCGCGCCCGCGTGCGGATAGACCGAGCTGTCGAAGATCCCGTAGAACGCGTAGTAGTCGCTCGTCGGAATGCGATCGAACTTGTGGTCGTGACAGCGCGCGCAGCCGATCGTCAAGCCGAGGAATGTCTTGCCGAGATTGTCGATCGTGCTCTCGATCGTGATATGGCGCAGGTTGTGCGGACTGACGCCGATACGTCGCGAGATCGCGATGTATCCGGTCGCGATCGTCTGCCGCCAACGCTCATCGTCGTCCGCGGCCGGAAGCAGATCACCGGCGATCTGCTCGCGGACGAAGTCGTCGTACGTCTCGTCGCACGCGAACGACTCGATGACCCAGTTGCGATACTTGTACGCCTCCGGGACCGGAAAGTCGGCTGCATCACCGGCGGTGTCCGCGTAGCGTACGAGATCGAGCCAGTGTCTCCCCCATCGCTCACCGTACTCCTTCGAGCCGAGCAAGCGATCGACCACCTTCGCGAACGCGTCCGGCGAGTCGTCAGCGAGGAACGCGTCGACCTCCTGTGGCGTCGGTGGCAGGCCGATCAGATCGAAGGTCGTGCGTCGAATCAGCACCCTCCTCGTCGCGGGCGGAACGGGTGCAAGCCCCTCCTTCTCCAGCCGAGCGAGGATGAAGCGGTCGACCGGATTGCCGCGCCAGTCCTCGCGGGAGACGTGAGGAACGTCGGGCTTCTCGACGCGCTGAAAGGCCCAGTAGCCCGCACCTTCGACCGCGATCCCGGGCTCGAGCCCGTCCTCCGCAGGAGCCCCCAGCAGCGACAAGGTGACGACCAGTCGAATCACGTGACGCGAACCTCCGGCCGACCATTCTCCAGCATCCCCGGAGAGATTTCCACGCGGGCCTTCGACACGGAGTTCCGATACGCTGGGACGACCATGATCAAGTCACGTCTCCTCCTCCTCGCTGTGCTGGCCGCGTGGACGTCACTCCGTGCCGAAGACACCGAGCGCCGCGCGCCGATCGTGAAGACGACCCACACCTACAAGAAGGTCGAGAACCTCGAGATACGGGCTGACCTCCACCGGACCGATGACAACTTCATCCGTCCGCTCGTCGTCTGGATCCACGGCGGCGCTCTGATCATGGGCCATCGCGCGAGCATCGATCGCCGGATCCGGAAGATGCTGCTCGACTCGGGCTACGCGATCCTGTCGATCGACTATCGGCTCGCCCCGGAGACGAAGCTCCCGGAGATTATTCGTGACGTCGAGGACGCATTCGTCTGGATTCAGCGCGAGGGCGGGAAGACGCTGCGTGTCGACACGAGGCGGGTCGCGGTCATGGGAGGATCCGCCGGCGGCTATCTGACGTTGACCGCAGGCTTCCGCGCCAGACCGCGGCCGAGGGTGCTCGTATCGTTCTGGGGGTACGGGGACCTCGTCGGCGACTGGTACAGCCGTCCGAGCCCACATGCTCGTCACCATCGGGTGAAGCTGACGAGCGACGAGGCGCGCAGCCAGGCGAGCGGACCCGTGATCTCCGACTCGCGGCACCGCACAGGAAACGGCGGCGCGTTCTACCAGTACTGCCGGCAACACGGACTGTGGCCGCGGGAGGTCTCCGGATGGGACCCGCACGAGGACGAGAAAAAGTTCGTCCCGTACATGCCGGTCCGCAACGTCGACTCGAGCTACCCGCCGACTTTCCTCCTCCACGGAACGAAGGACACCGACGTCCCCTACGAGCAGTCGGTGATGATGGCCGCCGAGCTGGCGAAGAAAGGCGTCGAGCACTGGTTCGTACCGATCGCCGGCGGCGAACACGGGCTCGGGGGCGGCGACAGTCGAAAGATCGACTCAGCATATCGATCGGTGCTCGATTTCGTCAACCGCCACATGAAGGACTGATGCGTCAGCGCGTGGCGCGACGCCGTGCCTCCCCGAGGCGTCTGGCCATCTGCGCGACCCGCTCGCGAAGCTCCGGGCGCGTGGCGAGGTTGGTCAGCTCGCGCCGATCCGCGTCGAGATCGTAGAGCTCCGTCTCGCCACCGCTCCCCCACTCTGCGTAGCGCCAACGCTTCGTGCGAATCGAGCGCCCGATCTTCTGGCCGCGGGTCACGACCGTGTAGACATCGTCGCGAGTCGTACGCGTCGGGTCCTCGAGGATCGGCACGAAGCTGCGACCCTGGATCGCTTCCGGAAGCTCGATGCCGCAGAGCTCCGCGAGGGTCGGGTAGAGATCGACCAGCTCGACGAGCCCGGGCGCCGTGGTTCCGGCCCGGGTCTTCCCCGGCACGCGCACGACGAGCGGCACGCGCGCGCACTCCTCGAACAGCGTCACCTTGCCCCAGAGAAAGTGCTCACCGAGGTGATAGCCGTGGTCCGACGTCAGCACGACGATGGTCCGGTCCCAGAGCCCGTTGCGCTTCAGCGAGTCGAACAGCATCCCGATCTGGGCGTCGACGAACGAGATGCACGCGTGGTAGGCCTGCGTGTAGTCGCGACGAAGCTCCGGGTTCTCCTTGCCGAGCTCGAAGCCGAAAGCACGGTACCGTTTCACCATCGCGAGAGCCGGGATGTCGTCCCAGTCGTCGGACGGGTAGGCGGGCAGGTGCAGCTCGTCGCGAGGGTACATCTCGAAGTACTTCTTCGGCGCCAGAAACGGCACGTGAGGCTTGTGGATGCCGCATGCGACGAAGAACGGCTTGTCGCCCGACGCCCCCTTGTCGAGCCAGTCGACGATCTGGCGGACGTTCTTGCCGTCGCGATGCTGGCCGTCGGTCATGTCCGTCGGCCCGAATCCGGGCGGTGTCTGCCCCCCGGCGGCCTTGCGAATCGACCTGAGCTTCGCGCGCCACGCCTTGCGGTTCGACCGCTCCTCGATGGAGCCGTTCTCGGCCTCGAACTCGCGTCGCGCACGCTCGACGACGGGATTCCAGTCGTTGTCGAACTTGTGGTACTCGTCCCACGCCAGATCGCCGTGATCCAGTCGCCCGTGGAAGACCTTGCCGACGCCGCCCGTCCAGAATCCGCCCTGCTTGAAGAGCTGCGGCAGCGACACGCGGCCCGGACTCCTGTCGCGGATGTCCGTCTTGTTGTCGAGCACCCCGCTCGACTCCGGATAGAGCCCGCTGAGGAACGATGCCCGTGACGGCCCGCAGACAGGGTACTGACAATAGGCCCGCGTGAATCGCATCCCCTCCGCCGCGAGACGATCGAAGGACGGCGTCCGGATGTGCGGATACCCCGAGGTGCTGACACGCGTGTTGAGGTCGTCGCAGACGATGAAGAGAACGTTGAGAGGCCGGGTATCCGGCGTCTGCAGCGTCTCCTCGGTCTTCCGCTGCCGCCGCGCACGCCGCTCCTCACGAGTTCGCCTTCGTTTCGGCTTCTGGATGCGCGGCGCCATATCCTTGCGCCAGCGGTCGAAGTCGGATCGCAGACGCCGGACGACGTCCGGGTGCTTTGCCGCGACATCGCTCTTCTCGCCGATGTCTCGCCGGAGATCGTAGAGCTGGACGCGGCCCTGATGGTCGACGAGCTTCCATTTCCCGGCTCGAACGACGCGCTTGCCCGCATCGCCGTCCCAGAAGAGACGCTCGTGAAGCGGCGCCGGAGCCCCGGACTTCGAGAAGAGCCCGAGCAGATCGCGCCCGTCGAGAACGCGCCCCGCGGCAGGCTCGATTCCCACGGCCGAGCAGATCGTCGGAAACAGATCGAGCGAGATCACCGGCTCGTCGCAGACTTTCCCGGCGGGCAGCCGTCCTGGCCAGGACGCGAGGAAGGGCACACGGATGCCGCCCTCGTGGACGCTCTGCTTGAAATCGCGAAGCGCACCGTTGTTCGCATGGACCTTCTTCGACCCTCCGTTGTCGGAGAGGAAAAAGACCATCGTGTTCTGCGCTACACCGCTCTCCTCGAGCGCGTCAAGGACGTTCCCCACCGCCCGGTCCATGCGATGGAGCATCGCCAGATAGACGTCACGATTCTTGTTCCCCGTCCCGAAGCGCGAGATGTCCTCCTTCGGTGCCTGCAGCGGCCAGTGAACCGCGTTGAAGGGCAGGTAGAGGAAGAACGGCCGCTCGCGATGTCTACGGATGAACGAGACGGACTCCCGCGCCAGATTGTCAGTCAGGTAACCCTCGTCGTCGATGCGCTCCCGGCCCCGGTACATCGACTGGTGGTCGTCGGTCTTGCGAAGCTCGAAGTAGTCGTGCGCGCCGTGCCCGAGAAATCCGTAGAACTCGTCGAAGCCGCGACTCAGGGGGTGAAACTCGCGCGTCAGACCGAGGTGCCACTTGCCGAAGACGCCGGTCGCGTATCCCTCCTTCCGGAGGACATCGGCGATCGTCGTCTCCGTCCGGGGCAGGCCCACGCGTGAGTCGCTGGCCGTGTAGAAGCCGAAGCGCTGCTGGTAGCGCCCGGTGAGGAGGCCGGCGCGCGTCGGCGCGCAGACGTACGCGCTCGCGTAGCCGTTCGTGAAGCGCACACCGGCCTGCGCGATGCGATCGATGCCGGGAGTGCTGACCTCGTCCGGATGATCGTAGCAGCTCACGTCGGCGTAGCCCTGGTCGTCCGACAGGATCAGGACGATATTCGGACGGATCCTCGCTGCTGGCGACTCGTCGACGCAGAACGCGGCCGAGGACGCCAGGAAGAGAAGCAGGAGGCACGAGGCAATGCGGGTAGGGGGCATTCGAGACACCATGTGGAGAGAGTTGCTTGCGGGGTGTTGAACACCGCGGCTCGGCCGCCGTCTTCGATGTTTCGACGGGATGGGAGAAAACGAGCGCTGGACCGACCTTGAGGCCTCACCGGGTCGAGAGCTATCCTGAGTCCGCCGAATCGCATCGGACACGCCGACCCGCAAGTCGAAACCGGAGCCCCGATACGGAAGACCTGCCGTGACTCGACCTCAGCGCGTCCAGCTCACCGTTCTCACCGGCGTCCTGCTCGGAGCGGGCCTCCCCGCGTGCAAGACGATCCCCGACCGCCTCGGCGTCCTCACCTTCGACGACTCCGTCAAGTCGCACTACTCCGTCGCGCGCCCTCTGCTGAAGCGC
>CAYMLL010000218.1:2579-13684 GCA_964390645.1 uncultured Planctomycetia bacterium | reverse complement strand
ACCACTGGCCGCGCGTGTCGACCGCGCTGCTCGCGGGCGGGGGACTGCGTCACGGCCAGGTGATCGGCTCGACGAATCGTCTCGGCGAGCACGCCAAGGACAGACCCGTCCGCTTCTCGGAAATCCACGCGACGCTCTACCACGCGCTCGGAATCGACGTGAACACAGCCACCCTCAGGGACTTCAACGGCCGACCGCATTACCTGGTCGATGCAGGCACGCAAGCCATGAAGGAACTCGTTTGAGGATTCACCGGATGTTCAAGACTCTCGCCAAGAAACTGCCTCTGGGTATCGGAGTGGCTCTGACGGCGTTCCTCATGGTCCCGACCCTCGCCGCAGCCCCCGACCCGACACCGACCGTCAAGGAGACCGCCGCTGCGAAGAAGATCGGCGGACTGGGAGATCCCGGTAAGCTCGAGTCCATCGAGGTCGGTTCCGCGGTGACCGGTTCCGCGGTGACCGGTTCCGCGGTGACCGGTTCCGCGGGGGCCGGTTCCGCGGGGGCCGGTGAGCTGCGCGGCGCCGACGCTCGTCAGCAACTGGTCGTCACCGGGAGGTACTCCAGCGGTCAGTTGCGCGACCTGACGGACCGAGTCGCCTACACGCTCGAGCCCGCGGATGTCGTGACCATCGACGCCAGCGGATTCGTCGAGCCGCTGCGAAACGGCGAGGTCGAGGTCACGGTGCGACTCCCGGATGGTGACGGGAAGCAGGCGGACGGTGGTGGGCTCGCCGGCAAAACCACCTTGAAGGTCACGCAATTCGTCGACCAGCCACTCGTCAACTTCCCCAACCAGGTCGTGCCGATCTTCACCAAGCACGGCTGTAACGGCGGCGGCTGCCACGGAAAGTCCTCCGGCCAGAACGGCTTTCGCCTCAGCCTCCTCGGCTTCTACCCGCAAGAGGACCACGAGTACCTCGTCAAGGAGGGTCGCGGACGCCGCGTCTTCGGCGCCGCACCCGATCGCAGCCTGCTGCTCGCGAAGGCGATCAACAACGTGCCACACGGCGGCGGCAAGCGTTTCGACAAGGACAGCTACGAGTACCGGGTCATCCACCGCTGGATGCGTCAGGGGATGATCTACGGCAACGATAAGGAGGTGCGCGTCGAACGCATCGTGGTCGCTCCGCAGGTCCGCACACTGGACCGCAGGTCACGCCAGCAGCTGTCCGTCGTCGCGATCTACAACGATGGCACCACCGACGACGTCACGCGCATGGCGACCTACGAGGCCAACGACACGGAGATGGCCGAGGTCAGCCCGAAAGGTGTGGTCCACACCCTCGACCTCAGCGGAGACGTCGCCGTCATGGTGCGCTACCAGGGTCAGGTCGGCGTCTTCCGCGCCAGCGTTCCTCTGGGCATCGAGGTCAAGGAGCTGCCGCCGGCTCGGAACTACATCGACGAGCTCGTCTTCGCCAAGCTGAAGATCCTCGGTATGCCGCCGTCGAAGATCTGCGACGACGCGACCTTCCTGCGCCGCGTGACGATCGACGTCGCCGGACGCACACCGAGCGCGGTCGAAGCGCGCGCCTTCGGCGAAGACCAGGATCCGAAGAAACGCGACCGCCTCATCGACCGCCTTCTCGCACACACGGACTACGCGGACAACTTCACGAACAAGTGGTCCGCGCTCCTTCGCAACAAGAAGTCGAAGGACTCTCACACGCGTGGCACCTACGCGTTTCACGAGTGGCTACGTGACAGCTTTCACCGCAACACCCCCTACGACGACATCGTTCGCGGTGTCCTCGCCGCGTCCGGCGGCATCGAGCACAACCCCGGGGTCGTCTGGTACCGCTCGGTGAGCAAGGTCGAGCAGCAGGTCGAGGACTCGGCCCAGCTCTTCCTCGGCCTGCGCATTCAGTGTGCACGTTGTCACCATCATCCCTTCGAGGCCTGGAGCCAGCGCGACTACTACGGCTACTCCGCATTCTTCACGCGCGTCGGACGCAAGGGGAGCTTCGACGGCACGGCGGACGAGCAGCGAATCTTCCATAACCGCGGCAAGGCGACGGCCAAGAATCCACGCACGCAGGAGACTCTGGGGCCGACCGGGCTCGGCACGGGAGAACTCGACCTCGGCCCGGACGACGATCCTCGTCACGCCCTCGTCGACTGGATGTCGGGTCCCGAGAACCCGTTCTTCGCGAGGGCGCTCGTAAACCGTTACTGGAAGCACTTCTTCGGCCGTGGCCTCGTCGACCCGGAGGACGACATGCGGTTGACGAACCCGGCGTCGAACCCGGAGCTCCTCGGTGCGCTCGCGCGTCGCTTCATCGAGAGTCGCTTCGATCTCAAGACCCTCGTGCGCACGGTCTGTCAGTCGACGACCTATCAGCTCAGCGCCGTCCCCAACGACTACAACGCGCGCGACAAGCAGAACTTTTCACGCTTCTATCCACGGCGCCTCAACGCCGAGGTCCTCTACGACGCTCTCAACCAGGTGACCAACACAACGGCCGGATTCAGCGGCGTGCCGGCGAAGACACGGGCCGTCCAGCTTCCGGACCCGGGTCAGCGAAACTACTTCCTGACGGTCTTCGGCAAGCCGATGGCGGACAGCGCCTGCGAGTGCGAGCGCTCGAACGACGCCAACCTGGCCCAGAGCCTCCACCTTCTGAACTCGAAGGACGTCCTCGGAAAGATCGCGGCCGCGAATGGGCGCGCCTCGGCGCTGGCGGGCGATGCGAAGCGCAAGCACGAGAAGAGAATCCGTGAGCTGTACTTCTGGGTTTACTCGCGCCCGCCCGACGCCGAGGAACTCGGCCTCGCGACGGCCCACATCAAGAAGTACTCGGAGAAGCCGAAGGAAGCCTACGAGGACATCGTGTGGGCGCTCCTCAACACGAAGGAGTTCCTCTTCAACCACTGAGCTTGCCCGGGCTCCCTGCACTCGAGAGGGCGGCGAGTCCCGCGTGGGGAAGGAAAGGAAATCGATGACCGGTTCCGCGCGTTGCTCGCTGCTGTGTGCATCCTTGCTCGTCGGACTGGCGCCGGCTGGAATACGTGCCCAGGTGCCAGTCATCCGCTTGACTTCCGTGCAACCCGTCGGCGGTCAACAAGGAACTACGCTCGACGTCACGGTCGGCGGCTCCGACATCGACGACGTCACGCGCCTCGTCTTCTCTCACCCCGGCATCACCGCGACGGTGAAGATGCAAGCGGCCGCCGAGATTCACCCGGCGCTCGTCGCTGCAGGCCTGCCGAAGGCGACCGCACGTCCCCTCCCCGGACAGTTCACGGTGACCATCGGCAAGGAGGTTCCCCCGGGTGTCTACCAGCTGCGTGCCGTCGGCCGCTTCGGCATCTCGAACCCTCGTTTCTTCCAGGTCAGCCTCGGAACGGATGTCCAGGAGAAGGAAGGGAACGACAGCGTCGAGCAGGCGATGGAGATCACGGTCGGAACGACGATCAACGGCCGATCCGACCGCGCGACGGACGAGGATCACTACAAGCTCGCCCTGAAGAAGGACGAGCGAGTGCTCGCCGAGTGCTTCGCATGGCGTATTGACTCGCAGCTCGAGCCCGTGCTGAAAATGATCGATTCGCGCGGCGTCGAGGTCGCTACTGGCCTCGGCGACAGGCGCCGCGATGCGCTGATCGACTACACGGCAAAGCAGGAGGGCGTGTACGTCCTTCAGGTGCGGGACCGCACCTATCGCGGCGGCGGCGACCACTTCTACCGCCTGCAAGTACACCGGCGTCCGTACATCGATGTCGTCTATCCGCCGGTGATCCACGGGGGTGCCGCCACCGAGGTGACCCTGATCGGACGCAACCTCCCGGGCTCACGACCGATCGAAGGCTTCGACGTCGATGGACGCCAGCTCGAGTCGATCCGTGTCCGCGTCCGTGCCCCCGCGTCCCACGGCAAGATCGACGGCGCGCTCGTCGAGTCACGCGACGCGAGCGCCGACCTGTTCCTGTACCGCTTCGAGCACGCGGGTGTCTCGTCCAACCCGCTGCTCCTGGCTGTCGGGTACGATCCGGTGCGCACCGAGTCCGAGCCGAACGACGATGCGACGAAGGCAACGCGCGTCGAGATCCCGTGCGAGATCGGTGGACGTTTCTGGCCTCGCCGTGACCGTGACTGGATCGAGTTCGAGGCGCGCAAGGGCGAAGTGGTCCGCATCGAGGTCTACTCGCAGCGGCTAGGCCTCGCGACCGACCCGGTCTTCGCGGTCTACCAGGTCAGCGTCGACAAGGAAGGAAAGGAGACCGTCAAGGAGATCACCTACCAGGACAACGGCGCCGGCAGCGTTGCCGGCAACGATTTCAACACCGCGACGGACGACCCTGCCTGGACCCTGACCGCCGCGGCGGACGGTATCTACCGCGTGCAGATACGAGATCTCTTCGGCGCCTCGTCCGCCGACCCGCGCAACGTCTGGCGTCTCTCCCTGCGCAGGCCGACTCCCGACTTCTCGCTGGTGGCGACCGCCAGCTTTCCGGCGGCGGATCAGAAGAAGAACCCCGGAGGCAGCTACAGTCCCTTCCTGCGCCCCGGCGGCTCCGACAGGATCAAGGTCTACACCTTGCGCAGCGACGGCTTCAAAGGTGCCATCGAGTTGCTCTGCGAGGGCCTGCCCGACGGCGTCACGCAGCAACCGACAACCATCCCGGCTGGACAGAATGGCGCCACGATCCAGCTGCGAGCCACAGCCAAGGCCCAGGGTTGGGCCGGCTCGGTACGCATCGTCGGCAAGTCCAAGGTGGGCGACGTCGAGCTGCGGCGAACCGCCTTCTGCGGAGCGCGCGTCTGGTCCGCGAACCGCTCCCGGGTCGGAGGAACGGTCGCTCTCGGCGTCAGCGCTCACGAGCCCGAGCCCCTGCTCGCCTCGGCGGTGAACGTCACGACCGCGAGGGGCGGCAAGGTCGAGCTGCCGGTCTCTCTCGTTCGCTCCAGCTGGGCGACAGGCAAGGTGACGATCGAAGGCAGCGGCGTGCCGAAGAACGTCGAGCTGAAGAAGTTCACCATCAACGAGAAGGATAGCGCCGCGAAGCCGACGCTCAACGTCAAGAAAGGCGCTCCGGTCGGCGAACACCGTTTTCGTCTTCGAGCGGACACCGAGATCCAATACCGGCGCAATCCTCAGGCCGAGGAAGCGGCGAAGCTGCGTCACGACAAGCTCGGCGAGATCCTCAAGAGCTTCGAGGAAGCCAAAGGCGAGGCCGACAAGGCGCTCGCTGCCGCGACGAAGGCCGCCACCGAAACGGCTGCCGCGACGAAGAGCGCGAGCGAGGCGCTATCGGCTGCAGACAAGGCGCTCGCGGACCTCGAAACGCGGGTGACGTCCGCGAAGAAGGCGACCGACGAAGCGACCGCCGCGGCCGAGGCGGCCTCCGGGCTGACGGGTCCGGAGAAGGACAGGGGCGTCAAGGCCAAGGAGCAGGCGCAATCCGAACTCACGGACGCCGAGGCCAAGCGAAACGAAGCCGCCGAGAAACGCAAGAGCGCCTCGGAAGTCGCTGGCGCGGCGAAGGCGGACTCGGCCGCCGCCGCCGCCGCGCGCACCAAGGCCGACGCCGCAACCAAGGAGACGACCGCGCTCGTCAAGGTCGCGAAGGACGCACAGATCCGGGCCAAGAGCACTCTGGACGCGGCGAACAAGGCCAACAACCCGCAGAAGCGCAAGGTGCGTGTCGAGAGCGAGCCGATCATCGTCCGGATCGCGTCCTCGGCGATCGACTTCGACGGCCCCGTGGCTCCTCAGAAAGCTCGGCTCAAGCAGGGCGGCTCGGTCGAGGTGCCGGTCAAGATCAAGCGCCTCTTCGGTTTCGACGCCGACGTGGAGCTCAAGGTGACACTGCCGAAGGACGCGAAGCAGCTCAAGACCGGTGGCGCGAAGATCGCCAAGGGCGCGAACGAAGCGAAGCTCAAGATCGAGGCCGCTGCCGGTGCGTCGCCGCGCCAGGTCGAGGTGACGGTCGAAGCGAGCGGCAAGTTCGGTGGCGTCGACCAGAAGGCCACGACGAAGTTCCTGGTCGTGATCACCAGCCCACCCGCGCCGCCAAAGCCCGAGACGGCGAAACAACCCGAAAACGAGAAGAAATAGACGAGGACGCACCCGCATGACGACCCGAAGAACCAGCCTCGCGCTGGTCGCGCTGCCGTTATTCTGCTCCTTTCTGAGCGCTAAAGACGAGCTCGAGCCGATTCCGATCGCCACGCTCGATCGCAAGGAGCCGGTCGACTTCGAGAAGGAGATCCTGCCGATCCTGCGCTCGAACTGCCTGGCCTGCCACTCGTCGACGAAGGCTCGCGGCGACCTCAGCCTCGAAACGCCGACGACGATCCGCGCCGGCGGCGAGGAGGGCCGAGCCGTGGTCCCCGGCCGGAGCGCGGAGAGCTTCCTGTTGCGCGTCGCCACGCACGCGGTGAAGCCGATCATGCCGCCGCCGAAAAACAAGGTCGGCGCGCGACCGTTGCGATCCGACGAACTCGGGCTGCTGAAGCTCTGGATCGACAGGGAGCCGAAGGCGAGGTGACCGGTGCCGTCACCGATCTCAACTGGCACCCGCTGCCCCCGGGCCACAACCCCATCTTCGCGACCGCCGTCTCGCCGGACGGCACCATCGCCGCGTGTGGCCGCGCCAACCAGGTCTTCTTGTACGATCTATCTACAAAGAAGGTCGTCACGCGACTGACCGACCCCTCCTTGATCACGGAAGGACCTTACAAGCGTCCGGGCATCGCCCACCTCGACCATGTGCAGTCGCTCGCCTTCCACCCGGACGGCGACGTGATCGCGTCCGGGGGATTTCGTTGCGTGAAGATCTGGCGTCGACCACACAGTGATGTGGTGGCACGGCTCAAGAGCGAGCAGGGAGACGTCAGCTGCGTCGCGTCGAGCAGCGACGGCCGACTGCTGGCGACTTCGGGCGCCTCGGGAAAGGTCGAGATCTGGACGATGGAAGATGAGGAGCTGACGACGACACTCGACGGGCAGCAGGGCCCCGTCGTGGCGATCGCGTTCTCCGAGGACGCTGCGAGTCTCGTCGCGGCCGGAGCGGACGGCATGCTGCGAGTCTGGTCGACGGCCGACGGCAAGGCCATCGGCGCTCTCAAGCTGCCGGCGGCTCCGAAGGCGATGGTCGTCTGCGCCGAATCCGGGCTCGCCGTCACGACCACGGCCGACAACAAGCTGCAGGTCTGGTCGCTGCCCACCGAGGCGGCGAAGACCGACGAGCCCGCAAAGCCGCTGCGTGAGCTAGGCGCTCACAGTGCACAGATCGTAGCGCTTTGCAGCGCCTCGGCGCAGGACAGCCGCGTGCTGTCCGCGAGCGAAGACGGCACTGCGATCCTCTGGGCCGCGACCGATGGCAAGGAGCTTCGCAAGGTCGCGCACGGCAAGCCTGCCACTTCAGCCGCTCTCAGTCCCGACGGCACGCGCATCGCGACGGCCGGCGGCGACAAGCTCGTGCGCCTGTGGAACACCGCGGATGGCAAGGTGCTCGCGGACCTCACGGGGGACTTCCGGATCGCCAACGCGGTAACCCGCCAGAAGCGGTACATCAAGCTCCTGGGCGATCGGCTCAACGACCGCAAGAAGGGCCTGGAGAACGCCGGCAAGGAGCGCGACAAGAAGAAGGAGAGCCTCAAGAAGGCGCAAGACGAGGTCGCGAAGAAGAAAAAGGAGCTCGATACGAAGAAGACGGCGCTCACGGAGGCCGAGAAGGGCGAGGACAAGAAGAAGACCGAGAAGGCCAAGAAGGAGCTCCAGGGCGCCGAGTCCGCTGTCGCCAACGCGGAGCGTGTTCTCCAGGAGGCGCGAGCTGACGTCGAACGCGGCGAGACCGTGGTCACCGAGAGCACGGCTGCCGTCGCGGCAGCGGAGGAGACGCTGAAGGCGCCGACGGCGCACCTCGAGGAGCTGGTGAAGTCGAGCGAAAGCAGCAGGGAGCAGGCGATCCTGGCCGTGTCGTTCACGAGCGACTCCGCGTGCCTCGTGGCCGCGAACGCCGGCCGGACGCTCCGAATCTGGAGCGCCTCGAGCGGTCGTGCCATCGGCGTCACCAAGGCCGGTGGCAAGAGCGGTGGATACACGCTGGCGAGCGGTGGCGACCACGTCGTGGTGAGCGACGGTTCGTCGAGGGTCAGCGTCATCCACCCGACTCCACCCTGGCAGCTCGACGCGCAGATCGGCGGCCTGGAGGGCGACAGCCCGCTCACCGACCGGGTTACCTCGCTCGATTTCAGCCCCGACGGCAAGCTGCTCGCCGCGGGTGGGGGAGAGCCGTCTCGCAGCGGCGAACTCGTCGTTCTGCAGGTCGAGGACGGCAGCGTCGTCTGGAAGATCGACGACGCGCACTCCGACACGATCACCGGCGTCGAGTTCTCTGCGGAGGGTCGATTCCTGGCGACCGCCGGCACCGACAAGTTTGTACGCCTCTTCGAGGCCGCGGACGGCAAGCTCATCCGCTTTTACGAGGGTCACACGGCCCACGTGCTCGATGTCAGC
The DNA here is from genome assembly GCA_964390645.1 of uncultured Planctomycetia bacterium. GTDB lineage: Bacteria > Planctomycetota > UBA8108 > UBA8108 > UBA8108 > CAYMLL01. Next base: position 5,216 of record CAYMLL010000218.1, on the reverse strand, counting down.
TGGCAGTCCGACAGCAAGACACTCGCGAGCTGCGGCGCCGATTCCACCATCAAGGTCTGGAACGTCGCGACCGGCGAGGCCAAGCGAACGATCAAGGGTTTCTCGAAGGAGGTGACCGCGATCCGCTTCGTCGGTGACGGCCAGGAGACCATCTCCTGCAGCGGAGACAAGTCCGTTCGCATGCACCGTACCGGAGACGGCAACAATTTCCGCAACTTCTCGGGAACGACCGACTTCATGTACTCGGTCGCGGCTTCCCACGACGGCGCACTGGTCGTCGCGGGTGGGCACTCGAGCACGCTCCATGTATGGAACGGGAAGGACGGCAAGGCGCTGGGCTCCTTCGAGGCTCCGAAGACTCCACCGGCCGGGAACTAGGCCACATTTCCGACGGCTCTGCTTTGCGCGAAGCCGTGGGCCCGGGTCCGGCGAGAAAGCAGCCTCGCTCCGCCGACCCCAGGGGGTTCTTCACACGTATAGAATCGGAGCCTCGACGAGGGGGCCGCAGACCCGGCGACGCAACCCTGGACAGGAAGCGAGCCGGTGGGGCGAAAGCTTCCTGCGCATCGGCAGCGAGTCAGGGAGTACACCGAGAGAAGGCGCGGGTGAACGGCATCCCGTGTCGCGCTACTCGCCGCTCGACGCTCGAGCCTCGGCGGACTCCTCGAGGATGTCGATCATCCTCTCAACGAGCTGATGCGGATCCGTCAGAAACCCGTCGATCAACATCGCCCCCTCGAAGAGCTGCTCGCTGGCACGCACGACGAAGGGATCCTGGGAGTCCTTCTCCACCAGGGCCGAAAGACTGCGGACGAGCCCGTGCTTCGGGTTGAGCTCGAGGACACGCTTCGGCAGCTCGCTGTCCTTCTGCATCATGCGAAAGACCTTGTCGAGGTGACCCGACATGCCCTCCTCGCTGATGAGACACGCAGGCGAATCGACCAGGCGCTCGCTGGTGCGCACGTCGAGGACGCGGTCGCCGAGGATCTCCTTCACCCGGACCGCCAGCAGTCCAATGTCCGCGGCGGGCGTCTCGATCCCGGCCTTGTCGTCGGTCGCGACGTCATCGCCGCCCTCGATCCCGTCGAGATCCTCCGGCTTCACCTGATCGGCGGAAACGAGAGGCTTCTCCTGGTAGGTCCCGAGGCCTCCGACGACGAACTCGTCGGCGATGTCACAGAGATACAGCACCTCGACACCTCTCTTTCGGAAGAGCTCGAGACGCGCGTCCCGTCCGAGCGCGTCTCGACTCGGCCCCGAGAGGAAGTAGATCGACTTCTGCGCCTCGGGCATCGCCTCGACGTACTCCGCGAGGCTGCGCAGCCCGTCGGCGTCGTCGTTCGCCGAGCTGTTGAAACGTAGGAGCTCGACGAACTTCTCACGGTGGGCGAAGTCGCCGTGGCCTTCCTTGAGGATCCGACCGAAGGCCCTCCAGAAGCCCGTGTACTCCTCGGGCTTCTCCTTCGCGAGGTCAAGGAAGAGATCGAGCAGCTTGCGCGTCAGGGTGTCACGGATCTTCAGGACAATCGAGTTCTCCTGCAAAGTCTCGCGCGAGATATTGAGCGGCAGGTCCTCGGATTCGACAATACCGGTCGCAAAGCGCAGGTACTTCGGCAGCAGATCGTTGTTGTCGGAGTCGATCAGCACGCGCTTGACATAGAGCTGAACGCTGACGTCCCGCTCACCGAAGCCGACGAGCTCGGCGTTCTCCTTCGGAACGAAAAGCAGAGCCGAAAACTGCAGCGGCGCCTCGACGGAGAAGTGCAGATCGAGAAAGGACTCGTTGCCGTCGTGCGTCAGGTACTCGAAGAACTCCTGGCGCTGCTCGTCCGAGACCCGAGCCGGCTGCTCACGCCACAGGGCAGTGACACGGTTGAACGACTCGTCACCGACCAGAATCGGAAAGGGAACGAAGTTCGAGTACTTCGTGATCACCGCACGCACGGCATCGAGGTCGGCGAAGCGGCCCTCCTCCTCCTTCAGCCAGATCTCGATACGAGTCCCACGTGGCACGTCCGACGCGGACGGCTCGGAGACGGAGTAGCTCCCGAGCCCATCGCTCGTCCACACCACAGGGACCGCGTCGGGAACGGCGGAGCGACTTGTCACAACGACCTTGTCAGCGGCCATGAAGACCGAGTAGAAGCCGACGCCGAAGCGACCGATGAGGCTGAGATCCGGCGACTCGCCCCCTTCCTGCGAGGTCAGATTCTCGAGGAACGCCGTCGCACCGCTGTGCGCGATGGTGCCGAGGTTCGTACGGATCTCCTCGGCATCCATACCGATACCGCTATCGGCGATCACCAGAATCTTCTTGCCGTCCTCTTCGCGCGAGTCGATCCGAATCTCCTCGACCCTGTCGGGATCGAGGACCTCCTCGCCACGCACCTTCGAGAAGCGGACCTTCTCCAACGCGTCCGCGGCGTTCGAGATCAACTCGCGCACGAACACGTCCTTCGACGTGTAGACCGAGTGAATCAGGATGTCGAGGAGCTGGCGGATCTCCGCCTGGAATTCGTAGCTCTGTTCGTTCTTCACGGTAGCGTCGGACATGATGATCTCGATACCTTCTCACGACAGGACGCCGCCCGTCGGCGTCCCCGAAGCCCGATACTCTCGCCGCCACCAGCCCCGAAC
>CAYMLL010000218.1:0-2569 GCA_964390645.1 uncultured Planctomycetia bacterium | reverse complement strand
GTTTTGGTTTTATATTTTTTTTTTTTATCCTTTCTCCCCACTGCCCGCCCCGCGGGGGCGTCCACGATGCCCGATACTCTCGCCGAGACGAGGCGCGAAGTCAAATCGCACGAACGTCGAAGTCGATCTCTGCCGGATCCCGAAAGGTCAGCCAGCTCTCCCGAGGAACGCCACGGAAGCAGTCGGCAGCACGAGCCGCCCCAAGCTCCGCTCCCTGGAACTCGCGCACGAGAACGAGGGCGACGGAGCCTGGAAACTCACGTGCGAGGGCTCCGTAGACCTCGGGGTCCCGCTCCCCGGCGTCACCCACGAGCACAAATCGCCGCTGCGGAAAGGCGGCGATGATCGCACGCAAGCTATCCCGCTTGTGTGTCGCCGCGCAGCCGAGGAGCTCGGTGGTGAGGTACGCTCTCCAGCGGAATGGACGCAGGTGAAAATCGCCCTCGGGAAAGCCGGTCCCGGACAGGAACGTGGAAAGATCACCGAAGAGCTGCCACGGAGAATTCGACACGTAGTGAAATGCCGCGCCCGCCTCGGCCCACCGCTGGTAGAGGTCGACCATGCCCGGAATCGCCTCGTGCTCTCTCAGGAAGATGTTGCGCAGGAGCTCACTCTTGTCCTGAACATCCGTGCGTTTGATCGTGTCATCGATGTCGCTGATCACGGAAACTCCGTCGTCCTCGAGGAGCCAGCCTCCCGCGACGGACGCCGGCCGCTCGACACAAGCGATCTCGACGCGAAGCGGGTGCTGGCCGCTCTCGACCACGAGATCGCTCAGAAGCGACCCGGGCACGAGGACGACTTCCCGGAAGTGACCATCCTTGCCGGCGGGATCGAGCCTCACGACCTCGCCTCCCACGGTCAGCGAGACCTGCACCCCACCGACGGGGTCGACGAGGATGGCCCGCGCGCGTCGCACGAAGATATCGCTCTCATCCTCGTCCCGCCGCAGTCTCAACGCCCGCCGCAACAGCAGGATTCCGAGACGCCGACGCAGACTGCCCTCCCGGCGGGCGAACACCCACCCACGCACCGACAGCAGCCAGTCGTCCGATCCCGGACGCCGTCGAGCCGCGGCGGGGTGAAACACGACGGACAGGTCAGGCGCGAGGAACGGCATCGGGCAGAAGCTACACCGGCGGGGGACGGGCTTCAAGCCTTCCGCCTTGACCGCCACGCTCGACGCTTGAAAGGACGGAGCTTCGCAGCGCCCGGTCCGCCGGCGCCGAGAGGACAAGGACCGCTCCGGGAACCGCCCGGATCCGTGAGGGAGCCAGAGCCCGTCCGGAGGACGGACCGAAGCGCATGTTTGACGTGCCACCGTCCCTTGCCTATTCTCGATCCGCGATCATATGATCCTGGTACGCAACTACTCCAAGGCCTACGGCGAGCGACAGGCCGTCGACGACTTGAGCTTCGTCGTCGAGGGAGGCACGATTCTCGGGCTCGTCGGACCGAACGGGGCCGGAAAGACAACGACGCTGCGATCCCTCGCCGGCATCCTGCCTCCCTCGTCGGGCACACTCGTTATCGCCGGTCACGACATCGCGCGAAAGCCGATCGAGGCGAAACGCCGGCTCGCTCTCGTCCCCGACGATCCGAGTCTCTTCTCCAGCCTGACCGTCCGAGAGCACCTGGAGTTCGTCGCTCGCATCTACGACGTCGACTCCTGGCAGGATCGCGCGGCGGTCTGGGTGGAGCGGCTCGAGCTCACGGAGCACGAGAAAAAGCTCGCTGACGAGCTGTCGCGTGGTATGCGCCAGAAGGTCGCCGTGGCGTGCGCTCTCCTCCACAATCCGGACGTGCTGCTCCTCGACGAGCCACTCACCGGGCTCGACCCACGCGGCATTCGCACGGTCTACGACGCCTTGCGCCAACGCGCTGCCGACGGTGCCGCAGTGATCCTCTCGAGCCACCTCCTCGGACAGATCGAGCCGCTCTGCGGACGATTCCTGATCCTCCGCCGGGGAAAGAAGCTCGTCGAAGGCTCCAAGGAGGAGATTCTCGACCGGCTCGGCTCGCTGCAGGACGACGCGTCGCTCGAGGAGATATTCTTCGAGGCCACCGAGGGAGCCGAGGGCCCACCGCGCGGCGACGAGGCGCGGGAGCCGTGAATCGAGGACTGCTGTACCTTCTTCGCGTCGAGTCGGTCGGCACCTTTCGGGTCCTTCGCCGCAGGCTCCGTGGGGTCAAGGGCGTCGTCGTCGGCAGCGGCTTCGCACTCTTTGTCACAGCGATCCTCGGTCAACGAATTCTGGAGACGCTCACGCGAGACACGGACGAGGAGGCCCTCAGACAGACAGCCGACTCGTTGCGGATCTGGGGGCCACCGGCCTTGCTTCTCGGGCTGCTGATCTGCGGCGTCTCGACGAGATCCTTGTACTTCAAGCCGGCGGAAATCGACTTCCTCTTTCCCGCACCGGTGAGCCGCCGCCAGCTCGTCGCGTTCAACGTGCTGTCGCGAATGCGGGTCCAGACGCTGTCGACGCTCTGGTGCTGGGTCTTCTTTCTCTCCTGGTCGGGAAGCTGGTACGGAGCTCTCGTTGGTGCCTTCCGTCTCTTCACGCTC
>CAYMLL010000217.1:12451-13742 GCA_964390645.1 uncultured Planctomycetia bacterium | reverse complement strand
GGACCTGGGCCAGGAGCGTGTCGTGGGTGATGATTTTGCGCGCTTCCTGCGCGCCGGCAAGGGTGCCGCAGAGTCAGCCCGCGACCGATGCGACCAGGTAGTCGAGCGTCGCCGGTCGCTCCCGATCGACCTCGACTCCGTACTTGCTCCTGTAGAACGAGAGGATGCCGCCGTGCATGCCGAAGTCGACAGGCGTGTCGCGACCTTCGATCTGTGCCGTGCGGTGGGAACCCGAGTGCTTGCGAATCGTCGACCGGATCGTGTGAACCAGCTCTCGTGTCATCGGCCGCAGTCCTTTCCGGGGCTTGTCGATTCTTGCGGTGTGCGTGGTGGTGGGGGACCCGCCGTGTCGCGGTGAGGTCGTTGGAGCTTGCGAAGCTGGCGTGATGCGCGACAATCCATCAGAGGGTCCTGCCCCTGCGGTCGGTCAGGCTACTCGAACAAGGCACGAATTGCGACGTCAGGGCAATTGTCCATGCACTCGTCGGTCCTCCTCTGCGCTCTCTTGACGGTTCCGGCGCCGGCGAAGTTCCGGAGCGTCGAGATCACCGATGCTGTCTTTCACCTCGGCGACAGCGAGAAGAAGGGGTGGAAGGAGTTCACGGCCGTGAAGCCGCATCACCGGCGCCGTCTGGAGATCGAGTTCACAGCGCGCGCGAACAACACCGAGCACGTGTTGCGGGTGCGCTCGGGTGAGGTCGGCAATTCGTGGAAGCTGCTCCTGAACGGCAAGGAGGTCGGTTCACTCGAGACGGGAAAGGGCGAGCGCAACCAGATTCTCAAGGTCCCGCCCGGCTTTCTCCTCGACGGCAAGAACATCTTCACGGTGCAAACAGAGAAGAAGAACACGGACGACATCTGGATCGGTCCGGTCCGGCTCGAGGCCCGGTCGCTGGCGTCAGCGCTGCGGCTCGTCGAGGTCAAGGTTCGTGTTCGTGACGCGGCAGACTCCTCACCGCTGCCGTGTCGGATCACGGTGACCCGCGTCAGCGGATCGTCGAGGAAGAAGGAGGAGCGCATCGACCTCCACATCGAGAAGCACGATCGGGTCGCGGTGCGCAAGGGCGTTGTTTACACCCTCGACGGCAAGCTCGACCTGCTTCTCCCGGCCGGACATTATCGAATCTACGCGACACGTGGCTTCGAGTACGGTCTCGGTCGCGTCGATCTCGAGCTCGCCGGGGAGGAGATGAGGAGTCTCGGGCGCCCCCCGGGGGCGGGGGGGGGGGCCCCCCCCCGGGACCTGATGGGCCCTCCTGGAAGTTGCTGCGCAAAGAATCGTGTCTTGCCA
>CAYMLL010000217.1:7108-12441 GCA_964390645.1 uncultured Planctomycetia bacterium | reverse complement strand
GGGGCGGGGCCGCCGCACACCACCGGCTACCTCGCGGGTGATACCCACGTCCACACGTTGACCTACAGCAAGCACGGCGATGCCAGCGTCGAGGAGCGCGTCGTGACGATCGCGGGCGAGGGGGTAGAGGTGGCTGTCGCGACGGATCACAATCACCACACCGACTATCGCCCCGTCGAGAAGAGAGTGGGGGTCAAGGGGCGCTACCGATCGATCATCGGCAACGAGTTCACGACGTCGATCGGTCACTTCAACGCCTTCCCGATCGATGGGCAGGCGAAGCCGGCGAATCACAAGCACGAGGACTGGGTGCAGCTGATCAAGGGGCTGCGGGCAACCCCGGGAGTGCGCGTCGTCATCGCGAATCACCCGCGTCGACCGAGCTTCGACGAGGGTCCGTGGAAGGCGATGAAGATTCACCCGGTCTCCGGCGAGATGCCTGGCGACGATCCGTGGATCGGGCTCGACGCCGTCGAGGTCCTCAACGGCAAGGGTCTGCTGAAGACGCCGGCGCTCAACTTCACCGACTGGTTCGCGCTCCTCAACCGCGGCTATCGAATCGCGGCGGTTGCGGGCGCCGACTCGCACACGGTCGATCACCCGATTGGGCAGTGCCGTACCTACATCGAGAGTGCGACCGACGACCCCGACAGAATCGACGTCGCCAGCGTGGTCGACAGCTTTCTCGCAGGTCGCCTCCTCGTCAGCATGGGTCTGCTTGCGAAGGTGCGCGTCGACGGGAGGTTCGTGGTCGGTGACCTCGCGACGGGACTCGGCGACGAGATCGACGTCGAGGTCGAGGTGCAGGCGCCGAGGTGGATCGCCGCCGACCGCGTCGACCTCTACCTCAACGGCGAGAAGGTCCGGAGCGAGAAGATCGAGCACGGGGCGGACGACGTCGTCAAGTACCGCCGGACACTGAAGTTCACTACGCCGCACCGAGATGCTCATCTGGTCGTCGTCGCGACCGGTCCGCCGCTCGATGCCACGTACTGGACCTGGGGGGAGGCCGATCGCTACGTGATCGGCGCCACCAATCCGGTGTGGATCGACGGAGACGGAGACGGCGAGTTCACGAGCGCATACGGCTATGCGGAGCGCCTCGTTGACGAGCACGGCGCCGACGGGCGCAAGCTGCGGGCGGCTCTTGCGACCTACGACGAGGCGGTGGCGGTGCAGACCGCGAGTCTCCTGCGGCGGCGTCTGGAATCCGCGCTGCAAGAGCTCTATGATCGGCTCCAGGCGCAGGCGGACGGTGAGCTGAACGAGATTCTCACACGGTCGGATGAGGGAGACGACCGAGGTGTCGGCGAATATCTGCGGGGCGTGCCGCCGATCGACGTCATCACGGCTCGCGATCGCCGCGAGATCGAGCGGGCGGCGCGCGCCAGGAAGAAGAAGGGGAAGGCGAAGAAGAAGTGAAGATGCCGAGCGTGAGGGCGAGCCCCTCGCCGTCGTGCAGTTTCCTGGAAAGATACGGAGACCGAGGATCGAAGAGAATGTGGCGAAGTAATGCATGGACGCTGGCAATCGTCGTCGCGGTCCAGAGCGTGATCGGTTGTGACGGTGTGGGACGCTCGCGGTCGGCGGTGAGCGAGGGAGACGTGATGAACGATACGGGTAGCGGTGACGCGGTCAGCGGTGATACCGAGCAGAAGACGGCGCTGAGCGACGCTGAGTGGCGTGAGAAGCTGACTGCGGAGCAGTACCGCGTCCTGCGCAAGCAGGGCACCGAGCGGGCCTTCACCGGCGAGTACTGGAATTCGAAGGAGAAGGGCACCTACGTCTGTGCCGCTTGCGGCAACGAGCTGTTCGACTCCGAAGCCAAGTACGAGTCGGGCACCGGCTGGCCGAGCTTCTACCAGCCGGTCGCCGCGGACGCGATCGGCACCGAGTCCGACCGGAGCTTCTTCTCCGTGCGCACCGAGGTGCACTGTGCGCGCTGCAACGGCCATCTCGGCCACGTCTTCGAGGATGGACCGGCGCCCACCGGCTTGCGCTACTGCATCAACTCGGTCAGTCTCGGCCTCAAGAAGGCAGAGGACTCGAGCTCGGAGTGAGCGTCAGCCGCGGCGAGTGGCCGGGGTGTCCCGAGACGGGGTGTCCTGAGACGGCGTGTCGAGCGGGAATCGGCCGATGAGCAGATCCTCGACCACCTCTCCGCCGACGAGGTGCTCGTCGATGACGCGGTCGAGATTCGCCTGATCACACTCACGGTACCAGGCGCCTTCGGGGTAGACGACGGCGATCGGGCCGCCGGTGCAGATCCGCAGACAGTCCGCCTTCGTGCGTTGCACTTCGCCTCGCCTGGCGGCTCCGAGGTCCTTCAGGCGGCGCTTGAGATGCTTCCATGCGGCGATCGAACGCTCCCTGTCGCAGCACTTCGGCTTCGTCGGGTCACAACAGAGGAAAATGTGACGACGTGCCGAGCTCAGCCCGATTTTCCGTGCGACCTGCGTTTCGTCATCTCGGTTCACGGCGAGTCGTTTTCCCTTCTTGCTGTCGGGCGCGAAAGTCCGTGCTTCTTGAGTCGCGATACCAGCGTGTTGCGATTGCGAACCCCGGCGAGCCGGCCCGCGGCGGAGAGGTTCCAGCTCGATCGCTCGACCAGCTCGAGGAGGAAGCGCCGCTCCGCATCGAGCCAGAGTCGATCGAACTCCTCTAACGTCACGTCGTCCGCCGCATCGGGTCGGGGGCTTGCGCCAGCAGACGTCGGGGCCGGCGCAGTGGCGGCGATCGAGTGTTCTCCTTGGATCTCTTCACCCCGGGGCAGCAGCCTGCGGACGAACTCACCGCTGACGCGATCGTCGTCGCAGAGGACGACGATCTTCTCGACCATGTTCTCGAGCTCCCGGACGTTTCCCTTCCAGCGAGCGTTCTCGAGGAGGCGCATCGCGTCCTCGGTGAAGCCGGCGAAGGGCTTGCCGGCGCGCTTGCTGCTCCTGTCGAGAAAGTGCACCGCGAGAGCCGGAATGTCCTCGCGACGGTCACGGAGCCGCGGCACCTCGATCGGCAGGACGTCGAGGCGGTAGTAGAGATCCTCTCGGAAGCGTCCCGCGTCGACCGCCTCGCGCAGCGATGTGTTCGTCGCCGCGAGGACGCGCACGTCGACCTTGCGGACATCGTTGTCGCCGACCCGGCGGATCTCGCCCTCCTGCAGCACTCGCAGCAGCTTCGCCTGGAGGTCGAGCGTCGTGTTGGTGATCTCGTCGAGAAAGAGCGTGCCGCCCTGCGCCTCCTCGATGAGGCCGACACGGTCGGAGACCGCGCCGGAGAAGGCCCCCTTCCTGTGGCCGAAGAGCTCGCTCTCCAGGAGATTCTCGGGGAGCGCGCCGCAGTCGACGGTGACAAAGGGACGTTCGTGGCGCGGGCTCGCCAGATGCACGGCCCGCGCGATGACCGACTTTCCGGTTCCTGTCTCTCCGGCGAGCAGCACCGACACCTCCGTCCGTGCGACCTTGTCGACAACGTGCGCGAGCTGCTCCATCGCCGGGCTCCGGCAGACCAGGTTCTCGAATCGATGGCGCGTGTCGAACTCCTGGCGCAGGTCATGATTCTCTCGCCGGAGCCCTCCCATCAGTCGTGCGTTGTCGACTGCAATCGCGGCGATCTGGGCGAAGGAGACAAGGTAGTCGAGGTCGTCCGTCGAGAACTTCGATGATCCTCGACCGTCGACGTAGACCGCGCCGAGTACCTCGTCGCGCCGCGCGAGCGGGACGCACATCAGCGTGCGAATCCGGAACGAGATGATGCTGTTTCGATCCCGGAACCGATCGTCGGAACTCGCGTCCGTCGCCAGCACCGGCTCGGCGCCGGTCGTGACATCGGCGATGACGCTCTGGCAGATCTCGGCGGCGTCCTCGACGGACTCCTTCGGCATGCCGCGAGCCGCGCGCGTCGTCAGCTTGCCGTCCCTGGACCGCAGGAGGATGAGCCCCTTCTCCGCTTGCGTTGTCGCGATCGCGAGCTCCAGGAGACGATCAAGAAGCGGATCGAGCTCGAGTATCGACGTCAGGCTCCTGGCGATCTCGTAGAACGAGCGTTCGCGCTTCGTCGTCTCCTCGCGTACGCGGGTCTCGAGCTCCCGGTGGAGGCGCTCGAGCTCGCGATGGGCGGAGATGTTCTCGAGAAACGCACGGCGCAGCTCGCTGTCCTCGAAGGCGTCGGCCTTGCGGTGGAGCCAGTCGTGTGCCCGGCGCAGCGCGGCGTCGGGGTCGACGTCCGGGTTGCCGCGACGGTGCAGCGCGTCGAGAGTCAGGTAGCGTGTGAACCAGACTTCCTGCGAGCAGTCGAGCCAGCCGGGGAACTCCTCCAGCGCGCTGACGGCCTCGGCGGAGGTCTCGTCGGCTTCGGCGAGGCGTTCGAGGTCGAGAAGCGCACGCGCACGAAGGCCGCTCAGCTCGACGGTCGCGTTGCGGATGCTGGCGCGCCGTGCCAGCTCCAGCGCCGTGTCGATCAGGGTGAGCGCGGCGTCCGCGTCCTCGACCCGCAGGCGGCATCGTGCGAGGGTTGTCCAGACGGCGATCTTCTGCGAGTGACCGCCGACGCGCTCGACCAGCTCCCTCGCGGAGTCCAGCCGGACGCTCGCGGACTCCGCGTCGCCTTGCAGCAGCTCGACGAGGCCTCGCCGTGACTCGTTGATCGACAGGGAGAGGTAGTTCTCGACCCTTCGGGCGATCTCGATGGCCTCGTCGAGCAGCGGCGTGGTGCGATCGAACAGCCCGATGCGCATCCACACCTCCGCGAGGTTGCCGAGGTCGGTGCCGATTTCGCGACGGTCGCCGATCTCGCGACGGATCTCGAGCGACTGCGAGATGTAGTCGAGCGCGCGCTCGAAGCGGCCCATGTTCGTGTGGACGAGACCGAGGTTGACGAGGTTGCCGGCCTCGCCCGCGCGGACGCCGGCGCGACGGAAGCACTTGAGTGAGCTCTGGAAGCGCTCCTCGGCGGCGGTGAGAAGGCCGCGGTCGAAGTGGATCAGGCCGATATTCGACTCGAGAGAGCCGGCCCGGTAGTGGTCTGCGAGGTCCCGTCGAATCGTGAGGGCGCGCTCGAAGGGTCTCAGCGCGTCGTCGTAATCTCCCTGCAGGTAATGGCCCGTGCCGATGAGCTGCAAGGAGGCCGCCTCGAGCTCACGATCCCCGGTCTGCTCGGCGATCGACAGCGCTTCACCGAGGGACTCTCGGGCCGCGTCGTATTCCGCGAGGAAGAGCTGGAACATGCCTCGTCGACTGATGAGGCGGGCCTCGAGGGGCCCCCGCGGCTCGGCCCCCTCGCCCCCCGCGGCGCTCATTCCCCCGGCCACGCCCGTGCGGCCCCACCCCACCCACTAA